>JBDREN010000101.1:0-9718 GCA_043819795.1 Elusimicrobiota bacterium
CGGTCCCGGCGGGCACGAGGCACCCATCGGTCCCGGCGGGCACGAGGCACCCATCGGTCCCGGCGGGCACGAGGCAACCATCGGTTCCGGCGGGCACGAGACACCCATCGGTTCCGGCGGGCACGAGGCACCCATCGGTCCCGGCGGGCACGAGGCACCCATCGGTCCCGGCGGGCACGAGGGATCCACGGGGGCCGGAACGCACGAGCCGTCCGCCCAACCCGGATGTCACAGCCCCGCCGACAGCCTCCCCCGCAGCGGGCCCCACCGCAGGACACTGCTCGCCGCGGCGCCGCGCGCGATCGGGGAGATGTGCGAGGGTGCCGGTAGCCCCACAGGACGCCCCGCGCGTGGTGGGGCCCCGCTATGGAGGCCGGTGCGCGTGCTCCGCGCGCGCGTCAGCGAGGCGCTTAGGGTCCTCTTGCGGGGCTGCCGGGGCTGAATCCGGTCGAGGCCGCTCTCCTCCGTCGTCCCGCGCGCTTGGCCGCGATGGCGGCGTCTACGAACCCCGATCCGAAAGTCTGACGCGCCGAGTGTCGGTTATGCGCGCGGCACCTGAGCCGGATGTTGGCCGCGTCTTTCGATATCCCACCCAGGGCGAAAGGCACGATGTGGTCGAACTCCAGGCGAGCGCGCGTCTCGCAGCGCCGGCCGGCCGGAGAGACGAAGGTGCACCTTCCGCCGTCGCGCCGGTAGACCGCGTCCTTCACGGACTGAGGGATTCTGCGGGAACGACTACCGGCCCGCGCCGCCGAGACGACGCCGCTCCCCAGGTCCGGCGGCACGGTCGCCCTCCGGGCTGGATGTCGCGCAGCAGCCCCCTCGTGCACCATGGTGCTTTCCGTGCCTTCCGGCGATTCCCGCCTTCGTACCCTATCGGCCTTGCGGGCTAGAACCCTCTCCGGGTCGCGCTTATCGAGCCAGTCGTCCAGGACCGCGCGGAGCACGTGCTCCAGCCGCGCGCCCGGGAGCCTATGGAGCAGGAGCTCCTTGGCGCGCTCCAACTTGGCCAACAGCTCTTCGTTCGCCGTGAATAGAATCTCGATACGGCGCTGCCGCTCCGCAGCGCGCGGAGCGGGGACTATTTCGGGGGCGCATCCCTGCCCGGCTTCTCGCCCCGCGGAAGCGGCGTTTCCGATCCCATCGAAGAACGCGGCTCGGATACCGCGCTGTTCCAGGGCCGCCGGTTCGCGAGCGGCCGGGCCTCCTTCAGGGTCTTTCGGCTCCAGGGCCTCCAGCGGCAGGGCCGGACCAGCGTGGTCGCGTCCGCGCCGGTCCGTCACCGGCCTCGGCGCCGGGCCCAGATGACGTATCCGGTCCAGACGCTCCGGCCGGCCCTGCAGGGAAGCCAGCAAACGGTCCACCGCGCGCGTGCTCTTGCCCGCGGCCTGCGCAAGCAGGCTCCGGTGGTTCGCTTGGCAGAGGTGCGGCGCCAGCAGCGTCAAGGTCCGAACATGAAGCGTTCCCTTCCGGAGCATACGGAATGCCCGGGGATACTTCCGCGCCGCACGGCACGCGGCCACGCGCCGTCCGGCTTCCGGCTCGCAGAGCCGGAGCTCCCGCACGCAGTACGCGAACAAGGACGGATACCCTTGTCCCTCGTATAGTCTGCGCCGGTCGACTTCGGCCAGGCGGCGGAGCATCTTCTCCACGCCCGCTCGTTCCCGACCCGCGAGGGCTTTCGTTTGGGCCAAGAGCGTCTCGTCCGGGAGCTTCTCGCAGCCTGTGAATTCCCGCATCATTCACCTCGTCCGGCGGATGCTGGCCCACACGTACGCGCGAGGCTCGAAAAAGTTCCCCTTTTGAATGCAGGTGCGGTCCTATTGTGCGAGCATCGCAAGGCGAACTCGCGGCCCTGGCTCGATCCCGGATATTTTCTAAAAAATTATCCTGCAATCTAAATCAGTTTTTACTCTCCACGCGGGAGTCTAAAGTCTGGCACCAAGCATCCAGCAGGACGAGGGCCATGGCGCGGGTGACGGGGCTGGTGCGGCGTGAACGATCGGATGGGCGTGGCGGATCGGATGGGCGTGACGGAGCGGATGGGCGTGACGGATCGGATAGGCGTGGCGGAGCGGTCGGGGGGGTGTGATGCTGCGCGGGTGACGGGGCTGGTTCGGTGATGCGTTTGCAGGGCTTACTCGGCCCGGAGTCGGCGCTCGGGTGAAGCTTCGCTCGGCGGAGGGTACGCGCGAGGCGCGCGCGGCGATGCGGCAAGCCGATGGAAATGCGCGCGCATGGCGCGCACTTAGCTATTGACGTTTTTACGGCCGGGGGCTATCCTTCCTGGGTGATGGCGCGGGTGGACGCGGCAGGGACGATCTTGGAGACCGCCCCGGAGCGCGAGGCGGGTAATGCGCTTCCCGATCGGGGCGGACTCTGTCGGCCGGAGGTCCGAAGCCGCGTCCCCGCGACAGCGCCGTCGCTCAGGCCGGACGGCGCGGGCGCCCTCCAGTCTGGAACTCGCGCCGCGGGGCGCGCGCGGGCGGGAAAATCCGCGGGATTTCCGACGAGGTCCGGGCTTGTCAAGAGCTTACCCCTTGACAACGCAAGGGTTTCTGTTATACTAGTGTTGTCGCAGAGTTACACCGAAAACGGCAAACCCGGCGCAAGCCGGGGGCGCAAAGCCGCGGGCCCCTCTGGGGCGGCCAGGCTACCGAAAGTAACGGAAGTGAAAAGGTCAATCTGCAGGTCGCTTTGGCCCAGCCTTAGCTCGCTATCTCCGGGATAGAGGGGTGAGATAGCCAGCAAGGCTGGGTTCTTTTTTTGGGGTATGTAGGCCATGCAGAGAGCGCGAATCGCCGCGACGGACGCCAGGAAGGCCTGGGTGATGCCGGGTCTGCTGGCGTTTTGTCTGGGGTTCGCGCCGCCTTTATCCGCGCGCCAAAGCGGCCCTTCCGAAGGCGGGGCCGCGCGCCTGGATTCCCCCCTCAGGCGGGGCGGCCTCTCCTTCCGAGGGGCCGCCGGCGGCCTTGAGCTTCCGTCCGCGGGGCGCAGGGCCATGTCACAGGCCGCGGCCATCGGCGCTTGGGAGGCGGCGCGCCAGGCCGAGGGCCTGGACCTGCGCGACGCCTTCAACCGGCCCATCTCCCGCGCGGACCTGCGTCGCGGGCTGCGCGCGGGCTCGGTCCGCATGATCCATGAGGCGGCGCGGCTCTCGCGCCTGCCCGGGCTGCGCGCGCTTCTCGAGTACATGGACCGCGCCCATCTTCTGGCGGCGAGGCTGAGGGCCGAAGGACCGGGCCCCGCGCGGTGCGAGAGCGCGGTGGCGGCCCGGGAAGTGCGCTCTCCGAAGGTCCACGCCAAGCCGGTCTTCCTCTCCATGGAGGCCCCGGACACGGCCTCCGAGTTCACCCTTTCTCCGCTGCAGCTCACCTACGCTCCGGGACGCCTGCGCGTCCTCCCGCTGCTGTGTTGAACTCCTCCGGTACCTAGGCCGTAGAGCGCGCGATAGCGCGCTGCCCGAGAGGGCATCCCTGACGACGGGAGACGGACCGTACCAGGAGGAGGATCAAGACACGAAGTCCAGCGACATCCACGCTTCATCGCCTAGGCGTTCCGAGTAGGATTCGCTAGAAAAAAGCCCGCGCCGCCGGCACGTACGCCGGGGCCGGGACAAGGAAGCAGGCCGGCTACCATGCCCGGAAACGCTATGAAGACGTTCATTGCGCACGCGCGCGACCACCGCGCGGCGGCTCTTGTTTTCGCCCTTTTGGCCGCCCTTATCGCCGCGCCGCTGCTCGCTTTCGGGGCCCCGGCTTCGGCCGGGACGAAGCCCAAGCTCACCGACGCGGACAAGCGCCTTTTGGCCTGCCGGGAGATAGGCGAGCGCGCCGACGATGCGGACGCCGGGGCCGTGCTTCTGGCCTTCCGGACCGAGAAGGTCGCCATCATCCGCCAGTGCCTGGCCGAGACCGCGACCAAACTGGGCTCGGCGGGCCGGCCCGTCCTGCTCGCGGCGATCCGCGACAAGGACGCCGGGGTGCGCCAGAGCGCGGCCATCGGGCTCTCCTTACTGGGGACCGAAGCCGACACCCCGGTCCTCATCACCCTCTTCAAGCGCGAGAAAGACGTGGGCGTGAGGGCCCGGATAGCCAATCTCTTGTATCTGCTCAAAGCCGCCGGCTCCGAGGACCTGGAGGCCGTGGCCCGGGACAGCGACCCGCGCGTGCGCAAGCTGGCTGTCAGGGCTTTGGGCCGCAGCAAGCACCCCCAGGCCGGGCGCCTGCTGAAGGAAGCCGCCTCGGACGGGGACGCGAAGGTGCGCGGCGAGGCGAAAAAGGTCCAGGCGGAGAAGGAGAAGGCCCGGAAGAAGGGGAAAAAGGGCCGGAATTAGTCGAGGGCAATAACGGCGGGAAGCGGACGGGCGGGAAGGGCCGGAAGTAACGAGGAATGGACCCAAAGAGCCGGAGAAGCCGAGGAGCGGAAGCCACCGGGGAGGCGGGCGTAGGCCGCTGGCCGGGTCTATTTGCCGTCCAGCCGGCCGCTCTGCTGCTCGGGTGTGCGATCCTCCTCTTGCGGGCGGCCGCTCCGGCTTCCGTGGGCGCGGTGACGGATTTCTACCTCCGGGGCTCGAGCTATACGGGAGACAAAAAGCCCTCGAACTATCGCGCTCTCGGGGCCGGCGGGGTGCTCTGGAACGACGTCCATGACGGGGAGAAGAACCTGGTGGCCGACACGCCGGGGAGCGTGTCCGTCAGCAGCAACGCCCTCATCAACCAGACGAACAGCGCCTGCGGGGCGCCGACGGACTACGTCTATTTCGGGATCTGGATATCCGAACCGATGGAGGTCCAGACCGTCAATTCCGGCACCACCTTCAATTTCTACGTCGGAGGACTGGACCAGGACGGAATCCACGTCCTCGCGGCGTATATGTATCTCTGGCACGAGGACAACAGCGCGGGGGCCGACCTCGCCGGCGAGATCGACAACCTTTGGGATTCGAGCGCGAACGTCGGAGCGGCGGCGGGACAGATTAACTTCTCGAGCACCACGGCCTCCAATATCTCGGTCCAAGCCGCGGACCGGATCATCATCGAGCTCTACATGGCGGACTACAACTCGAGCCGGGTCTGCCAGGGGCTCACCAAGAACAAGAACTACGTGACCTACACCAACAACACGACGCCGTCGTATTACAACGCACGGCTCATCTCCGGCCACGACTGGGACATCGCCGTGAACCCTTCGGTCACGAACGTCGTCAACAACTACGCGGGTCTGGGAGCCAAAGAGTATTCCTTCCAGGTCCAGGGCACGGATTTCTACCCGGGCGACCTCGTCAACTGGCGCCGCAACGGGACGCTGGTTTCCGGCGTCTACTCCACGACCTCGTGGATGAACTCGGGCTTGCTGTCGGTCACCTTCAAGAAGAGCGACGACCCGGATTCCCCCGGGATCCTCTATTCGGTCCCCACCGGGACGATCACCTTGAGGGTCTCCCGCAGCGACAACCCGGACTCCGGCTTCTACGGGGAATGGGCGGCCGCCGAGGCGAACAATTTCAAGATCGACCCCTATCCGACGAGCACGATCGCGCTTCCGGTCAACAACTCCTACGTCAACAGCGTGGCGCAAAGCAGCGGGGGCGCCGTCTCCCCGGCCGGGGGCCAGTTCACCAAGATAGACGTGCAGATCAAGAACCCCAACAACCAATACTGGACCCACAGCGGCTGGTCCGGCGATGAGACCTGGGTGGAGGGCTCCATCAACGCGGCCAACGGCATCTGGACTCTCGACACCTCTACGGTGGCCTTCGTCACGAACGTGACCCAGCAGTACCAGATCAAGACGCGGGTGTACGACGACCACGGCGGGGCCGAGGACGTGACGTATTCGCCGGTGATCGGCTTCAACTACGACGACGAGGCGCCCTCGGGCGGCAACGTCTATCCTCCGGACACGGCCTCGGCGCCCGCCGGGACGTCCTACAACGTCTTCGGCATCATCAGCGGCACCGCGGCCGACAACGACCAGCCGAGGGCCGCGGGCGGCGCGGAGCTCAGCATCCGGCGACTGGAAGGGACCGGCGGGATGGGGGACTGGGACGATCCCAACGGGGACGGGACCGGGTCCTGGATCACGGGGATCAACATCACCGACCCACTCGTCTGGATTCCCACGGCCACGGTGGCGGGCTCCCCCTTCACCTGGGGCTACGCCATGTCGCCCGCGAACCTCACCCATAACGCCAGGTACCAGGTCAAGCTCCGGGTCCTGGACCGGGCCGGGACCTATACCGTCGTGACCAGCTCTTCCTATTTCGTCTACGACTTGTATCAGCCGGGCCCGGGGATCGGGGAGAGGCCGGATTCCATCATCAACAAGCCCTCCTCGGGGTATCTCAACGCACTTCCGGTCATCACCGGGACCGCGCGGGACAACTCGCGGACCGGGGTGGACCGGATGAGCTACGCGCTCCACAACGTGGACGACGACGACTACTACGACGCGGAGCTGGAATCCTGGGTCAACACCGGCGGCCCGGTCGTCCTCAACGAGGTGGCGGGCCTGACGCCGGGCGCTGACATCACCTGGTCGGCCAACTTCCCCGGCCAAGCCGACATGGAGGCGGGCAAGCAGTACCAGATATGGTCCGTGTCCGAGGACAAGTCCAAGCCCAATCCGGGCAACATCGAGCAGTTCGCCAGCACGGTCACCTTCACCTGGGACGTGGGCAGGCCCACGAGCAGCGTCACCAGCCCCGCGCATCTGGGCTCGGCCGGGCCGGGCTGGACCTTCGTGGGCAACCAGGGAGACTCGGTCAGCGGGGTGGCCTCGGCCGAGTTCATCATCCAGGACCAGATCGACGGCAAGTATTGGCGGACGGTGCCCGGCCCGGCTTGGCAGGACGGGCTCCCGGGCAACCTGCCCGCCGTGACTTTGGTGAGCGGCTCGACCTGGAACTACACGGGCGTGGACCTGACCGGACGCGACGGGCATCTGATGAGCCTCTACATCCGGGCCTACGACGACGCCGGCAACCAGCAGAACGACTTCACGGTGGGGACCGCCTCCATCACGTTCACCGCGGACGAGTCGGACCCGGCTTCGGACGTCACGACGCCCGGGGCGAGCTTCGTCAAGTCCCTGGCCACGATCAGCGGGACGGTGAGCGATTCGTACTCCACGATCGCGGAGGCCCGGCTGACCATCTCCAGCGGCTCCTCGCCCACCTATTATTATGACGGGGCGCAGTGGACCACGGCCTTCACCTCGGTCACGGTCAACGTGGTGGGCGGCAACTGGACCTACGACGCGAGCGGCGCCGGGTGGCGGGAGGCCGAGCAGTTCTCCCTGAAGGTGACGGCGCTCGACGCGGTGGGCAACCAGGAGACCAAGGCCCTGGCCGACAGGGACTTCTTCTACGACGTGAGCCTGCCCACCTCCGCGATCACCACGATCGCCGACGGCGGGTTCTACACGGATATCACCCTGATCGAGGGCACCGCGTCCGAGGCGGTGCCGGGCCAGCTCGTCAACGTGCAGATCGCCATCCAGAACACTAACTCGACCGAGCGCTGGGACGGCTCGGCCTGGGTCTTCAGCGGCGTGGACCTTTGGGTCAACGCGACGACGGTCGACACGGACTGGGACTACACGGTGCCGGGCGGCATCGACTGGGCGGGCCCGAGCCGCGACGGCAAGGCTTTCGAGATCAAGAGCAGGGCCGTGGACGCGGCGAACAACGAGGAAGGCTCGGGCTCCGGCACCGCGGTCATTACCTTCACCATCGACCGGACGCCCCCGGCCTCGAGCATCAGCGCCCCGGCCCATAACAGCCGCGTGAAGGCCGGGTTCACCGTCACGGGGTCCTCGTCGGACGCCAACTCGAGCGTCGCGTACGTGGAGTACGTGCTGGAGGACCAGGACGACGCGGTGTCCCGGTACTGGAACGGGACGGCCTGGCAGACGGCCATGCCCCCGGCCTTGCCCAAGGTCACGGGCCTGGGGGGCGGGACCTGGGAGATCACCGGCGTGGACTGGAGCGCCAAGGACGGGCACGGGTTCGTGCTCTATACCAAGGCCACCGACGGGATCGGCAACGTCCAGACCGACTTCTCGGTGCCCGCGGCCTCGCGCACGTTCACCTACGACGTCACGGGTCCCGACTCGTTCGTGCAGTACCCGGCGGCCAACTCCTGGGCCCGGAACCTGGCCACCATCTCGGGCACGGCCGACAGCGACGCGGACTACGTGGACCTTTGGATCGTCCGCGTGGACACCACCAACCCCAGCAACGAGCTGGAATGGTGGGACGGCGGCCAGTGGCAGCCGGCCGAGGTCTCCACCCGCGCGCACGGGGTCAGTTGGAGCTACCAGATCTCCGTCAGTACCTTCATCGACACCAAGCGCTACAAGATCAAGAGCCAGGCCACCGACACCGCGGGCAACACCGGAGCGCAGACCTTCGGCAATATTTTCTGGTACGACGTTTCCCTGCCGACCGTGACCATCAACCTGCCGGCGTCGGACGGGGTGACCTACAAGAGCCTGCCTATGATCTCGGGCACGGGGGCGGATACGAGCCCGGGCCGGACGGGGAACGTCAAGTTCTGGATCCAGCGCGACGGGGACCTCTTCCGGTGGGACGGCACCTATAATGGAGGCGTGGCCTTCGACTGGGTGGGCACGCCGGTCGAGCTCAACGCCGTGCCCTTGGACGGCGACTTCAACCAGAGCACCGAGACCTGGAAGTTCGACATCCCCTATCCCACGAGCACCTTCTCGAGCGAGGGGGGCTTGAACGAGTACACGATCTACGTCCAGGCCTACGACAAGGCCGGGGGAACCTCCACGATCAAGCTGCGGTCCTTCATCTTCGACGCGGTGGCGCCGCAGACCACGATCCTGGGCCCGGCGCACGGCGGGCTCTACACCGGCCTGAGCGTGGCCTCCGGCACCCACCAGGACGTGGGCCCCGTGAGCGCCGTTACCCAGGTGGAGGTGAACATCTGGGACCAGACCTCCAACAAGTACTGGACCGGGGCGACCTGGGCCTCTTCCACCTCGACGGTCATAGCCGACCTGTGGCAAAGCTCCTGGTCCATCACATCGGCCGACAACAAGCTCCCTCCCGCCTGGCCCTCGGGGCATACGTTCCTCATTAGGTCGAGGGCCACCGACGAGCCGGGCAACGTGGAGGTCCTCCCGGACACGGGAGGCTACGGCAACGCGGCGCAGTTCCAGTTCGACGACGAGCCCCCCACCTCGAGCGTGTCGGACCCGGGGGCCGACGACGCCAAGGGCGCCGGCTTCACCGTGCTGGCGGGCGTGTCCTCCGACGACCTGGCCGTGGACAAGGTGGAGGTGCAGATCGTCCGCTACAGCGTGGGCCTGGACCCGGCCACCACGGATTACTGGAACGGCACCTGGGGGAACTTCCCGACCGCCTACAACGACGCCACGGGCACCGACCCCTGGACCTACACCCTGACGGC
The DNA here is from genome assembly GCA_043819795.1 of Elusimicrobiota bacterium. Taxonomy (GTDB): domain Bacteria; phylum Elusimicrobiota; class Elusimicrobia; order UBA1565; family UBA1565; genus JBDREN01. Next base: position 9,444 of record JBDREN010000101.1, read on the forward strand.
TTTCACCGACGGGTACCAATACGAGGTCCGGTGCCGCGCGGTGGATACGGCCGGCAACGCGGAGGCCACGCCGACCTCGGGCAATATATTCACATACGACGTGAACATCCCCACCGCCACGATCACCAACCCGCCGGACGGCGGCGCGGTGAGCGCCTTGGACCAGATCGACGGTTCCTATACGGACATCTACGCGGGCTCCGAAGTGGACGCCGTCGAGCTCTCGATCAAGAAGAACGACACGAACCAGTACTGGGACGGGGGATCGTGGGCCG
>JBDREN010000102.1:0-58812 GCA_043819795.1 Elusimicrobiota bacterium
CGCCCAGAGAATAGGTCCCGGGGCACAGCTTGGTGTCGGAGTTGATGGTCAGCCCCCTGTAGGGGGTCACGAGGGGGGTGCAGGTGTCGCCGCCCCAGGAGCCGTTGGAGCAGGTCTCTTCGCCGGTCGACGCGCACGCGCCCTCGCCGCACGCGGTGGGCCTGGTCAGGTCCTCGTCCGCCGCCCCGTCGCAGTCGTTGTCCGCCCCGTCGCAGACCTCCGTGGCCCCGGGATTCGTGTCCTTGTTGCTGTCGTCGCAGTCCGAGGCGTCGGCCACGTAGTCCGGCGGCGCGTCGCATGCCTGGGCGGTCGAGGCCGCGTTCCCATAGCCGTCCCCGTCCGCGTCCCGGTAGAACGTGGAGAGGAGACCCTCGTCGACCTGGCCGTCGCAGTCGTTGTCCAGGCCGTCGCAGGTCTCCTCCGTCTGGGCGCCCCAGAACGGCGCGCAGGTCGTGGGCGTTCCGTCGACGCAGTTGTCCACCGTTACCTGGCAGACGCCCACGCCGCAGGTGGTGCTGCCGAGCTCCGCATGCTCGTCCGCCCCGCCGTCGCAGTCGTTGTCCTTGCCGTCGCAGATCTCCGTCGCGGCGGGATTCACGGCGCCGTCGGCGTCGTCGCAGTCCGTGGCGTCGGCCACATAGCCCGGCGGCGCGTCGCACGCCTGGGCGGGAGAGGCCGCGTCCCCGTAGGCGTCCGAGTCCGCGTCCTGGTAGAACGCGGACGAGACGCCCTCGTCGATCTGGCCGTCACAGTCGTTGTCCGCTCCGTCGCAGACCTCTTCTGCAACGTCGCAGATCTCGTTGACCGTGAGCACGAAGGTCTCGGAGCCGCTGTCCATGCCGGGGTCCGTGGCCGTGATTGTGACGGAATAGGTCCCCGCGTCGCTGAAGCCCGGGCCGCAGCTCAAGGCGCCCGTCCCGTTTCCGTTGTCCGTCAGGGCGCAGAAGGAAGGCGCCGAGGCCGAGAGGCCGAGGGGGTCGCTCTCCGGATCCGTGGCCGAGAGCTGGACGGCCGGGGTGTTCCCCTCATCCACGCTTTGGGGCGGGATCGGGGCGACGACGGGCCCGCCCTTGAGCTGGACCTCGAAGACTGGCGACTCCGGCGTTTCGACCCCGCCTGCGTCCCGCGCCTTCGCCTTGAAGAAGTATAGGCCGCCGGCCGCGAGCCCGGGGAACTTCGTGGATAGTCCGGGGTCGTACTCGTCGTGCAGGGCATGGCGCGTGTTTCCGTCGTAGCCTCCCATCACGTGCAGCCTGCCCCCCAGAGCGCCGCCGCCGCCCCACGCGTGGGAGTTCGGCACGTCGGCCCGGGCGACCCAGGTGTCGGTGGCCGGGTCGTAGACCTCGTTGGCGTTCTCGGCGTACATCTCGGCGTCGCTGAAGCCGCCCATGGCGTAGATCTTGTCCCCGAGGACGGCCAGCGAGATCCCCCTTCTAGCCGTGGGCATGGCCGCCCGGCTCGTCCACGAGTCGGTGGCCGGGTCGTACTCCGCGTTGGTGCCGACGATGGCGAAGGGGGAAGGGGTGTACCCGCCGATCACGTAGATCTTCCCCGTCAATGACTCCGCCCGGGCGTCGTTCCGCGCCGCGGGCATGGGGCTCCGGGTACTCCACGAGTCGGTGGCCGGGTCGTACTCCTCGTTCGCTGTCACCGTGGTGGAGCCGGTGTACCCGCCCATGACGTAGAGCTTCCCGCCGGAGGCGGCCGCCATGGTCACTAGGCGGGCCGTCGGCATCGGCGCCATGGCCTGCCAAGTGTCCGAGACCGGGTCGTAGGCTTCGTTCACGCCGACGGGACTGGAAGGATAGCAGCGCCCCCCGACCGCATAGATCTTTCCCCCGATCACGCTTCCGCCGATGAATTCGCGGGCCGTCGGCATCGGCGCCATGGTCTGCCAAGTGTCCGTGACCGGGTCGTAGGCTTCGTTCTTGTCGGTGCAGCTCCCCGAGCCGTCGACTCCGCCGATCACGTAGAGCTTGCCCCCGAAGGCGGCCACGAGGCCGTATTGCCTGGGCGTGGGGATGGGGGCCCGGGTGGCCCAGGAGTCGGCGGATCCGTGCCACCCGTCTTCGGTGAAGCCGGCGCCGTCCGGCGAGATGAGGAGGTTGACGGCGGCCTGGTCCGTGCCCAGCCCGGTGAAGGCCGGATTGGGAGCGTAGGCCGAGGCCGTGACCTCGGTCTCCCCGATCTCCTCGAACACCACCTTGGTGGGCGTTTCGATGTCGGCGGCCGCCGGAGGCGGCGGGGGAGGCAGGACAGGCGGGGGCTCGCCTTGGCCCAAGCCCTGGAATCGGATGTCCTCCCAGTACGACCAGTCGTTGACATCGTCCGCTCCGGCGTCAACGGCGAAGAACAAATATTCACCGTCGGTGTAAGGGATGGTCAGGTCGAACGCGCCGCCTTCCCACGCTTCCCAGAGCGGGGCGCTGTAGCCGTTTTGCCCCTTGTAGATGTAGAACCGCATGGAGCCGTTGGTCTTGGCCCCCTGGCCTTGGACCCGGACTTCGTCGAACCCGCCGTCCAGCGTCACGCGTATGACCGCGTCGCGATCATTGCCCCCCTGGGTCACGGCGCTCGGGTGAGCCTGGATGGCGCCGGCCGGGATATTGCTCACGGGCTGCTGCTCGTGCCATAGGATCACCCGCGGCACTTTCCATGGAGATTCCGCGGTCCAAAAATCGTAATCCCCCGCGTTCGTCAAATCGCCATGGGAGCCGTTGGCTTCGCTGTATTGCAGGCGGATGCCGTTCTCCCCGTTCGTCGTCATCGGGTAGAAGTCGGCGAGGAACGTCTCCGCGTCCTGAATCAGACCCGCCGAGGGGTCAGGGGGGGGCGGCGGAGGCGGCGGGGGAGGCAAAACCGGCGGGGGGTCGCCCTGGTATTCGCCATTGAATCGGATGTCTTCCCAGTACGACCAATCGTTGGAATCGCTCGATCCGGGGTCAACGGCGAAGTGCAGATATTCCCCGTCGGTGTACGGGATGGTCAGGTCGAACTGGCCGCCCTCCCACGCCTCCCAGAGAGGGTCGCTGTAACCGTCTTCTCCCTTATAAATGTAGAACCGCATCGAGCCGCCCTTCTTGGCTCCCACGCCTTGTACCCGGACCTGGTCGTACCCGCCGTCCAGCGTCACGCGGATTACCGCGTCCCGGCGCATTCCCAGCTGGGTGCTTGGGTGCGCCTGGATGGCGCCGGCCGGGATATCGCTTATGGGCTGCTGCGCCTGCAAAAGGGTCACCCTCGGCACGTTCCATGGAGCGTCCGCCGTCCAAAAATCGTAGTCGCCGGCGTTCGTTAAATCGCCATAGGATCCGTTGGCTTCGCTGTATTGGAGATGGATGCCGTTCTCCCCGTTCGTCGTCATCGGGAAGAAGTCGGCGAGGTACATCTCCGCGTTCTGGATCAGCCCCGCCGAGGGGTCGGGGGGAGGCGGCGGGGGAGGCAGGATAGGCGGGGGTTCGCCTTGGCCCAAGCCCTGGAATCGGATGTCCTCCCAGTACGACCAGTCGTTGATATCGTTCGGCCCGGCGTCAACGGCGAAGTAGAGATAGTCGCCGTCGGAGTACGGGATGGTCAGGTCGAACGCGCCGCCTTCCCACGCTTCCCAGAGCGGGGCGTCGTAGCCGTCTTCTCCCTTGTAGATGTAGAACCGCATCGAGCCGTTGGTCTTGGCTCCCTGGCCCTGGACCCGGACCTGGTCGAAACCGCCGTCCAGCGTCACGCGTATGACCGCGTCGCGGTCATATCCCCCCTGGGTCACGGCGCCCGGGTGAGCCTGGATGGCGCCGGCCGGGATATTGCTTATGGGCTGCTGCGCATGCCATAGGATCACTCTTGGCACTTTCGCTGGAGATTCCGGTGTCCAAAAATCATAATCTCCGGCGTTCGTCAGATCGCCATGGGTTCCGTCGGCTTCGCTGTATTGAAAACGGACGCCGTTCTCCCCGTTCGTCGTCATCGGGAAGAAGTCGGTGAGGAGCGTCTCCGTCTCCTGGATCAGCCCTGCCGTGGCTGGTTTTGCCATCCACGGAAAGGCGCAGCTCGCCAGAATGAACAGCGACATTGCGCGTAGCATTGTCAACCCTCCTCTCCTCGAAACGATGGATGACTGATCGCCCGATCGTTAACGTGCCGACGGGGATTTCCGATAGTAAAATCCGACTCCACACTTAAGTATAGTCCTCCGCCCGCGGTTGTCAATGCCGATTTGGTCACATTGTCGCCCCCGTTTTGAGGTGTCGATTCTCCGGCACTTCTCCAAGTTTCAGGCCGTCGGACATATTGAGCGTGCGTCGTCGAGAGACCGCCCGGTCCTCGCCGAGGAATCGCAATGATCTTCGCCGGATCAAACAGGACCGGCTTCGCGCGCCGGCGCCCCCGACGCTTTTCTCGGCAGTCCGGTCAGCGCCGCAGCACCGGCATATCCCGCGACGGATATCAGGCCCCCGGGAGCGGGTCCAGGATGTATTCCAGAAGCACGGCAGGGGCGCCGCGGCTCCCGGCAGTCGGAAGGCGGCCACGTTCGTCCCGCCCCTCATCCTAAAGTGGCAGGCGGCCTCGTCGCCGGCCAGGCGCCTGCCCACGCTCGCGGCGCAGCCCTTGAGCAGGGCCTCGATCTCGGCGGCGTCCGAGAACCGCGCGTCCACGCTCTCGAAGCGGTCGCGCCTCTGCGGATAGACTCGTCCGGGTCCGTTGACGTAGATCCGGCATGCGGCCGGCCTCTCGAGCAGGCTCGAGATGGTCGCCAGCCAGTCCGCTAATCCTTGGCCCAGCCCTTGAGCTTCCCTTGGGCGTTGGTCGGCGTGTTCGCGCTCTCGTTGGCCGGGCCTTGGTTCTTTCCCGGATTCTCGACCGGCGGCGGGGGGGGCGGGTCGTCCGCGGGCGGCAGCAGGCTCGGGTCGAATACCTCCGCGCTGGTGCCCACACCGAAGCCTCCCGCCATCACGATCCGGCCGTCGAGGAGGAGCGTGGCTGTGAAGCGGACCCTCGCCCGCGTCATGGGAGCGATCGGCAGCCAGGTCCCCGTCGACGGATAGTAGATCTCCGCGCTGGCCAGGAAGGTCGATGTGCAGCAGGGACCGGGCTCACGGTAGGAACCTCCCGCCGCGAGGATCCGACCGTCGGGGAGCGGCATCAACGCGTGGAAGTATTTCGCTTCTGACATGCCGCGGGCCGGGGTCCAGCTCCCCGTCTCGGGATCGAAGATCTCCGCGCTGGCGAGGGTCGGAGAAGGGCCTTTGCCCAGCCCGCCCGCGACCAGGACCCGGCCGTCCTCGAGAAGGACGGCGCCGGCGGCGTACCTGGCGGTATTCATACTTTCGATCGGCGTCCATTCATCCGTCGCGGGGTCGTAAATCTCGGCGTCGGACATCGATTCCTTCGCGTTCCAGCCTCCGGCGACGAGCGCTCTGCCGTCGGCCAGCACCACCGCGGCGGGGAACTGCCTCTCCTCGTTCATGGGCGCGGCCGCCGTCCATGTTTCGGTCGCGGGGTCGAAGATGTCCACGCTGCCGCGCGCATCCCCGATGACGCCCCCGCACACCAGCACCCTGCCGTCGAGGAGAAGCACGGCGAAGTGCTCCACCCGCGGGGCAGACATCGTTCCCGCCCAGGTCCAAAGCCCCGTTTCAGGGTCGTAGAGATCGGCGTCGTCTCTGATCGTGTAGCCGGCGCCTCCGCCCCCGGTCGCCAGGACCCTCCCGTCCGGAAGGCGCGTGGCGGTCCCACCATCTCTTCTCGCGGACAGGTCTCCGGTGCGGGCCCACGAATCGGTGGCAGGGTCGTAGAGCTCCGCGGTCGGCCCCGAGTAATAGCCTCCCACGGCGAGGACCATCCCGTTGTCGAGCAGGACCGCGGAATGGTAGGTTCTAGCGACGGCCATGGGTCCCGTCGGGGTCCAGAGGGCATCCTCGGCCTTCGCCGAGGCGGCCAACGCGACCAGACAACAGAAAGCGCCCGTAATCACTCTCTTCATCGTTTCCCTCCAGACGGCGGCGGCCTATTTCCCCCAGCCTTTCTTGTTGCCCTTGTCGAAGCCGGGGGGGACGCCGCCTTCCCAGCCCGCCTTCCCGCCCTTGTCGGAGCCGGGAGAAGGCGCCTCCGCCCCCGGAGGCAGCTCGGGAGCGGGCGGCGGACTCCCGCCCCCCATGTATTCGTACGCGCCCATGTCCACCACCGCCAGATCGTCGCCGTCGCCGTCGAAAATCCTGGGATTGCCGTCGGCATCGAGCTCCGGAAGGCCCGGGGCGTCGTTCGTCCCGGCGTCTATGCAGGGCGAGCCCATCCCCAAGCGGTAATCGCCGGCCTCCGGGTCGACGAACATGGGATTGGCGGATATGTTGTCGGACAGAGTGGAGGAGGATGAGCCGTCGTCGTTGATGTCTCGCTGATCGGCCATGAGGTCGTTGTGGATTATCGTCGGGAAGGAGCCGTTGATGTTCCTGACGGCATGCCGGCCGTTGTCGACGATGATGTTGTTGGCGATGATCGGGGAGGCGGCGCCGTTGTAGATGCCGTCATACGTCATGCCGGTGACGGTGTTGTTGATTATGGTCACGGACCCGTAGGAGCTGGCGATCCCGGTATCGCAATCGGTGACGATATTGTGGACTATCAACGCATCGCTCCGGTTGCTGATGATGCCGCTCCCCGTGCCGGCGACGACGTTGTCGGCGATGGTCGCGGAACCGTAGTAGTTGTAGACGCCCCACTGCCCATTGCCGAGGATGATGTTGTCGGTTATCGTCGGCGAGGAGCCCCAGTTGAATACGGCGCCGGCGATCGTGAAGCCTGTGATGGCGCCGTCGTCCGCTCCGAACAGCGTTGCGGGGTACCCCCATCTGTCGATCAGGCTCCCGTCGCCTTCGATGGTCGTCACATCGGCGCCCGATCCCCGGAGGATGACTCCCGGCTTCAGAGTGACGCTCTCGACATAGGCGCCAGGCGCGACCAGGATCGTGTCGCCGGGCAGGGCCGCGTCCACCGCCCCCTGGATCGTCGGGTATCCGGCCGGGACGTGCAACGTGTCCGCGAAGGCGGACCCCGCCAAAATCGCTGCGGCTCCCGCGGTCAAAACCGATCCTTTGAATGTCTTGGTCATCGTCTGCCTCCGCGCTTCCTTGCGGTTTTGCCGCCGCCTCGCCATCCCGAAGGAGACCCCATGCGGCGGTCCGTTCTGGGGATAGTGTATGGGAGCGGCGCTGTCTTTTCAAGGACAGGCGCTGACAATCGTGCGGAAAAAACATTACAGGAAAAGCATTGCTTTCTTGGTCAGCAGAAACGGGCGCCTGCTTCCGGATCAAGCCCCCCTTCAGCTTTCGTCGCGGGGGCGACCGCGTTGCGCGTTCGCCCGAAGGCAACGCCGCCCGCGGCCAGGGTGCCGCGGACGGCCCGGATCGTTGCTGCGCGCGGCGCTACCGCACCCAGATCTTCCAGAAGCCGGGGCTGACGTTCAAGTAATCGTCGCACTCGAAACGCTCGTTGGGATTGGCCAGCCAATGGGCCGTCCACGCCTCGAAGAAGGGGTGATTGTGGAGCCGGTAGTCGTTCTCGTAGCCGTCGGTGCTCCAAGTCCCCGTGAAGTAGCCGCCGCTGTATAGGTAGCCCCACCGGTGGGGCACCTGGGACAAGTGAGAATTGTCCGCGGCGAGAATCGTGTAGCTGCTCGGCGCCGCGGGCTTGGTGTTGGTGCGCGCGGTGAAGTAGTCGAGCACCGGGAGCGCCGACGTCTTGATATCGATCGTCTTCGCGTTGTAGTCCTTATGGCAGTTGAAACGCAGGTCGGTGAAGCCCATGTCGTTTCTGAGGTCGTTGAGGGCGTTGGCGCCGATCGCCAGGTTCTCGTCCGCGTAGTTCACGATGCCGCGGTAGTCTGTGATCGCCGCGAAGTAGATCGAGTCGTTGCTGTGGAGCACCAGGTTGGTGACCAAGGTCCAGCCGCCGCCGTCGGTGTCCATGTCGCACCACGCATGGAAGGCGTCGGCCTCGCTCCCCCCGTTGGGATCGATCAGGTAGGGGCCGCTCGCGGCCTCAAGGTCGGCGTCCTTGATGGCTTTGCACGAGGGGGCGACAGTCCCCGGACCCGGCCCGGAGCCGCCCCCCATCGTGAACTCACGCCACTCGCTGCCGTCGCAGCCCTCGAACGCGGCCCCGTTCCAGCGGATGGCGCCGGCCATCGAGGAATCGCAGGGTCCGGCGTCGTCGCCGATCTTCGCCGCGCCCGCCACGTCCAGCGCCGCCACGGGCGCCGAGACGCCGATGCCGACGTCGGCCAACGTCGTGACCGTCCCGCTGCCGTCGGTCCAGGAGCTCGTTCCTGGCGGACCGGCGGGTCCGGTGTCGCCCTCGGCGCCCTGCGGTCCTTCGGGCCCCTCTGGTCCCTCCGGCCCGGCGGGTCCCGGCGCTCCTTCGGGGCCTTGCGGTCCTTCGGGACCTTCCGGTCCGATGGGGCCCTCCGGTCCGGGGAGTCCTTCTGGCCCTGCGGGTCCTTCCGGTCCTTCGGGGCCTTGCGGTCCGGCCGGCCCGGTGTCGCCCTTGGGGCCCCGCGGCCCTTCGGGGCCTGTCGCGCCGATCGTCACGTTCATGGTCGCGGTCTGCGTCGCGCCCTGGCCTGATCTCACGATGAGCAGGTACGTTCCGGGTTCCGTGGTCGGCAGGGGCGCCGCGATCGATCCGCCGGCCGTGAGAGCGGCCTGAAGGTCCTGCAGCGCGCCTCCCGGCGCCCCGAACAAAACCTCGGGCGCGGCGCCGAAATTCTTTCCTTCGATGATGAGCGTGCCTGCGCTCAGGTCCGCCGCCGCTCGTGTGATCACGAGCTGGACAGGGTGCTGTTCAGCGTCGCGAGGCGCGGTCGCCGCCTTCCCCGCGAAAAGGGCCATCGCGACCCCGAGAATCATGAGAGCTTTCACGTACTTGTTCATGGCTCCTCCTGCTGATCGGACCTGAGACGATCCTATCCGGGCACCGGAAGAATGTGAGACGCCGCACACGCTGTCATTGCCGGTAGCCTACATAATTGTATAGCCCCGGGTCGTTGACAAGTCAAGGACAGGCGCTGACATTCATATAAGAAAAACGCATATAATACAATCGCTTTATTTTCTGTCAGGAATACTGCAAGGCCGGCCGAGGGTAGGACTACAGTAAACCCATTACTGCCCGTCGATTACCTGAAGCTCTTGGGGTCTCTGAGGCGGGTTCGCTCGTCGGAGCGGGATGGGTCACCCCATGACCAGCCGGACCCCGCCCAAAGACGCGATCCTGTGGGGGAAGCGGTCGCCGGGCGTGCCGATGAACATGTAGTTCTTGGGCACGTTCAGCCTGCGCGAGAGCCGCTCGATGAGCTCCGGGCCGAACTTACCCTTGACCGTGAGGAAGTCGATGCGTAGCCGCGGGTAGAGATGGTCCACGGTGCTCAGGTGCTCGGCGAGCTTGGGGGGGATGTCCGACAGGATGGAGAGCGCGGAGACGTACAGGCAGCTCGAGGTGATGTCGTTTCCGCAGATAGCGGTCGCCCGCCACTGGCCGAGCTTCTTGGCGTGGGCTTGCCCGACGCCCAGCTCCCGCACCTTGACCGGCGAGCGGCCGATGTCCTTGATCCTGCGGGATTTGCCCCAGCCGGCGAAGTCCCAGGACTCCTCCGGGGCGCCCGAGCCGTTCGACTCCGAACGCGCTTTCTCTTCTATGCTCACGAGGCTATATCATACACGGATGGCGGGAGAAATCCGCGCGTTTCGGCCGGCTGCGCGGCGGGGACGACGCCTACAAAGGCTCGTGGGGGGTGACGATGTCGCCGGTCAGCGCGTAGCCGTGGCCGTCGAGCTGGAACTCCAGGGCCTCCTGGAAGGTCCAGTCGTCGACCTTCATGTCGGTTAGCTCAGCCCCTTCGGCCACCATCGCGGCGGTCTCCCAGGAGTACCCTTCCTCGTCGAACTCCCATTCCGAGCGGAGGTATCCCGGCGTCATCTTGCCCTCTTTCGTCGGGAACGCGCCGCTCACGCCCGCGGCCCTAAAGGAGTATACGGTGAAGGCTCTTGCTCCGTCGCCGCGCGACAAGGGGCGCATCCCCTCTATCGCGCACTCGTGAAAGCGGAAGGTCGGGCCGCTCAGTCCCTCCGGATACGAGTCCTGCATGATGGTTTGAAGGATGATCTGTAGGGAGGTGTTGTTGTCCATATGTTTGTCCAGCAGCTCGCTGCTCGAGTGGACGAGGATCTCCCCGATCACGTGCAGACGTTTCTGGAGCAGGCCTGTCCCCTCTTTCTTGCCGTCTCCCCGCACGTCCCGCCTGTCTTTGTAGACCTTGTAGGTGAAGCCCTTCAGCCCGTGGATCTTCTCACCGTCGAACATGATCTCCGTCTTGTTCGCCGCCAAGACCGCGGCGTGAGCGGCGGCCGCGCAGAACGCCATCACAGATATCAAGCCCAGCCCCAGAATCGTTCTATTCATCTTTCTCTCCATCCCTCCCGTGGCGCTTGCGCCATCAAGAGATATTGTCCTCTTTCCGGCTCTTCACATAAACGGTTCTTCTACCTGGGCAGCGTGTCCCAGAGCTTCTTGCGGGTGTTGAAGTCCACCTCCGCCTGCCCGACCGCATAGCGGCTCGGATCGGACTTGATCGGGATCTCGAGGGTGAGGATCGCCCCCTGCGGGAGAAGGTCGTCCTGGCCGGCGACGCCCTCGGGAAGCGCCGGAATCTCGCCGTGGAAGCTTATCTTGTTGGCGCCCACCCAGTGGATCTTCATCTGGGAGACGCTTAGAGCCATGTTGGGCTCCGGCCGTCCTTCCCCGGCCGCGGCCGCGCCGACCACGACGGTATCCGGCGCGGAATCCAGCTCGCCGTCGTTGACCACCAACAGGTAGTAATGGATCCCGACATCCGCTTTCGTGTAGCTCAATCCGGGCGTCGGGTCGGTGGCGACGATCTCCTCCTCCTCCAATATCCCGTCGTTGTCCAGGTCCTCGTACCACTTGTATGAGAGCGGCTCGCTTTCGGGATCGGAAGACCCGGCGCCGTTGAGGGCGGCGGTCTCGGCGATCGTGATGGCCTGGTCGGAACCGGCGTCCGCGACCGGCCTGAGGTTCAAGACGGCGCTCTGCGCGATCTCCTCGGCCGTCCGGGCGACGTTCGAGACCCGGACTTCGTCGATGGCGCCGTTGAACCAGTAATAGTGGAAGGGGCTCCCCTCATACATGGTCCCGATCACCAACTCGTTGCTCGTCGTGAGCAGGGTCGCTATCGAAGTGGTCTTGCTGTTCTCCAGGGCGCCGTTCACGTAGATCGAGAGCGTGTTGCCGTCCTTCGTCGCCGCGACATGGTACCACTGGCCCGTCTGCAGGCCGGAAGTGGATTCCAAGGAATCGGCGCCGCTTCCGTCGCCGATATACAGCGCGAACCTGCCGCTCGGTGCGAGCCAGAGCGCGTAGGGCCTGTTCCGCGCGCCTATTCTGTTATAGATGCCCTCCTTGATCACGATCGCGCGCAGGGCCCCGTCCAGGACGCCGATCTTTACCCAGGCCTCAATGGTGAACGAGCCGGTGATATCCAGGCTCGCCGAATCCTCAACCCGGACGTAGTCGTCGACGCCGTCGAAGGAAAGCGCCGATCCGAACACGCCCGTCGTCCAGGACGTCCCTCCGAGGATCGCCCCGTTGTTGCCGTTCGCGCTCTCGTCCGCGGCCGCGCCCCCGGAGCCCTCGTTGAAATGCCAGAGGCCGGCGGTATGCTGGTCGGGGATCATTACGCCGGCCTTGGCGCTTGCGGCGAAGGCCGCGGTCACCGCGATCGCGCTCACGACCAGGAAGCCGCAACGCGCCGCGTGAAAGACGTCGTTCTTTTTCATCGTATTCCTCCCACCGGAGTGTTCTCCTGCCGCCGCGCCGGCGCAGGTATCGTATGGGCGGACGGAGAAGAGGCGCCGCCCGCGGGGCGCGCGGATGGGTCGCTTTCTAATGTACCAAAGACGGCGGGGGTCAATCCAGGCGAAAATGGGGATTGACGCGTCCTTTTTTTGATAACATTTTAGGAGCAGAAGCAGTCTGGAGGACCAGCTTACCAGCAAGGAGATCAATCATGCGCAAAAAGATCGCTCTTATCGGCGGGGGACAGATCGGGCAGATCCTCGCCATGTTGGCCGCCCAGAAGGAGATGGGCGATATCGTTGTCTTGGATATCCCCGAGTTCGAGGGCCCCGTCAAGGGGAAGGCTCTCGACCTGATGGAGATGGCCCCGCACGGCAACTACGACGCGAACATCATCGGCTCCAGCGACTATAAGGACATCGCCGGGGCGGATATCGTGATCATCACCGCGGGCAAGCCGCGCATGCCGGGCATGACCCGGGACGACCTGCTGGACACCAACATCAAGATCATCTCCAAGGTCGCCGAAGGCGTGAAGAAGCACGCTCCCAACGCGTTCGTCATCGTGGTCACCAACCCGCTCGACGCGATGGTCTACGTCTTTCACAAGGTCTCCGGCTTCGCGAAGAACAAGGTCGTCGGCATGGCGGGTACGCTCGACACCGGCCGCTGGCGCGCCTTCGTGGCCATGGAGCTCGGAGTCTCCGTCGAGGACGTGGCCGGCACCGTCCTGGGAGGCCACGGCCCGACCATGGTGCCCCTCCCGAGGCTTACGACCGTCGGCGGCGTGCCCTTGAACGAGATCATGGACGCGCAGACGATCGAGAAGATCTCCACCCGGACGCGCGAGGCGGGCACGGAGATTGTGAAGCTGCTGGGCAAGGGCTCGGCCTTCTTCAGCCCGGCCTGGAGCGCTATCGTGATGGCCGAGTCCTTCCTCAAGGACAAGAAGCGGATCCTTCCCTGCGCGGCTCTCTGCGAGGGCGAGTACGGGATCGACGGCCTCTACATCGGGGTCAACGCCCGCATCGGCGCCGGCGGCATGGAGAAGATCTACGAGATCAAGCTCACCGACGACGAGAAGGCCCTGCTGGAGAAGACCATCGTCGCGGTCAAGAAGACCGTGGGCGAGTGCAAGGATCGGCTCTCCGGGGCGGTCACCGCCTGAGACACTGATTCAAAAGACAGCCGGGGGAGGACCCAGGTCCTCCCCCGGCGCTTTATTTCCGGCGCAGGGGATGGGCGCCGGCTCGCCGCGCTCCGGTCATTCGGTCTTGGACGGCTTGTCCAGGAAAGTGCGCAGCTCCCGGCGCAGATGGCGCTTGAAGGCTTTGCTCGCCGCGGAAGTGCCGATCCTCCCCAACGCCTCGGCGGCGCAGTAGCGAACGTCGGCGTGCCGGTCCTTCAGGGCGCGCCGGAGGTCCCGGACGGCGTTATCGGAGCCCCGGGTGACGTTCCCCAAGGCCAGCGCTGCGCTGGCCCGGACGCGCGGGCTCTCGTCTTTGAGCGCCTTCCTCAAAGCCGGTACGGCTTCGGCGGCCTCTTCTCCCAGGGTGCCGATCTCATCGGCCGCGCGGGAGCGGACCCGGGCGCTCCTGTCCTTGAGGGCTATGAGAAGCGACGGGAGCGCGTCGTGGGGGACGACCGTGCCGTGGTCTTCAACGACCTCCAGCGGCGCCCGGACCTTTTCCGGGCGCCGCTGGAGCAGGCCCGCCGGCCGGTCCAGGAGGCTCTCCGAGGCGCCGAGGCCCTTGCGTCCGCGGTCCAGCCTCGACTCCGCGCCCTCTCTCTCGGTGGGGTGGAGCCGGGCCGCCGCCGTCGTTTCCTCCTCCGCTTTTTGGGGCGGGGCTTGGGGCCGGCGCAACGGCTCCTCGAAATCCGACAGGCGCAGCCGCCTTTCAAGCAGGGGCTTCGGAGTCTTCCGGTCCGGCGGGTCGTGCGAGACGGCCGGCGCCTCATCTTCCGGGCGCATGGGCGGGGCTTCAGGCCGGCGCAGCGGTTCCTCGGGGGCCGTCAGGCGCTCCCGTCTCGCCGGCAGAGCCTCTGGAATCTTCCGGCCCGGCGGGTCGTGCGAGGCGGCCGGCGCGTGATCCTCCTCCCGGCGTCGCGCGACTCCTTCGGGAGGGGGGAGCTTCTGTCCGCTGCCCGAGAGCAGGGAGTCGAGCTCCGCGACGCGGGCCTTGTTGGCCGCCTTCCGCTTCGCGAGAGCCGCGCGGGCCGCCTCCCTCTCCGGAAAGCCGTCAAGCTCTTCATCAGGGATCGGGTCCTCGTATATTTCGGGCTCATGCCCCCGCTCGGGGCGGGGTCTCCGTGTCCGCTCTATCCTCGACTCCTCGAATCGATAGGGCTCGGGTTTCGCCGCGCTCGTCAATCGGGCCAGGACCTCCGCCGGGACCCCCGCCGCGGCCGGCACATCGAGGAGGCGGCAGCACTGGAGCCAGGGGATGTCGTGGGCCTTCAAGTCTCGGTACTCCCCGTACTTCGGGCCCTCGGTGGGCTGCATCTCCCTCCAGGGAAGGCGGCATTCGAAGGGCAGGCGTCTGCACTCGACCTCGCGCGGGGCCGGCACCTTGGAGGCGACGGCCGCCGCCGAGCCGGCCGGGCAGCAGAGTGCCACGCCGCCCTCCGGAAGCTTGCCGGGCTGCAGGCCGATCTCGCCGGGATCGGCGCCGATGCCCGTAACGACCGTCCCGGCCGGGCAGACCATCTTCCCGGCCCGCTTGTAGCGTATGTATTGGCAGCCGACATGGTCGATCTCCGTGCTGGAGATCGTACGGGCCAGGTCTTTGCTCGCGGACCCGAATCGGTCGACGGGCCAGAACCATGACTGGCATCCCTCGGGGGCCTCTTCGTCTTCCGGCATCTCGGAGGGGCGGGTCATCCAACCCAGGCTTCCCAGCCAATGGACCGCGCTCATGCGCACCCAAGGGCATTCTTCTTCGCGCGCGACGCGCCGGAGGGCGGGGGCGGCCGGCTCCCCGTAGGTCCCCAGCCGGTGGACGGCCGTCAGGCGCACCTGCCAGTCCGGGTCGTCGAGCGCCTTGCTGAGGCTCGGCAAGGCGGAGGGCCCCACGGCCGAAAGCTGGTTGACCGCGTAGATCCGGGCGGTCCAGTCGCCGGTCTCGAGCATTTCGTCGAGCGCCTGGAGGACTCCCTCCGGGGATTTGGCCCCGGAGACCCCGGCCAGGGCCGGCAGCAGCAGGACGGAAAGCAAAAGAACGCGCGGGCACGCCATCCTCCTAATTATGGGCCCGTTCCGGCAAGGATGCAAGGTGTCGTCGGCCCCCGATCTGTCGCCTTATTCGACGATAAACGTATATAATATACGGCGGCGTCGGCGCGCTTGACCGTGTGCCGGGGCCATGCCGTAGGAACGGGGCCCGGATGCCCAGGGAAACGGATTTCGACATAGTAAAGACGGTCTTCCAGCACCGCCTGGAGCAGGCCGATGTGCGCCGCATCCTCGCGGAGCTCTCGTCCGGCGACCGCGACGAGCTCGTCAACAAGATGGGCGACCTCTTGGACCGCATCTCGGCCCTGGTGGAGGTCAACAACAAGGTCTCCGACACCCTCTCGCTGGATGTGCTGCTGCCGAGGCTGATGGAGATCGTCACCGTGGCGCTCCACTCCGACCGCAGCACCCTCTTTCTCAACGATCCCGACAGCCGCGAGCTGTTCTCGCGCGTGGCCCAGGGGGACTCCGTCGGCGAGATCCGGTTCCCGAACCGCGCGGGCGTCGCGGGCTCGGTGTTCACCTCGGGGGAGGCCGTCGTCATCCCGGACGCCTACAAGGACCCGCGCTTCAATCAGGAGGTCGACAAGAAGACCGGCTACCGCACCCGCAACATCCTCTGCACGCCGCTCAAGCGCAAGGGCAGGGTCATCGGCGTCACGCAGGTGCTCAACAAGCGTGAAGGCGATTTCGACGAGGACGACCTGACGCTCCTGGAGGCGCTGACCTCCCAGGCGGCCTCGGCGCTCGAGAACGCCCGGCTCTACGAGAAGGTCGACAAGGCGCGCAAGGAGGAGGCGCAGCTCCTGGAGGTCTCCAGCGCCATCGCCTCGGAGCTCAACCTCGACACGCTGCTCACGAAGATCATCACCGTCACGACCCAGATGCTGGACGCCGACCGCAGCACGCTCTTCGTTTTCGACAAGAAGGCCGACCAGCTTTGGTCCCGGGTCGCCCAGGGGCTGGAGTCCAAGGAGATCCGCATCCCCTCATCGGCCGGCATCGCCGGGTCTTGCTTCACATCCGGCGAGACCATCAATATCCCCGAGGCGTACGAGGATTCGCGTTTCAATCCCGCGGTGGACAATAAGACGGGCTACCGGACCCGCACGATCCTGTGCATGCCCGTGATCAATAAGGAGGGCGAGAAGCTGGGCGTCATCCAGGCCCTCAATAGGAGGGGCGGCCCATTCGGCCCCGCGGACGAGAAGCGCCTGAAGGCTTTTACGGCCCAGGCCGCCATCGCGCTGGAGAACGCCCAACTCTTCGAGGACGTCACCAACGAGCGAAACTACAACGAGAGCATCCTCAAGAGTTTGTCCAACGGCGTCATCACGCTGGACGTGGAGCGCGCGCTCATCAAGGTCAACGATGCGGCCCTCAAGATACTGAAATGGCGGCGGGAGGACGTCGTGGGGCGCTCCGCGGCCGAGGTTTTCTCGGACGAGTCCAACCATTGGGTGCTCGAAAGCTTCGAGAAGGTCGTGAAGAGCGGCAAGGTCGACATCACCATGGACGCGGAGGTCAAGCTCGCGGGCGGGGAGAGGGTGTCGGCGAACCTGACGGTCGTGCCCCTCATCGACATCAACGACGAGGCGATCGGCTACATGCTGATCATCGAGGACGTCACCTCCGAGAAGCGGATGAAGAGCACGATGGCCCGCTACATGACCAAGGAGATCGCCGACAGGCTCATGGAGGGGGGCGAGGAGGCGCTCGGGGGCAACGCGCAGGTCGCGTCGGTCCTGTTCTCGGACATACGCAGCTTCACGACGATCTCGGAGGAGCTGGGCGCCCGCAAGACGGTGTCGATGCTCAACGACTACTTCACCGACATGATCGACGTGATCTTCCATCACAACGGCATCCTCGACAAGTACATCGGGGACGCGATCATGGCGATCTTCGGCGCCCCGTTCCAGACGGAGAACGACGCGGACAACGCGGTCGGCGCGGCCAACGAGATGATCCGGGCCCTTCGCAAGCTCAACGCCCTGCGCGCCCTGAAGGACTATCAGGAGATCAAGATCGGGGTGGGCGTGAGCACCGGCGAGTTGGTCGCCGGCAACATCGGCTCCCCCAAGCGCATGGACTATACGGTGATCGGGGACACCGTCAACCTCGCCGCCCGGCTCGAGGGCGCCACCAAGTATTACGGCGTGCAGGTGCTGCTCAGCGAGTTCACGATCGAGAGCCTGAAGGCGGCCACTCCGTGCCGGGAGCTCGACCTGATCCGCGTCAAGGGCAAGACCAAGCCGGTCTCCGTATTCGAGGCGCTGGGCCACCACAGCGCGGACTCCTTCCCGAGGATGACGCAGACGCTGGCGGCATTCGAGAGGGGGCTCAAGCACTACCGGCGCCGGGACTGGCGGCAGGCGTTCTCGGGCTTCCAGGCGGCCCTCGACGCGAACCCGAACGACGGGCCCTCAAGGCTGTACCTGGAGCGCTGCCGCCACTACCGGGAGAGCCCCCCGGACGCCTCCTGGGACGGCGTCTGGGTGATGAAGACGAAGTAATTTATTACAATCCCTTTAGAGAAGTCGCCGCGCCCATGGTGAAAGGGATATCACGACAGCCTCCGGAGCTGTAAGTCCAGGTTCGAGTCCTGGTGGGCGCACCATCTTCGACGGAGAATAGGCAATAAGCGGGGTGCTGTAAGGGGCTGCCAGGGCCCCTGCCGGGGCCCGGTGTGACCGAGGAGCAACGCGGGCGCAGGCCGCTTCCAGGCGATGGCAGGCCCCGGAAGACTTTTTCCGCGGGCTGCTAGGAGTCATGCTTCTGCTATGAAGGCCGCAGCACTGCTCTTAGCCGCGATCCTCCCCGTCTTGGCCCACGCCCACCGCGGCGGCCTCGACAGCCATGGCTGCCACCACAACCGCAAGGCAGGCGGCTACCATTGCCACCGGGGGCCCCTGAAGGGCCAGGACTTCGCCTCCAAGGCCGAGATGCGCAAAGCGTTGGCCGCGGAAGGCGACTCTGACGATTATTATGGCCGCCTGGCCGACGGATGCAAGAAACGCGAAAGCGTCAGCTGCTGCATGGATTCTGTCCGCGGGATGAAAAAGGGAGGCTTCGAGCTGGCTCCCGAGGACGGTTGCCCCGATGGATCCGCCGGCAACATGCTCAGGTGCATCGACAGCTACAAGTGGTGCGAGCCCCGGGAGGCCCCGAAGGCCACCCAGGAGCCCACCTGGGAGAGCTTTGCCGGGGAGGTCGTCCGAGTCCATGACGGCGATATTATTGAGGTTATGCGGAAAGGGAAGGCCGTCCGGGTCCGACTCCACGGCATCGACTGTCCCGAGAAGGATCAGCCTTTCGGTACGGCCGCCAAGAAGTCCATGTCGGAACTGGTGTTCGGCAAGACGGTCCTTGTCGTTGTTTACGATACGGACCACTACGGCAGGCTCGTCGGCGAGGTATTCAAAGATCACCGGAGCGTCAACGCTGCCTTGGTGGAGGCCGGCCTCGCTTGGTGGTATAGGCGATACGCCCCCGACGACAAGGAGTTAGGGCGCCTTGAGGCCGAGGCTCGGAAGGAGAAGCGGGGGCTGTGGGCCGAGGAGAAGGCTCTGCCTCCATGGGAGTTCAGATCTAAGGGGCGCTGAAAATCCTTCCGTAAGTGCGACTTTGAAGCGCGACACCTGAGGCATCCGCTATCCGGTGGCTCGCTCCGGAAGCGCGCGGCGCAGGGGTTCGCCGCTAATCGCTCACACTCCTAGCGCCGAGGATGGGGCGACCAAGGAGGCGATGCGGAAACACAAGAACGACATTGTGCGTTCTGCTTCTTCTTGCCTGCGCGGCGGGGATGCCGGATCCGCGTCAGGACATCATCTCCTTGGCCCACTGCCACATCTCGTCGAGGTCTCCGGGCTTCCTCATGAAGCGCAGTCTCGGGCCGACGCCCAGCTCCCCCCTCGTCACTGGATCGTCGAGGGTGCCGCTGTAGATGATGATGGGGATGTCCGAAGTGGATGGGGAATCGCGGAGCACGTGGACCGCCGGGAGGCCCTCGATGTCGGGCATGGAGAGGTCCATGACGATGAGGTCGGGCTTCTTCTTCTGCACGAGCGCGAAGGCCTCGGCTCCGTCTTCGACCTCGACGACACGGCATCGGTGCGACTCGAAGAACTTCCGGAGCATCGTCCGGGTCATCTGCTCGTCTTCGACCAGGAGAACGGTATGGGCCATGGCCATAATCGCTGACGCCGCCTTCAACTACGAAAGCCTCCGGCCCGGCAACACATCGTTGCCGGACCGGAAGCCGAGGGACCAGAGGCGCTATTGCCGCTGGTCCGGGGAGCGGACGTAGCGGCGCCTAACGCTCAGCCGCAGCAACCGCCGCCGCCGCCGCCGTCATCGCCACTGGGAGGCGGCGCGCCGCCACCGGGTTCTTCCTCCGCGGGCGGCTCTTCTTCCGCGGGCGGCTCTTCTTCCTCGGGCGGTTGCTCGCACGCCGGGTCTTCCGGATTCGCCACACAGTCGACCGGCTCTTGAGGAGGCGGCTCCTCCTCTGGAGGCGGCTCCTCCTCCGGCGGCGGCTCCTCCTGGGCGTACGCGTTGTCAACGCTGATAAGGAACTGCCTTGGCGATATAGACAGGGCCCCCAGTGCCAATACCGCGATCAGCACCACTAACAGACGCAGGATGCTCGTTTTCATGTATGTCGCTCCCTGTGCTTCCAAGCTACAGCACTTCCACCCTAAGGGTGAGTCCTTCGGGCCAAATAGCAAGGGCCGAAAGGCCTAGATAGATTAGGCCTAAAGTCCCGTCTTGTCAAGCGTCGCGTCGCGGCGGTCACGAGGATCCGGATCGGGCGGCCTTGATGAGCTCCTTGACCTTGTTCACGAGCTCCTCCCAGTCGTGGTTGGGCCCGCCGCCCTGGGCGAAGTCTTTGCGTCCGCCGCCCCGGCCATTCTGGATCTCGGCGATGGCTTTCGCGATGAGGGAGGCGTCGAAGCCCTTCCCCACGAGGTCCTGGGTGACGCCGACCACGAAGGAGAGCCGCTTGTGCTCGGTGGAGGCGAGGAATACGACTCCGGAGCCCAGCTCGCGCTTGAGCCGGTCGGTCAAAAGCCTGAGGGTCTGCGGCTCCACCTGGTCGAACTTCTGAACGGCCATCTTGAGCCCGTCGATCTCGAGCAGGACCTGGCCGAGCATGGCCTGCTTGAGCAGCTTCTCGCGCTTGAGCTGCTCGAGCTGCGCGCGGAGCTTCTTCTCGAGGTCCTTGATCTCGGGCATCACCTTCCGGATGTCGGCGAGCGGCGCCGTCTCCGGATCGGGCAGGTCCTTCAGCATGGGATCGCGGAAGGGCTTTTCGGTGACGCTCTGGATCTTCGAGGTGACCTCGACGAAGCGGCGGGTCGCCTCCTTGAGGCTTTCGCGAAGCTCCCGCTCCTCCTGCCGCTTGAGCTCCTCCAGGGCCGGGCCGGCCACGGCCTCGATGCGCCGGATGCCGGCGGCCACCGAGCTCTCCTTCACGATCTTGAAGGTCCGGATCTGTCCGGTGCGCTCGACGTGGGTGCCGCCGCATAGCTCGAGGCTGAAGCGGTCCATCGGATCGTCCCAGCCCTTCGCCCCGATGAGCAGGAAGCGGGGCTTCTCCCCGTACTTCTCGCCGAGCAGCGTGATCGGCTTCAGTCTGGCGGCCTCCTCGATCGGCTGCAGCCGGGCCGAGACCGGGATGTCCTTTTCGATCGCCTCGTTCACGATGCGCTGGACCTCGGCGATCTCATCCTTCTTGAGCGGCTTGTTGTGGGTGAAGTCGAATCGGAGGCGATCGTGGGCCACGAGCGAGCCGGCCTGGCGCACGGAGGGGCCGAGCACCCGCCTGAGGGCATGGTTCAAGAGGTGCGTGGCCGTGTGATGGTAGGCCGTGGTCCGGCGCTTGTCGGCGTCCACGCGGGCGCGCACGCGCATGTTCGGACGGATCGTCCGGTGGGCCGTGACCCGGTGCACGATGAGGTCCGGGCGCGGCTTCTGCGTGTCATGGACTTCGGCGAGCTTCTTGTCCTCTTTGATGTCGTCGAGGATGACGCCGCTGTCCCCGATCTGGCCGCCTCCCTCGGGATAGAACGGCGTGCGGGTGAGGATGACCTCGCCTTCGTCGCCGGGACAGAGCTCCTGTCCGGTCCCTGATAGGAGCTGTTTCCCTTGCTGCGTCTCGCGGTGCCGGATCACGCACGCGATCTGGGTCAGGGCCTCCAGCTTTTGGAAGCCGACGAACTCGGAGCGCATGCCCGGATTGCGCTGGAGGACCTCATCGTAGACGTCCCCGGAGCTCTCCCCGGAGCCTTTCCAGCCGGCGCGCGCCTTCTCGACGGCCGCCTCTTGCGCCTTGTCGAAGCCCTCCTGGTCGACCGTCACGCCCCGGCGGACGCATATCTCGCGCGTGAGCTCGAGAGGGAACCCGTAGGTGTCGTAGAGCTTGAAGGCCTGCTCGCCCGCGAGCGCCTTGGGGTGACGCTCGAGGATGCCCTCGAGTTCCCGCTCGCCCTTCTCGAGCGTCTCGAGGAAGCGCTCCTCCTCGGCGCGGAGGGTGTCCTCGATCTGGGACCTGGCCTCGGCGAGCTCGGGATAGGGCTTGCGGAAGATCTCGATGGCGCTCGGCGCGAGGAGATGCAGGAACGGCTCGTTGGCGCCGAGCAGCCGGCCGTAGCGGGACGCCCGGCGGATGAGCCGGCGCAGGACGTAGCCGCGCTCCACGTTGGAGGGGATGACGCCCTCGAAGGCGAGCATGACGGCGGCCCTGGTATGGTCCGAGATGATGCGGTAGGCGAGCTCCCGCTCCCGTTCCGGGAGCGCCTTGCCGTCGCCGGACGAGCGCTCCAGGAAGCCCGCGGCCGCGTCCCGGACGGGAGCGAACAGGCTCGTGTGGAAGGGGTCTTTCTTGTCTTCGACGATCATCGCCAGGCGCTCGAGCCCCATGCCGGTGTCGATGTTCTTCTTGGGAAGGGGAACGAGCCGGCCGTCCTGCTGGCGGTCGAACTGCATGAACACGAGGTTCCAAACCTCGATGTACCGGTCGCCCTCGCCGCCGATGACGTCCTCGGGGCCGGAGCCTATCTGCGGCCCGAGGTCGTAGTATATCTCCGAGCAGGGGCCGCAGGGGCCCGTCTCGCCCATGGCCCAGAAGTTGCTCTCCTCCCCGAGTCGTTTGACCAAATTGACCGTCCCCGTCTTGCGCCAGAGCTCCTCCGCCTCGTCGTCGTCGGTGAATACCGTGGGGTGCAGGCGCTTGGGGTCTAGCCCGGCGACGTTCGTTAGGAAGTCCCAGGCGAAGCGGATGGCGTCCTCCTTGAAGTAGTCTCCGAACGAGAAGTTGCCGAGCATCTCGAAGAACGTGAGGTGGCGCAGCGTCATCCCGACGCGGTCCACGTCGCTCGTCCGGAAGCACTTCTGGCAGGAGGCGGCGCGGTCCGTGCCTTTCTTGATGCCCAGGAAGTAGGGCTTGAAGGGAACCATCCCCGCCGCCGTAAAAAGAAGGGACGGGTCGCCCTCGGGTATGAGGGGGGTCGAGGCGTTGATATGGTGCCCCTTGTGGTCGAAATAGGTCAGGAACTTCTCGCGCAGATCGCTCACGCCGGCATTGTAGCAAACGCCGGGCTGGAGGGTCAGACCCCCGGATTTGATAGAGTGGTGGGCGGCGCGAGGGTCTGACAACCGACTTACTCAACGTAAGGCGTCAGACTCCTGCAGCTAAGTCACTCGACATCGGGCGTCTGATGTGTCGGGGGAGGGTGGATCGATGAGGCGGATCGTCGTGCGTGAGCCGGGCGGCCACGGGGCGCTCGAGCTCATCGAGGAGCCCGAGCCGGCGCCGGGGCCCGGCCAGGTCCGGGTGCGCGTCCGGGCCGCCGGCGTGAACTACGCCGACTGCCTGGTGCGCATGGGCCTCTACGGGGCGGCCAAAGGGCGATACCCGCTCACTCCCGGCTTCGAGTTCGCCGGCGTGGTGGACGCGGCGGGCGACGGGGCGGCGGCCTTCCGGAAAGGCGACCGCGTGTTCGGCATCACGCGGTTCGGAGGCTACGCCGATTCGATCGTCGCGGGAGAGGATCGCCTGTGGCCCTGTCCCGAGGGCTGGGACTTCCCCGAGTGCGCGGCCTTCCCCGCGGTATTTCTGACCGCCCACTACGGCCTTTTCCGCGTGGCCAAGATCGAGGCGGGGGAGACCGTTCTCGTCCATTCCGCGGCCGGGGGGGCGGGGACCGCGCTTCTTCAGCTCGCCGCCGTCGCCGGCTGCCGGGCCGTCGCGGTCGTGGGCGCCGCGCACAAGGCCGCGCTGTGCCGGGAGATGGGGGCGACCGTCGTCGTCCGTTCCGGAAGCGGATGGTGGGCGGAGGTGGATCGCGCGGCTCCCGGAGGGTTCGACGCGGTGTTCGACGCCAACGGGGTTTCGACGCTCCGTCCCGGCTATGAGCGTCTGGCGGCCGGAGGCAGGCTCGTGGTCTACGGCTTCGCGGAGATCATGCCGCGCGGACGTGACCGGCCGGGCCGGGCCGCTTTGGCATGGAACCGGCTGCGCGTGCCGCGCTTCTCGCCGTTCGAGATGACGTCGGCTAACCGGGCCGTGATGGGCTTCAACGTCGTCTATCTGTTCCACAAGCTCGACCTCGCCCGCCGGGCGATGGAAGAGCTTCTCGGATGGGTCAGGCAGGGGAGCATCCGGAAGGTGCCGGTGACGGGCTTCCCCTTGGAGCGCGCGGCGGAGGCCCACCGGGCCATCGAGTCGGGCCGGACGACAGGCAAGCTCGTGCTTACGGCGTAGCGGAGGTGAAGTGGCTCTCCGGGACGCCGCCGGAGACCAGCCACTTGCGGAAGATCGCGATGTACTCCGCGTCGGTCCCCGGCTGCCGGAAGTTCTTCCGGTAGCCGCCGATCTTCCAGCGGCCGTCGGGCTCCAGCGTGACGTAGAAGACCTGGTCCGGCGAGGCGTTGTCGGGGTCGCGCCCGCTTTTCGCGTCGCGGACGCTCCTTCCATGGAAATTCACGTAGGCGAACGCGCCTGAGCGAGAGATCTCCTCGACGGACTTCCCCGAGGGCGCCAGGATGTCCTTCCCCATCGAGCGAAGGAAGCTCCCTTGCGCGTTCTCCGGATACCCGTCCGTCAGGCGCAGGACCCGGTCGCGCTGGAGCAGGCGGGAGAGGACCGAGCGGAGGGTGTCTTTGTCCCGCTCGATGGCCAAAAGCCCCGTGACCTCGCGGTTCTCCTTGATCAGGCCCTCGACGTGCCGGCTCGTCACCCCGAACTGATCGGCGAGCTCGACGATGACATCCCCGAAATGCCGGAAGCGGGGATCGATCCCGGAGAGCCGCTCCCGCTTGGCGGCGGCGTCCTCGGGGAAGAGCCGGGCCTCGACCGCCCGCCCGAGCGCCGAGTCCAGGCCGATGCCCTGGTCCTCGAGCGCCATCTCGAAAAGCGCCCGCCCCTGCTTCGCGGTGGGCTTCTGTGAGCCCATGATGCTGCGGATGTAGCGCTGGACCGCGGTCGCGGCGCGGTCCATGGCCGGATCCGCAAGCGTGGGGCGGGACTGCGCGGCGCTTCCGTCGAATATTCCGGAGCCGACGGAGGCGGCCTTCTCGCCGGCGGCTGGGCCGCTCGCCATCTCCGAGATCAGGTCGTCGAGCTCCCGGGTCCGCTCCCGTACGCGATTCAGGCCCTCGCGCGTGCTCTCAGAGCCCGCAGCCGGCATGGGGCTCGGCATGCCCTGGGGATTGACGGCCGCCGCAGCGTTCTTCTCGACGGCCGGCACGGGGCCCGGCATGCCCTGGGGGTCGGCGGCGGGAGCGAGGTTTTTCTCGACGGCCGGCGCGGGGCCCGGCATGCCCGAGGGACGCAGGGCCGGGCGCGCGTTCGTGCGGATGACCGGCTTCGGGCTCGCGGCGGAGGGGAGGATGGTCCCGTCCAGAGTCGGGGCGGAGAGATTTAGATCGGCGCCGGGGCCTCCGGACGCGCCCGTGCCCGTGACCGCGGCGCCCGCCGCGCCCGCGCCGCTGCCGACGCCGGGATTGAGCTTCGGGACCGCCTTGACCTGGGCAACGGCGGACTGCGCCAGCAAGAGCAGGCACGCGGCCGCCGGCGCCGCAAGACTTCTGAATGCGCGCATCATCGGTTTATCCTTATGAGGGTAGTGGGGAAACGCCAGGCTGTCAAGGGGGCGAAAGGGGGCGAAAGCGGCGCTTTAAAAACAGCGCTGCCGCCGGCACGATCGAGGGTTCACCGGCAGAGTATTGACAGTCCGATGCGGCTGTGTTATAAAATACAATTGATTGCGTGCGCTTTTCCGTCGAAGGGAAGCCCTTGAAGATATTCAGACGCCTCTCCCGTTACCTGGGCCGCCATGTCACCGTGCTGGTGATCCCTCATTCGGATCTCCCGCTGGTGCGCGGGCGGTTCTCCATGGCGTTCCTCATCTTCTCCGTGGCCCTGTGGACCGGGCTGACCATATGGGCCGGCTTCCTCTCCGGGCGGCATGTGGATTACTGGATCACGAAGGCGGACAACATGGTGATCCGGACCAAGATGAACTACATGGGCGAGGAGATGGCGAGGTCCCGCGAGGTGCTCAATATCGCCCGGGCCACCGACAAGCAGCTGCGCATCCTGCTGGGCATGCGCCAGCGCGAGGAGGTCCTCGAATCGGATGTTGGCCTCGGGGGGCCCAGCGTGGCCGACCGCGCCGGCCTCGGACGCCTGCTGTCGCCCGGGGCGCGCCTGTCGCAGACGGACATCCGGCGCACGGCGGAGCAGCTGCGCAGCGAGTCTCAGAGGCGGTTGGCGAGCTTCCAGGAGATCGCCTGGTACATCACCAACCAGCGCAGCCTAATCCGCTCCACCCCCAGAGTATGGCCCGCGGCCGGGAACATCACCTCCGGCTTCGGTTACCGGTTTTCGCCGTATCGCCAGCAGGTCCACCCGCACCTGGGCCACTTCCACGAGGGGGTCGATATCGCCAATACCCCCGACACCCTGATCGTCGCGACGGCGGACGGGGTCGTGCGCTACGCGGGCTGGTCGAGCGGTTTCGGCATGATGGTCCTCATCGACCACGGTTTCGGCTACTCCACGCTCTACGGGCATACCTCGAAGGTGACTGTCCGCGTCGGCGACCATGTCGTCCGCGGCCGGCGTATCGCCTATATGGGCACGACCGGCCGGTCCACCGGCAACCATCTGCATTACGAGGTATGGCGGCATAGCAGGCCCGTCAATCCCATGAAATACCTCCAGGGGCGGCCCGGGCGGTCGCCCGAGTCAGGCTGACAAGGAGCGATCTCCGTGTTCTCTAAATCTTCGGACCGGAAGTACGACGGCGGCGACGTCGTCACGATCATCGGACCCGAGGCTTATTTCCAAGGGGTCCTGACCGTCCGCGGCTCTCTGCGGATCGAGGGCGAGGTGGAAGGGAATATCCACGAGGCCCATACCGTCATCCTCGGCGGCAAGGGCCGCATCAAGGGGGATGTCTGCGCCGAGCGCGTCGTCGTCGGCGGCCACGTCGTCGGGGACGTGGTCGCGAAGACCCAGCTCGAGCTCATCGCCGGAGGGAGGATCACCGGCGACATCCGCACGCCGAAGCTCCTGATCGAGGAGGGAGCCGCGTTCGAGGGGCGCTGCTCGATGGGCGGCGATGTCGAGCCCGAAGCCGTCGCGGAGGCCGACGCCGAGCAGGCCGCTGCGCCGGAGGACCCGGATGAGGGGCAGGCCGCGGCCGGCGCCAACGGGGCGGAAGAGTCCTCCGCCGCCACCCAGAGCAGGAGGTCCGAAAGCTCATGATCGCTTTTCTCAGACGCTACCGCCAGACCCTCATCATCTCCGTATTCTTGATCTTCCTGGTCGGAATCTTCGTCGGCCTCGGGGGCTATTTCTTCACGGGCATGGACACGACGGAGGCCGTGGCCGTCGTCGGGGGCGAGAAGATCTCGTATCTCCGCTTCCGGACGCAGGTCAACCACTACCTCGACCAATCCCGCGGCGCGGGCAGCGAGGTGACCCAGCAGATGGCGCAGCGGGTCAAGCAGGAGATGCTGCGCGACATGATCGTCAACGAGATCCTCGCCCAGCAAGCCGACAAGATGGGCCTCCACGTCAGCAATTCGGAGCTCGCCCTGTCGATCCAGCAGAGCCCGGGCTTCCAGCGGGACGGGCGTTTCGACCAGGACCTCTACTTCCGCATGGTGCGTTCGGCCTTCAACTCGACGCCCGAGGAGTACGAGCGCCATCAGCGCCGCACGATGCTGAGCGCCAAGCTCAAGACGCTGCTGTTCCGGGGCTCGAAGCTCGCTCCCGCGGAGGTCCGCGACGAGTATCTGCGCAGCCGCGGCTCGATCGTGGACTTCGAGGCCGAGCGGGCGGGCTTCGCGCAGGAGCTGCAGCAGAAGCGGGCGCTGGACGCGATCAATTTCTTCCTGCGCCAGCTGAGCACCCAGGTGGAGATCCGCAGCTATCTCGAGCAGCGGGAGCGCGGGATGTAGAGGCCCCGGTCCCCGCCGGGGCGGAAAGCCCCGTCGGACGGGCGGGGGGGATCATTCCAGGAGAGCCGCATGAATCCCATATTGGTGGTCGGTTCGGTCGCGCTGGATTCGGTCCAGACTCCCGAGGGCGAGAGCACCGAGGCCCTCGGCGGCTCGGCGGTCTATTTCTCGCTGGCCGCCCGGCATTTCGCCTCGGTGAGCATGGTGGGCGTGGTCGGGACGGACTTCCCCGCCCGGCACCGGGAGATGCTCGTCAAGCGCGGCGTCGATGTCTCGGGCTTGAAGGAGGTCCCCGGCAAGACGTTCCGCTGGGTCGGCAAGTTCGGGGGCGACATGAACAAGGCCGAGACCCTCGACACGCAGCTCAACGTCTTCGAGACGTTCGACCCCCGGCTGACCGATGTCCAGAAGGGCTGCCCCGTCGTCTTCCTCGCGAACATCGACCCGGACCTCCAAAGGGGGGTCCTGGACCAGATGCAGGCGCCGAAGCTCGTGGCCTGCGACACGATGGACTTCTGGATCGGCTCCAAGAAGCCGGCGATCAAGAAGCTTCTCTCGCGGGTCGACGTCCTCTTCATCAACGACGAGGAGGCCCGTGAGCTCTCCGGCCGGCGCAACAACGTCCTGGCGGCCCGGCGCCTCTCCGAATGGGGGCCCGGGGTCGTCGTCGTCAAGAAGGGAGAGCACGGGGCTCTGCTGCTCGCCCAGGGGCGCGTCTTCCCGTTCCCCGCCTATCCCCTCGACGAGGTGAAGGACCCGACCGGCGCCGGCGACAGCTTCGCCGGGGGCTTCATGGGGGCCATGTCCTCGGCGCCCGAGAGCCGGGACGTGGGCGCGCTCAAGCGCGCTCTCGTCTGCGGGATCGCCGTGTCGTCGCTCAACGTCGGGGCCTTCGGCACGCGGCGGCTCGAAGAGCTCGACGCGGCCGCGATCGAGGCGCGCTGCCGGAGCTACCTTGAGCTTTTGGACGTCTCCTTCAGCGGCATCGCCGCGGTCGCCTAAGGGGTTGCCAAGCAATAATATGAACAATTTGGCTGAGGTGATTTTGGCGCGAGACACAGGGCCCGGAGGGCCCAGTGCCGCGCCCCGTAAGGAAGTGATTAAGGGGGAGTTGGCAAGAAGCGAGGAGGGCGCATAGCCGTAGGCTATGCAACCGACGAGCGACGCAGTCGCAGTCCAAAAGCGCCCAGCCCCTTCGGGGAGGCCCATCGTCGGCCGATTTCGTCGTTGCTCCTCGGTCACATACCTTACAGGTATGCTCCCTCGTCGCGCCTAGAACTCGGCTCAACGATGGGCCTCCAAATTGCTCATATTATTGCTTGACAACCCCTAATTGATCGAGATACTGGGCCTCACGAAGCGCTTCGGGGACCTCACGGCCGTCGACGACCTCCGCCTCGAGGTCCCCGCCGGCGAGATCTTCGGGTTCCTCGGCCCCAACGGCGCGGGCAAGACCACCACCGTGAGGATGCTGACGGGCCTGCTTCGCCCGACGGCCGGCACCGCGCGCATCTGCGGCTTCGACATCATCCGCCAGACGCTCGAGGCGAAAAGGCGCCTCGGCTTGGTGCCGGACGAGCCCTTCGTCTACCCTAAGCTGACGGGCGCGGAGTTCCTGCGCCTCACGGGGGACCTCTACGGGGTCCCGCATGAGACCCAGCGCCGGCGCGTCCCGGAGCTTCTGGAGATGTTCGAGCTCAAGGAGTGGGGCGGCGAGCTGCTCGACACCTACTCGCACGGGATGCGGCAGAAGATCGTGCTCGCGAGCATCCTCCTGCACGAGCCGAAGGCGCTCATGCTCGACGAGCCGCTCGTGGGCCTCGACCCGAAGAGCGCGCGCATAGTCAAGGAGATCTTCCGGAAGCTCGCCGGGCGCGGGTGCGCGATCTTTATGTGCACGCACATCCTCGAGATCGCCGAGCGCATCTGCGACCGCGTCGGGATCATGATCGGCGGACGGCTCTTCGCCTCCGGGACCATCGAGGACATCCGTGGCCGTTCCCGCGCGGCCGGGGCCGGGACCGACGGGGTTCCGCTCGAGGACGTGTTCCTGGAGCTGACCGGCGGTCAGGAGTATGCCAGCCTCCTTAAGAATCTTTAGCCTTCTGGTCCGGCGCAAGGCCCTCACCCTCAAGAACCGTCTGCGCACGTTGACGCCGTGGGAATGGACGCGCAACACGGCGTTCGTGCTGGTGGGCCTCTGGATGCTGGCGGGGCTGCACTACGGTTTCTGGCGCCTGCTCAAGTACCTGAGCGGAGTGGAGCTGATCGGCGAGCTCCTCATTTGGAAGCTCACGGCCATGGCGATGCTGACGACCTTCGGGATGGTCCTCCTCTCCAGCCTCATCATCTCGCTGACGACCATCTTCTACGCCTCGGACCTACGCTATCTCATGCGCGCGCCGGTCCCGCTGCGCGCCGTCTTCATGGACAAGTCGATCGAGACGGTGTTCTTCTCCTCCTGGATGATCGCTCTGGCGATCTTCCCCTACATCCTGGCGCTCGGGAAGGTCAACGGCTACGGCTGGGACTTCTACGGCGTCTTCCTGGCGCTGACGGTCCCGTTTCTCGTTCTGGCGTGCGCGCTCGGGATGGCGTTCACGCTGCTGCTCATGTATTTCTTCCCGTCCTCGCGCACTCGCGATGTCGTCTGGATCCTTTCGAGC
Source organism: Elusimicrobiota bacterium (assembly GCA_043819795.1). GTDB lineage: Bacteria > Elusimicrobiota > Elusimicrobia > UBA1565 > UBA1565 > JBDREN01. The sequence continues at coordinate 30,232 of JBDREN010000102.1, forward strand.
CTCTCCGTGGCGCTGCTCTACATGCTGCTGCGCTTCTCGGAGCCCGAGCGCCTCATCCGGCCGGACGCGCTTCAGCTGGTCGGCGAGTACCTGCGCTACCTGCAGGCCCCGACGGCGCCCTACGCGCCCTCCTGGTGGATGACTCAGTCCTTGACCGCCTATGTCCACGGGAAGGGGGGGCTTTTCTGGTCGCGGGCCCTCTTGCTGGCCGGCTCCGCGGCGGCGGCGTACGGGGCGCTCGTCTGGCTGGCGGGCCGGACCTACGCGAAGGGCTACTCCGGCGCTCAGGAAGGGCGGCGGGCGCGCCGCGGGATCGACATTCCGCCGACGCCCGAGTCGCGCCTCGCGCGCCGGCTCGGCCGCGCGGGCGCGGCCACGGCCGCCCTGTTCTGGAAGGACCGCAAGACGTTCTTCCGGGACGTCACGCACTGGTCGCAGATCGTGCTGGTCGGGGCGCTCATGTGCGTCTACCTGTTCAGCATCAACCGGCTGCCGCTGGACACCCCGGACCTCAAGAGCCTGGTCTGCTTCCTCAACATCGGGATCGCCGGCTTCGTCCTCTCCTCTCTCGGCCTGCGCTTCACCTTCCCGTCGATCAGCCTGGAGGGCAAGAGCTTCTGGATCGTGCGCAGCGCCCCGCTCGGGATCCAGGAGCTGATGTTCGAGAAGTTCCTCTTCTCGCTGGTGCCGACGCTGGTCGTGGCGACCGGGCTCGTCGCCGTCTCGAACTATCTCCTGCACGCCGACCGCTTCATCGCCTGGCTGACCCTCGGGACGATCTGGCTGATGACGTTGACGCTATGCGGCATGGGAGTGGGCTTCGGGGCCGTCTTCCCCCGTTTCAACGTCGCCAACATCCACCAGATCGAGTCCTCGGCGGGGGGCTTCGTCTACATGGCATGCGCGCTCACCTACGTGGGCGTGACCCTCGCGGCCGAGGCGTGGCCGGTCAAGATGCACTTCTCGGCCCGCCTGGGACGCGTCGACGCCTGGGACTGGCGCTACGTGGCGCTGAGCGCGGGGATGCTCGCGGCGGTCAACCTCGCGGCCTTCACGGTGCCGTGGCTCTTGGGCAGGCGCACCCTGGAGCGTCACGAAGGCGATTAGCCAGCCGGTTATCGACATATCCCACCGGCAGGGGGAGAAATCCGGGCTGCTAGGAGCTGACCGGGGGACTGCTCAAGCCCGGCGACAGCGTCGGGGAGCCTACGTCTCCAGCAGCGCGCGCAGGAAGGAGGGCGCGTCCTGGATCCGTTTCCGGTGATCGGGCTCCAGAGCCCGCGCGATGAGCGAGTCCACCGCGACGGGAAGGCCCGGGACGCGTTCGCCAGCTTTGAGGAACGTGATGTCGCCTTCCAGGGGGCGGCCCTCGACGCCGAAGGGGAGCTCCCCGGTCAGCATCTCGTGGAGGCAGACGCCGAGGGAGAATACGTCGAAGGCGGGCGTGACGATCCCCAGCTCCGCCTCGGGCGCGCGGTAGGCGGGCGTCCCGGCGACCATCCGGGTGCGTGTCTCCACGAACGGGCGCGGGCCCTCCTCGGCGGCGTCCGCGGGCATGGGAAGGGGAGCCGGGCCCCGGTCGAGGGCGTGCGCGATGCCGAAGTCCATGAGCTTGACGTTGCCCTCGTCCGACACCATGATGTTGGCGGGCTTCAGGTCGCGGTGGACGAACCCTTTCAGGTGAGCGAATGTCAGCGCCGCGCAGACCGGCTTCAGGACCTTCTGGGCGTTCTCAAGAGGCAGGCGGTGCTTCTCGGCCAGGATCTGCTGAAGCGTCTTCCCGGCGGCCCACTCGAAGACGAGATAGAGGCCTTCGGGCAGGTCCAGCACCTCGAAGATGTCCACGATCAAGGGGTGGTGCAGCGTGGCCAAAGTACTGGCCTCCTTCAGGAAGAGCTCTCGGACCTGGGAGCCGTGCTCGCCGAGGTCGGAGGCCATCTGCTTGACTGCCGTGCGGCGCTCGAGCGACCGGTCCGTGGCCTCCCAGACCTGCCCCATCCCGCCGCGGCCGATCAGGCGCTCCAGCCTGTACTTCCCTCCGAGCAGCTTCTCCGGGGCCTCCTCCTCGACGCGAGGGCCCCGCGTCTCGAGCGTCGTCGTCCGAGTGCCCGCGGCGATCGCCGAGGCGCGGGGGCGGCGCAGGGCGGCCACGGCCAAGCTCCCGCCGGCCAGCGCCAAGAGCACCAGGCCGAGAAGGACGACGGGGTTCGTCCCTCTGGGCGGAGGCGCCAAGGCGTCGAGCAAGCCCAACGTGTCCCGCGCGTCGGGATCGAAGATCCGGATGCCCGCCTTGGCGTTGGCCAGGTGGCCGCCGTAGGTCCGCGGGTCGAGGTCGGCGGCCCTCTTGTAGTCGGCCATAGCCAGCCCGTCTTTTCCGAGCATCTCGTAGGCGAATGCCCGCCGGACATAGGCCTGGGCGTTGCCCGGATCGAGCCGGATCTGCGCGCTTGAGCTGGCCGCGGCCTCCTCGTAGTCGCCGGTGTGCAGCTGGGCCCATGCCATGTTCTTGAAGGCCTCGGAGTTGTCGGGGTCGAGCTTCAGGGCCCTGAGCGCGGCCTTCTCCGCCTCCCCGTGGCGGCCGAGGCTGTTGAGGGCCTCGGCTTTCAGCACGTGGGCGCGGGGGTCGTTGGGATTGGCCGCGATGGCATGCTCCGCCGACAGGAGGGCGCCCCGGTAGTCCTTTTTGCGCAGGCGGTCTCGGGAATCGTCCAGGTCCGTACGAGCGCGCGAGCGCCGCGGGTCGGCGTTCTCTCCCGATATCAGGAGCCTGCGCCCCATGAAGGCTTCGGATGATGGGCTCATCCCGCGGGCCGGGCCGTCCCTGCGGGCCGCGTGAGCGACCGCGTCCGCGGACGCCAGGGAGGGACCGGTGGGGGCCTGCGCTCCGTGCGACATCGCCTGGGCCACGAGCTGGTCCGCCATGTCGCCGAGCTGCCCGCTGCGGTGCAGGGCCTCGCCGATACTCTCGGGCGCGAGCTGCGTGCCGTCCTCGGAGCCCGCCAGCAGCTGCTGGATCCGGCCGGCCTCCTTGGCCGCGCCGTCATAAGAGGGTTCCTCCTGCGATTCCTCTTCGGTCTGTCCCCGGTAGCGGAGGTGGCCCTTCCAGGTCCTGTACTGATCCGGGTTGTAGTATTCGCCCGTCGCCCGCCGGTACTCATCCTCGGCCTCTACGTACTCCTCTCCGGCGCTTACATACGCCTGGTCGGCGCGTTTGACGCCGACCTTGGCCCGGGCAAGGTCCTCCTGGGCGCGCCGTGTCTTCTCCGCCGCTTTCGCTTTGGAGATGATGCGCCAGTCCGGAAGATCCTGCTCGTCCTCGACGGAATCGGCGAACTCGTGCGAGGCGTACGCCTTTTTCTGGTTGGCCTGCTCCAGGTTGCCGCCGGCGAGATGCAGCTCCTTTTCGGCCTCGAGGACTTTCTGATAGGCGCGGCGCTCCGCGGGCGTCATGTCAAAAGTGTTGGGCGCCGCCCAAAGCGGGGAAACAGCGAGCCCCATGCAGGCCGCGAGCAGCAGTCTCATGGCACCAGTTAGGGTAAAGGAAATTTTGGGGTTTTTCCAGGGCCCTCTGTCGCGGCCCGCCGCAACCCGGCGGACTGGTAGTCCGCCAGGGGGCGTCGGGTTCCCTCGCTACGGAGAGGTCAGGACTCTTCCGACGGCGCCTCCGCTCGGCCGCTCTCCAAGGGGGGCTCTGCCCCCCATTTCGTCGGCGCTCGCTCCTCGACCTTCGGTCGACCGCTCGCTGAACCCCCCGAAGCGGAAATCCCTTTGTCGCGGCCCGCCGCAGCCCGGCGGACTGACACCACTTGACGAGGGGGCGCGGGGGGCTTAACCTATGGGGATGCGGAGATATGCCATTTTCCCCGACCCGAGAGAGCTTCTCGATCGGGAGAGCGTCGTCTTCGTCGGGGGCGATCTCGCGGTGGCGACTCTCGTCGGCGCGTACTCCCAGGGGATCTTCCCTTGGCCCATCGTGCGGGGTCTGCCCATTCCCTGGCATTGCCCCCACCCGCGGGGAGTGCTCGACTTCGCGGACTTTCGCGTCCCCCGGAGCCTGAGGCAGTTCCGGAGCAGGTCCCGCGGCCGCTACGGCTTCACTTTCGATCGCGCCTTCGCGCGGGTGATCCGCTCCTGCGCCTCGGTGCCGCGGCCCTATGAGGACGGCACGTGGATCACTCCGAAGATGATCGAGGCCTACATCCGTCTTCACCGGGCGGGCTTCGCCCACAGCGTCGAGTGCTGGAGGGAGGACGAGCTTGTCGGAGGGCTCTACGGCGTCTACGTGTCCGGCGCGTTCAGCGCGGAGAGCATGTTCTTCCTGGAGGCCAACGCCTCGAAGCTCTGTCTCGTGGAGCTGGTGGAGGCGCTCGAGCGCTGGGGGATGTCGTGGATCGACATCCAGATGGTCACGCCCGTGGCCGGTCTCCTCGGGGCCAAGTACATCCCGCGCGACGAGTACCTGGACCGCCTCGAGGAGACGCACCGGAGCGGGCTACCGGAGAAGCTGGTCCTGCCTGGGCGTCCGCGAGCGGGAGGGGGAAAAAGGGTCGCCGGCGGAGGGACTTGAACCCCCTTGATGCATAGCACCGAGCGATTTTGAGTCGCTGGGCGGCTCTTAGAATCCGCTGATTCTATCGGCGCTTATCTCAGCGGCCTCTCGCAATTAGGAGCCAGGAAGGGAGTGCCCAGGGCGGGAGTCGAACCCGCACGTCCCAGAGGGACGCAGCATTTTGAGTGCTGTGCGTCTGCCAGTTCCGCCACCTGGGCTTTCGGTACTGCGGCGTATATCGTAGGAAATTTACCAGGCATCTGCCTTTCGGGCGGGACCTGCGAGCGAATCCCGAACGCAGCGTCCTGCCGCTCCCGCGTCCCGTGCTGGTAGACCATGGCGTCGTGGACGGTCGACCAGCCGCCCGCGTCCATGAGCGCGCGCAGATCGCGGACCTCCTGAATGAAGTGGGTCGCCCAGGTGTGCCGGAGGTCGTGCCAGCGGACCCGACCGAGACACAGCTTCACGACCGGCTCTTGGCGGGAATGATACAAAATGGGGGCGCGCGCCGAGAACAGCCTTAGCCGGGTGGCCTTCGGGCGCCGTGGCGGGTAGCGCGGGGACGATGCGTGGGGGACGGGCGTTACGCCTGAACGGTCCCTTCGCCGTCGCAGGCGGAGCAGCGCATGTAGTTCTTCATGCCCGTTCCGCCGCATGGCTCGCAGGAATGGGCTCCGCCGACGCCTATGCCCGACGACGGGCGGTTCATCCTTCGAGCCGGATTCCCCGCGGGCCGAGGCGCCCCGTTGCTCCCGAACAGTGACGTCGCCTGGCAGGCGCTGCACATCTCGGGGCGTACCGGCGCGACCTCACGGACCCGCTTGCGGCACTTCGAGCACACAAAATCGAACAGGCGCTTGGTGGTCATCTACTCCCTATATAGCCCCTGTTCGGCGGATATTCAATAACCTAACGGTAAATTAAATGTAAATAAATCATAAAGAAGACGGAGACCGCGGCGAAGGCAAGGTCCCGAGTATCTCAGGCGAAGGCGAGGCAGAGCAAGCCCGCGAGGACGAACAGGCTCAGCAGGAGCCTTCTGGGTCCGTACGGCTCTTTGTAGACGAGCCATCCAAAAAGCACCCCGATGATCAACCCGCCCCTTTTGACCGAAGTGACGTAGGTGGCTTGCGCCAGGTCGAAGGCGGTGAATTGGCAGACGACCAGCAGGATGACGAGCAGGCTCAGGACCATGATCCTCCAGAACCCGCCCAACGTCGCGAAACGCCTGAAGCCATCGCGGCATTCCCGGGGGGAGACCGCGAACAGGGTTATGGAGAGGGCGACCCCGACCGCGGCGGGATGAAACAGGGCCGAGGACGCCTCCACCGCCGCCTTGTCGAAGTTCGCCGTGAGCGACCATAGTGCGCTCGTGATGAGCGCCCACCGGCTGCCCGGGTTGCCCCACAGGTTCCGGAAGGGCGAGAGCGGGCCGGTCCGGTCGACGCCCAACGCGTAGCACCCGGCCGTGCTGAGGAAGATTCCGAGCAGGCCCAGACGGCCGGGGAATTCGCCCGTGATGAGCTCCGTGCTCAGCAGCATCCAGACAGGGGTCAGGGCCAGCAGGGGATACACCATGGAGAGCTGTCCGTAGGAGAGGGCGCGGAAGTAGCACGCGATCGCCGCGGTGTTTCCTACGACCGTCATGGCGAACGGAAAGTAGAACTCGGGCTTGATCTCCGGCAGGCCCTGCAACAACACCAGAAGCCACAGCACGGGAAGGATGAAAAACGCCGCGCTCCAGGCCAGGAACCCCGGCTTGAATCCATGCGAGCTCAGATGCTTCACCCACGCCCCCTCCAGGGCGTAGCAGGCCCCGCTCGCGGCGGCAAGGATGAACCAGAGGGGCATCATGAGCGGCGGGCCGCGGAGGTCATGGCTCGCGGTCCCGCATCGAGGCCGGTATGTAGGCGCAGAAAGGGTCCGACGCCAGGTAGTCCCCCGTCAGGGCGTAAGCGCGCGCGCGCGAGCCTCCGCACGCGGCGGCGAACTCGCAGGCGCCGCATTTCCCCTTCAGCAGCGCGGGGTCGCGCAGCTCGCGGAAGATCCGGGCGGTGCGGTAGATCTCGGGGAGGGTCCCGCCGCGGAGGTTTCCGGCGGCGATCGGCAGAAAGCCGGAAGGGCAGACGTTTCCGTTGTGGTCGACGAACACGAATCCTTTACCGGAGTTCACCGCGGGGGGAAGCTTGTCCGGGGGCCGCGGCGTCGCCTTGCCGGCGTCTTCTTCCGTCGTTTTCCGCTGGAAAAGGAAGCGGTGATAGTGCTGGGCCTCGGTCAGCTTGACGTGGAAGCGGACCTCGCGGCTCAGGCGGTGGAGGCGCTCGAACGCCTCTTCGAATTGCCGGGCCGAAACGCCCCCCATGTCGCGGCCGCGCCCCGTGGGCACCAGGAAGAATACCTCCCAGAACACGATGTCCAGGCCGCGGACGAAGGCGGCCATCTCCTCCAGGCGGGCGATGTTCCAAAGGGCGAAGCAGGTGTTGATCTGGACCGGGATTCCGGCCTCGTGCGCGAAGCGGACGCCGTCCAGCGTCCTTTGGAAGGCGCCGGGCGTCCGGCGGAACTCGTCGTGCGGGCCGGCCTCGTGGGCGTCCAGGCTGAAGGCGATCTGATCGAGCCCGGCCGCCTTCATGGACTGGACGCGCTCGCGTGTGAGGTTCTCCGTGGCGGCCGGGATCGTGCCGACGCGCAGGCCGCGGCTCTTGCCGTGGCGGATGAGATCCTCCAGGTCCGGCCGGTTGAACGGATCGCCGCCGGAAAGGATGAAGATCGGCGTGCCCATCCGGGCCGTCTCGTCCATCAGGCGCCTGCCCTCTTCGGTCGTGAGCTCCGCCGGGTCGCGGCCCAGGTCGGCATCCGCCCGGCAGTGCCTGCACGCCAGCGCGCAGGAGCGCGTCGTCTCCCAGATGACCAGGAGCGGGGCGAGGTCGTAGTCGATGCTCCCGAAGGAGGGCCTTCCGATGCCCGGGCTCACGCGCGCCTCCCTCGGGCCCGGCATCCGGTTCTGATTGGCATGGGCCCCACATTGTAGACAAACGGGGCACCGCGACGCCATAAGTACGCGTCCCTCCCCCACGGGGAGGGACGCGGGAGTAGGAGGGGGGAAGATGCCGTGTCGCCCCCCTACATGAGCGGCCCCCCGCGGGGGGGCCGCTGACATCTGGCGCGCCGGCCTTCGGATTGGCTATCCTATCAAGGCGCCGGTCGCGCGCCGGGGGAGGGACGATGAGCACTCTGCAGGGAATCGATCGTGAGCGGGCCCTGGCCTTGCTCAAGGAGCACGTCAAGAACGCGAACATGATCAAGCACTGCCTCGCCTCCGAGGCCGTGATGCGGGCTTTGGCGAGACGCTTGGGAGAGGACGAGGAGCGCTGGGGGCTGACCGGGCTTCTTCACGACATCGACATCGAGGCGATCGACGCCGATCTCGCCGTCCACGGCATGAAGGCGGTGGAGATCCTTCGGGCCCAGGGCTTGCCGGAGGATATCATCGAAGCGATCAAGATGCACAACGAGAAGGCCCACGGGCAGAAGCGGACCGAGAGGTTCCACAAGGCTTTGGCGGCCGGGGAGACCATCACCGGCCTCGTCGTCGCGACGACCCTAGTCTATCCGGACAAGAAGCTCGCCGGCGTCAAGCCCAAGTCCGTGGTGAAGAGGATGAAGGAGAAGGCGTTCGCGGCTTCCGTGAGCCGGGACATCATCCGGGAGTGCGAGGACATCGGGATCCCGCTTCCGGAGTTCGCGGAGCTGGCCGTCACGGCCATGCGCGGCATCTCCGACGAGCTCGGACTTTAGGGGGCGGCAGCGGTGGGGGGCATGGCGGGAAAGACGATACTGCTGACCGGCGCGTCCAGCGGGTTCGGCCTGCACGCGGTGAAGCTCCTTCTGGGCAGGGGCCACAGGGTCATCGCCGGCGTGCGGGGCGGGGCGGAGCGTCTCAAAAAACTCGCCGAGGGGGACTCCGCGCTCTCGGATGCCCTGGCATCCGGCCGGCTCGCGGGCTTGGACCTGCACATGGACAAGCCCGAGACCTTCGGCGCGGCCGAGAAGTATATAGACGAGTCCTGCGGTTCCCGGCTCGACGTGCTCGTCAACAACGCGGGTTACGGCTTGATGGGTCCGGTCGAGCTGCACTCCGAGGAGGAGCTTCGGCACCAGTTCGAAGTGAACTTCTTCGGGCCGGTCTTTCTGACCCAGAGGCTTCTTCCGCGGCTAAAGAGCGCGAAGGGCACGATCCTGAACGTCTCCAGCATCGTGGGCGTGACGTGCTTCCCCTTCTACGGGTCCTATTCGGCCAGCAAGCACGCCCTCGACAGCTATACGGAGGGCCTGTACTACGACATGGCGCCTTTCGGCGTGCGGGTGGGGCTCATCGAGCCGGGCGGCTTCAAGACGGACTTCAACAAGGCTTCCTTCTACGGGGAGAAGGCGCGGTCCCCGGATTCCGGCTATCACTCGAAGATCGAGAACTTCAAGGCGGCGGCCAGGCGCAGGTCGGAGACCACCGGGGGCGATCCCGCGGCCGTCGCCCGCCTGATCGTCCGGCTCTGCGAGGCCCGGCGCGTGCCCCTGCGCACGCTGGCGGGGGCGGACGCGAAGTCCGCGGCGCTCCTCAAGCGACTGCTCCCCGAGTCTCTTCGCGCGCGGCTGATGAGCTTCGTCTTCAACCGCTTCGTGTTCAAATCCTAATCGATCAGGGCTTGGCGTATACGGGGACCAGAAAGGTCGCCCCGTAGTCCACTCCCGGGGCGTCGCCTTTGACGTCCAGGAGCCAGTAGCGGGGCGGGCGTTCGCTCAGGCGGGCCGCGTACGCCCTACCGGGCGGTTGAGCGGGAATTCGGCGGCTTCTTGAACTCGACGAGCACGCCCGTCTCCCGGAAGATATCGGCCTTGACCTTCTTGAAGACCGCGTGCTCTCCCGCTGCGAGGATGTCGAGGTCGGAAGGAAGCCGGCCCATCCTCCGTTTGAGGCGGTAGAGCGCCCGGAGTCTGGGGCCGAGCTGCTTGAGGAACTTCTCCGGGAGATTCATCGGGAGCTTGTCGAGGATCTCGACGTCGGTCGCCGTCAGGGGGGTCTTTCGTCCGTTCAAAGTGAACTCGGCCGGCCAGGCTCCGATCCGGGCCTCTCCTCGGGCGTAGCTTCCAAAGACGCCGTGTACCTCTCCGAGCCACCGCTCGGCCAGCTCGTACGCCCGGGCCACGAAAGCAGCCTTGCCGCCGTAGCGCCGGACGAGCTCGCGGGCGGGGTCGGCGTCGCGGGGGATGAAGGCGTCGGGACCGGAATTCGGGGCGGAAGCCTTTAACGCCTGGGTCCCGCGTGCAAGGGCGAGCGGGGCCACGGCGGCCGGGGACTGCCGGGATACGGCCCTCGCCTCGCCGCGGGGCGCCGCGCCAGTCTCGCTTCCTATAGACGAGGCCGGCAGCGCCAGCGGCGCGCGCCGGGCGTTCGTCTCGACCCGGACCCGCCCGATGGGAGCCAACGTCGGTGCGAGTGAAGGAGCGCGGCTGATCCCGGTCGCCGAAGGGGTCCGCGTGCCGGGGACGCTGACAGCGCCGGCTCCGGCCGCGCCGGCCACGGCGCCGCCCACCGGGGCCTGCACCCGCACCGGGGCGACGTTCATGGAGGCGACGGCGCACTGGACGGCGGGACCCACCGCCAGCCGGAACGCCAGGGGCAGGATGACGGCCAGAGCCCGCCTAGGCAGAGGGAAACGGTCCATTACGACAAGTTTAGGGGGGAAACGGGCCTTCCCCAAGGCCCGTTGGGCTTGCCGGATTTCGGCAGATGGCCTATGCCGAATTAGGACCTTTTACTTGCTCTTCTTGCCTCCGCCCGGGGAGTCCGGCGGCCGGTCGGGCTGGACGCTCAGACCCGTCCACCCCTCCATCAGGCCGGGCGAGCAGCCCTTCTTGAGGTGCCCCTGGCCGGCCCCGGTCATCGCGACGATCTGTCGGCAGGTGCAGCCCTTGGTCGCGAGCATATCGTAGACCGAGCTCTGGGCGTCGTCCGGGCCCACCTCGAAGGCGCCGAAGCCCGCGTTCTGGGCGTACTGGTTGGGGTTGAGCGCGATCCCATCGGCCGTAGATCCTGGACAGGCGTCGGTCTCGCCCTCGAAGGACTCGTACACCCCGTCCCCGTCGGCGTCGTCCGGCGCGGAGATCGCGAAGTTGCTGAAGTGATAGGTATGGAGGGTCAAAGTGTTCGCCTCCATGTCGAGCTCGGCGTTCTGGGCTTCCCAGCCCCCCGTCTCCGGGTTGAGCCAGAAGGCGTCCATCTTCTCTTCCTGCCTGGGGTTCTTGAGCAGGGTGTCGTCGTAGGTGAACACGATCGTCACCGGCTCGCCGAAGGTCGCGCCCTCGGGAGTGATCGCGTAGTCCGCCAGGCCGAAGGCCTCGCCCTTGTTGGTCGAGACCTTGAAGCTGCCGGTCGTGCTGATCACCGTCACCGTGGCCGGCTCCTCGAAGGAGCCGGGCGGTATGGTGACGACCGCGTCGTCGGTCTCCACGACGCCGCCCTCCTCGCCGATCACCTCGGCGGCGTCGCCGTCCTCATCGTTCGCCGTGCCGTCGCCGTCCAGGTCGTCGTCGCAGGCGTCGCCGAGACCGTCGCCATCGAGGTCCGCCTGGTCCGGGTTGGGGTCCATGGGGCAGTTGTCGGCCTCATCGAGGTCCCCGTCCCCGTCGTCATCGGGATCGCATGCGTCGCCCGCGCCGTCGGCGTCGTTGTCGGCCTGGCCCGCGTTGGCGGCCATCGGACAGTTGTCGGCCGCGTCGTCCACCCCGTCGTCGTCGTCATCGGGATCGCATGCGTCGCCCGCGCCGTCGGCGTCGTTGTCGGCTTGGCCCGCGTTGGCGGTCATCGGACAATTGTCGGCCGCGTCGTCCACTCCGTCGTCGTCGTCGTCGGGGTCGCATGCGTCGCCTTGGCCGTCGGCGTCGAGGTCCTCCTGGCCGGGGTTGGCGCTCGACGGACAGTTGTCTGCGTCGGCGCAGAGACCGTCTCCGTCGGCGTCGTCGGCCGGATCGTTCGGGCAGGCGTCGCAGGCGTCGCCCGCTCCGTCGGCGTCCGCGTCCTCCTGGGACGCGTTCGCGGCCAGCGGGCAGTTGTCTTCGGCGTCGGGGACCCCGTCCTCATCGGCGTCCGGTGCGGAGGCGGTGAACTCCTCGTAGACCTGGAGGATATCCTCCTCGCTCAGGGCCCCGCGGTAGATCCTGAATTCGTCCATGACGCCGTTGAAGTAGCGGTTCGGGATCCCATACTCGTGGTTGGCGTAACTGGCTCCGACCTTGCCGATGAGGTGGTGTCCGGTGAACCAATCGTAGAGGACGGCCTGGCCGGAGATGGTCCGGGTGTCCCCGAACTTGGCGCCGTTGACGTAGAAGTCAACCTCCGTGCCGCTGCGCGTCACCGCGATCAGCTGCCAGCCGTCCGGCAGGTAGGCTTCGACGTCGCTGTAGGTCAGGAAGTTCCCGTCGATGCCGTTGACGTCGAAGGCGACCTGGCCGCCCTCGTAGAGGCCCATGAGCCAGCCGGAGTCGTCGCCGGAGATCTCGTAGCGGTTGTCGAAGATCGCGCCCGCGTCGTCTCCCGACGGCTTCACCCAGGCCATGACCGTGAACGCGTGGTCCGTGAAGTCCGTGAACGCGCCCCCCGCGTCCGATATGTAGTTGTCGATCCCGTCGAACACGAGGGCCTTGCCGCCGCCCGCCAGGCCGGAGTCCACGCAGTCGCTCTCGGAGAAGTAGTTCATCACGGCGTCGTTGCCGAAGCCGGAGTTGTCGGCCGCGGTGCAGTCGTCGAAGGAGTAGCGCGCGACCAGGGGAGGGCAGGCCGCGTCCGCGGAGCAGTCCGGGTCCAGGCAGTCGAGCCATCCGTCGCGGTCGTTGTCGAGTCCGTCTGCGCACATCTCGGGCACGGCGGGAGGCGGTGTGGGCGGCGCGTACTCCTCGTAGATCTCCCGGATGCGGGATTCGGTCATGATCGCCCGGTATATCCTGACCTCGTCCATGTAGCCGCGGAAGTAGCGGTTCGGTATCTGGTGTTGGTGATCCGCGTAGGCTCCGGCCACCCTGCCGAGGACGCGGTGGTAGGTCCCGAGCTCGTACACGATAGGGGGGGCCCCGACCGCGACGGGATCGCCCACCTGGACGCCGTCCACGTAGAAGGTCGCGTTCGAGCCGTTCTTCTGAACGGCGAGCAGATGCCACTCTCCCGTGTGCTGCACGGCGGGCTGGCTGGAAAAGGTCCAGTTGTTGCTGGTGCCGTTGCTGGGGTCGAACACGATGTTTCCTGGGCCGTACTGCGTGCCGGAAACGCCAAAGAGCCAGCCGGAATCGAACCCCCCGATCTCATAGCGGTTGTCCAGGATGGCCCCCGCGTCGAGAGAGGCCAGGTTGACCCACGCCATGACCGTGAACGGCTCCCCCCGGAAGTCGGTGGACTCGCCTCCGATATTGTAGCCGTAGTTGTCGAGTCCGTCGAAATACACGGCCTTTCCGCCGCCCTCCAATCCGGAGTCCACGCAGTCCTCCGGGGAGAAACCGCTCAGGATGCCGTCGTGTCCGTTGCCGGAGCTGTCGGCCGCGGTGCAGTCGTCGAAGGTGTAGCGCGCCACGAGGATAGGGCAGGCCGGGTCCTCGAAGCAGTTCGGGTCCAGGCAGTCGGCCCAGCCGTCCCTGTCGTTGTCCAGGCCGTCGTCGCAGACCTCCGGGCCGGGCGGAGGAGGAGGCGGCGGCGCGTACTGCTCGTAGTGCTGCTGGAGCTCGGCTTGGCTCAGCGCTCCCCGGTAGATCCGGACCTCGTCCAAGGCCCCGTTGAAGTAGCGGTTGGGGATGTCATACTGGTGATCGGCGTAGTTCGCTCCCACCGCGCCCAGAAGGCGGTGGCTGGTGAAAGAGTCGTACCGGATCCGCGCGCTCCCGATCGAGACGGGATCGCCGGCCTGGACGCCGTCCGCGAAGAAAGTCACGAACGGTCCGTCCCGGGTCACGGCGAGCAGGTGCCATTCCTCGGTGTGATACGGCAATGCGGGGCTGGTGAAGGTCCAGTTCTCATTGAGGCCGTTGCTGGCGTCGAACACGATGCCGCCCGGGTCGTAGAGCGGGCCCATCATGCCCACCATCCAGCCGGAATCGTTCCCGTTGATCTCGTAGCGGTTGTCGAGGATGATGCCGGCGTCCAGGGCCGCGGGCTTCACCCAGGCCGTGAACGTGTACGGCAGGGTGGTGAAATCGGCGAGGGGGCCTCCCACGTTTGCCACGTAGTTGTTGTATCCGTCGAACATGAGGGCCTTGCCGCCGCCGATCAGCCCGGAATCGACGCAGTCCTCCTCGGAGAAGTTGCGCGGGTCGCCGTCGTGCCCGTAGCCGGAGCTGTCGGCCGCGCCGCAGTCGTCGAAGGTATAGTGGGCGAGCAAAGCGGGGCAGGCGGCGTCCGCGAAGCAGTCCGGATCGAAGCAGTCGAAGCGGCCGTCCAAGTCGTTGTCGAGACCGTCCGCGCAGAGCTCCGGGATCGGCGGCGGCTGGGTCGCGGGCTTGTACGCCTCGTAATGCTGGAGGATCTCGCTCTCGGTCAGCGCCGTGTCGTGGACGCGCACCTCGTCGATCGCCCCGTAGAAATAGCGGTTGGGGATGCCGTACTGGTGGTCGGCGTAGGCGCCGCCCGCCATGCCGATATAGTGGTGCGCGAGCGAGTAGGCGACGGGCAGGTCCGCAATCACGGCGGTCTCGCCGATCTTGACCCCGCCCACGTAGAAGTTTACGGCGGGGCCGTCCCGGGTCACCGCGATCAGCTGCCAGCGTTTCGGCTCATAAGCGGCGGCCTCGCTGAATGTGACCGCGTTGTTGTCCGCGCCGTTGACGTCGAAGACCAAGGTGCCGTCGCTGTAGAGCCCCATCATCCAGCCGGAGTCGCCACCGGAGATGTTGTATCTGTTGTCGAAGATCACGCCCGCGTCGTCCGCGAAGGGGTACACCCAGGCCATGACGGTGAAGGGCTGGTCCGTGAAATCCGTCGCGGCCCCGCCCGCGCCGTTGAGAAGGTCGTCTATCCCATCGAAGGAAAGGGCACTGCCGCCGCCGCCCACGGGCGAATCGATCCACCGCGCGCCCAAGACCGCGGCGTCGTTGCCGCTGCCCGAGGAATCGGCCGCGATGTTGCCGCTGCCTTCATCGAAGCTCCAGGCGCCCACCAAGGCGGCCCGCGATTCGGAAGCGCACACCAAGAGCGCGGCCGAGACGAGCGCCCCCGCACAGAAAAGAGACAGATTCTTTTGTTTCATCATGTTCGCACCCTCTTCCTCGGATTATGGCGGACGCCATAGTATATACCTTGATGCGCTGTCTTTTCAATGACAACTACATGACCGAAGCATAGAATAAAACTATTAAAATAAAAGATAAAATTTCTTTGTCAGGATTGGCGTCCCGTTCCTCGCATTCGTGGCGGCGATGGAGGGATACCCAGGACGCCCACGCCTGTTCGTCCCCGGAAATGTTATAGTCGGTTCTTACGCATGAGGAGATTCTCAAGGATTCTCGTCCCGCTCGCGTGCCTGGCGTGCCTGGGCTCCTGCCGTTTCCCGGAGGACCCCGCTCTTTCGGCGAGGACCATCGTGATATGGGAGCAGGAGGACGCGGCCGTGGCGCCCTTCATGGACTCGGTCTTCGAGGCCTTCCGGGCGCTTCCCGGCAACGCGGACGTCAAGGTCGTCAGGACCCACTACAACACCGAGGACCTGCGCCAGCAGTTCTTGACGGCCTCGATCGCGGGCAGCCCGCCCGACCTCGTCATGGGTCCCTCCGACTCCGCGGGCGTCTATTCGGTGGCGGGCTTCATCCTGCCGGTGGACGGAACCTTCGGCCTGGAGAGATACAACAAGCCCGTGATCGAGGCGGTCACGCTCGACGGCAGGGTCTGGGGCGTGCCCACGAGCAACGGCAACCACCTGATGCTGTTTTATAACAAGAGGCTTTCTCCCGAGCCCCCGCGGACCACCGATGAGCTCCTCCGGTTCTGCGCGACGACCGCCAAGAAGCTGAAGCTTCGGCACTGCATGGCCTTCAACCTGGCCGAGCCATTCTGGCTCATGCCCTGGCTCGGGGCCTACGGCGGCTGGCCCATAGACAACAAGACCCCCACGCTCGACACCCAGGCCATGCGCGACGCCGTCGCTTTCGTCGTCGATCTGATCCACGGCAAGAAGTACGCGCCCATGGAGTGCGACTACAACTGCATGGACGCCCTGTTCAAGGAGGAGGAGGTGGCCTTCGTCATCAACGGGGACTGGGCCATCTCGTCGTATCAGGAGCGCTTCAAGGCAGACCTGGGCGCGGCCAAGATCCCGAGGCATTCCGGGACGGGTCTGTGGCCGACCCCCATGGTCAGCGGCAAGTACTTCATGCTGAGCTCGAAGCTGGAGGCGGAGAAGCTGGAGCTGGTGAAGAGTCTCGTCGAGTTCTACACCAACAGGGAGAACCAGATCGCCCAGGTGCGCGAGCTCATGAGGCTGCCTTCCTTGGCGGAGGCCGCGCGGGCGGGCGAGATCACCGGCGATCCCGTGTTGCGGGCGTCCATGGACCAGATACTGGCCGGCAAGCCCATGCCCATGGCCACGGAGATGCGGGCGGTATGGGACGCCATCAGGCCGCCTCTGGGCAAGGCGATCATACTGGAGCTGACCCCGGAGGAGGCCGCCCGCAAGATGCAGCGGGACGCCGCGGCCAAGATCGAGGAGATGAGGGATTGATGGGCGCGATCCTCCAAGTCCTCCAGTTCGTGGTCCTGATCGCGGCGTTCGTGGCCGTGATCGAGGCCTACCTCTACATCCATTTCACGCACTACGATAGGAGATGGTTCCTCCCGGCCGTGATCCTGGGGGTGCCGGCCGCGGGCCTGGTCGCCGCGGCCTTGGCCTGCCCGGACCTCGATCCGGGCAAGGCCTTCTCGCTCGCCGCGGCGCTCGCGGCCGCCGAAACGGTGGTCGCCCTTCTTTTCAGGGACGTCGTCAGGGGCAGGTTCTCCTTGCCGTACATGCTCCTCGCGCCGGGCCTGATTGGGCTGCTTTTGCTCATCGCCTATCCCCTGGCCTTCGAGGTCTATCTCGCTTTCCACGACCTGAAGCTGACGACGGTCATGGAGTGGAGCCGGACGGGCGAGCTGCCCTTCGTGGGCCTCAAGCAGTTCGGCAAGGTCTTCACGTCCTCGCCGCTCTCCGACGTGAGCTTCTGGCAGCTGGTGCTCAGGACGGTGTGGTGGACCTTCCTGAACGTCGCCTTCCACGTGGCGGGGGGCTTCGCCCTGGCCCTGCTTCTGCATAACAGCGTCAGGTTCCGGGGCATCTACCGCACGCTCCTCGTCGTGCCCTGGGCGATGCCGCAGGTCGTGGCGGTCCTGGCTCTGCGCGGGGAGTTCCACTCGCAGTACGGCTTCGTCAACATCATGATCCAGAGGCTAGTGGACTGGATGCCCTGGCTGGGGAAGCTGGGGCTCGGACCCGTGCAGTGGCTGAGCCTTCATCCCTTCCTCACGTGCACCCTCATCAACGTGTGGCTCGGCATCCCTTTCATGATGGTCATCATCCTGGGGGGGCTGCAGTCCATTTCCCGGCACTACTACGACGCGGCGGCCATAGACGGGGCTTCGGCCTTCCAGCAGTTCCGGAACATCACCCTGCCCCTCATGAAGCCGGTCCTGGCCCCGGCCGTCACTTTGGGCAGCATCTGGACGTTCAACAACATCAACGTGATCTATCTCGTGACGGGGCAGGCGGGAGGGACCGAGGACGCGGACATCCTCGTGTCCGCCCTTTACAAGGCCGCCTTCACGTACTACCGCTACAGCTACAGCGCGGCCTTCGCGATCGTCATCTTCGTGATCCTTTTCGTCTTCTCGATGCTCTGGCTGAGATACTCCAAGGGCTCGGAGTCCGTCTATGGCTGAGCGGTCTCGGACCGACGCGCCGGATCCCGCCGGCGGCTCGGGCGACCTCGAGCGCAGCCTCGCCGCTATGAGGGCCCACCGGGCCAGGCAAAGGGTGAAGGCCGTGCTCACCCACCTCGGTCTCGTCGCCTTCTGCGTGGTGTGCCTCTACCCCCTGCTGAGGATCCTGGCTGTGTCGCTCCGGCCCGGGGACCGTATCATCTCGACCGACCTGGCGCTCATACCCGCGGGGGCGAGCTTCGCCTCCTACTTGCGGGTTTTCAACGACACCAACTTCCTGCTTTGGCTGTGGAACTCCCTGGTCATCACCGGCACGACCTCGCTGATCGGCGTGTGTCTGGCGTCCACCGCCGGCTACGCCTTCTCCAGGTTCAAGTTCCCCGGGAGCAAGGTGGGGCTGACGCTGCTTCTGGGCACCCAGATGATCCCGGCGGCCATGCTGCTTCTTCCGCTCTTCCTCATGATCATGAAGCTGGGCCTGGCCAACACGTACCTGGGCATCGTGATCGCCTACTCGGTGAGCTCGCTGCCTTTCAGCATCTGGATCCTCAAGGGCTACTACGACACGATCCCGAGGTCTCTCGAGGAGGCGGCGCTGGTGGACGGCACCTCACGGTTCGGAGCCTTCTACCGGATCGTCCTGCCCCTCTCGACGCCCGCCCTGTCCATCGCGTTCTTGTTCAACTTCACGCAGGCGTGGAACGAGTACCTCGTGGCGAGGGTCGTGCTGACCGATTCCCATAAGTACACATGGACCCTGGGCCTCTTCGAGCTGCAGGGCCAGTACCTTACCCAGTGGGGGATGTTCGCCGCCGCCTCCCTGATGGTGACGGTCCCGGTCCTGATGGTCTTCCTGTATTCCTCGAAATGGCTCATCTCGGGCTTGACCTTAGGCGGAGTGAAAGGATAATCATGGCTTCCGTGACCCTGAGCAACATCAACAAGACCTTCGACAAGACCGCGGTCCTGCACGACGTGAGCCTCGACATCGCGAGCCGGGAGTTCCTGGTGCTGGTGGGCCCCTCGGGCTGCGGCAAGAGCACGCTCCTGCGCATGGTGGCGGGCCTGGAGGAGACCACCGAGGGGCGGATCCTCATCGACGGCGGGATCGTCAACCACCTGCCTCCCCGCAGCCGCGAGATCGCCATGGTCTTCCAGGACTACGCGCTCTATCCGCACATGACGGTCGAGGAGAACATGAGCTTCGGGCTCAGGCTGCGGAGGCTGCCCAAGGGCGAGATCGCCGAGAGGGTGCGGGAGGCGGCGGAGATCCTTCAGATCCAGGCGCTCCTCGAGCGCACGCCCAAGCAGCTCTCCGGGGGGCAGCGCCAGCGGGTGGCCATCGGAAGGGCCCTCGTGCGCAAGCCCAAGGTATTCCTCTTCGACGAGCCCTTGAGCAACCTGGACGCCAAGCTCCGCGAGGAGATGCGCGTCGAGATCGCCAAGCTGCACCAGAGGCTGAACGCCACGATCATCTACGTCACGCACGACCAGATCGAGGCCATGACGCTGGCCACGAGGATCGCGGTCATCAACGCCGGCTACATCCAGCAGGTGGGGACTCCTGAGGAGGTCTTCAATAGGCCGGAGAACGTCTTCGTGGCCGGCTTCATCGGGAGCCCGACCATGAACTTCTTCGACGGCGACCTCCATGAGAACGGACGGGGCCTACGCTTCAAGAACGAGGCCATGGACGTGCCGGTGCCCCCGGGGCTGGCCGGGAAGGGCCGGGCGTCGCGCGGCGGCGTCGTCTTAGGCGTCAGGCCGGAGAGCGTCCAGCCCGCGGAGGCCGGCGCCGGAAAGGAGGGCGGGATCGCGGCCGAGGTGGAGGTGGTGGAGCTTCTCGGACAGAGGAAGCACGCGCACCTCAGGGCCGGGGGCAAGCGCCTGCTCGCCAGCGTGGACGCCTCGTTCGGCGCCAAGCCCGGCGACAAGGTCTCCGTCGGGTTCGATCCGCGCGGAATCCACCTCTTCGACAAAGAAGGGGGTCAGGCGTTGACTTGTTGACTTTGTTGACTTTTGTTGAGCGCGCGCGATACGACACTGGCCGAAATCCCCAGATATGCCGCGATTTGCCGAATCCCACAGCCGGAAAGAAACGCGCGACGCGCGAAATCCCTTCGCGCGCGAGAAACCCATCTCGGACGACCTCGTCCGCGAAGGAGCTCCGGGGGGATTTCGGCTTCTTGAAAGAATCCGGCAGCCACTTGTTCGATTGGGAGCGGGTCTGGATGGGGGGGCGTCTTTGGGGGCGGATCATCCGAGGTTTCGAAGTGAGGCGGGACTTCCCGCATGGCGGCCGGGTCTTTGATGCCGTCGATTACGAACTTCGCATACAGGATTGTCCCCGCGCCCGAGTCGGTCGAAAAGACGCTTATGGGCCAAGCTCGATCGATCAATCTTCGCCGCGCCTGGCCAATATAGTCCAAATGTCCTGACCATGGCCAATCCTCGGGACGATGGACGATCCCGGCCTTGACGGGATTGAGATGGATGTAGCGCAATAGATGCTTGAAGTACCGGTCTTCCTGGCAGAGGATCGCTTTATAGCGTCCCTGAAAGACGTGGCCGATCCGGTTGCGCGGCACGTTGTAGCGCAGCGCCCACGTAGTCAGAAGCCGATGCATTATTCGCTGGAGCGGTATATCCCCTATTCGCACGAGCAGATGGAAGTGATTGCTCATGAGACAGTAGGCATAGAGCTCAAAGGGGAGGCTTTCTTTGACCTGGCCAAGGAGGTCCCGGAGACCCTCCCACTCCTTTCGGGCGGCGAGGATGTGTTGCCCGGCGTTCCCGCGAGCGATTACGTGAAAGATAGCCCCGGGAAAGTGGATTCTCGGTTGGCGTGGCATACCCATTGTTACGAGCGTCGGCCAAAAAAGTTCCATAAGTCAACAAGTCAACGCCTGACCCCTATCCTGACCTTCGGGTCTCGGTCGGGGGCTTGACGCGGCGCCGCGGTCCGTCCACACTATCTGTGGGTCGGGCCGAGTGAAGGGCGGCGGCCCGGCGAAGAGAGGTCATGGGGGGAAGGATGGATAAGAGGATATCGGTCATCGTGCCGGTGGCGATCGTGGCGTTGGCCTTGGCCGCATCATGCGCCAAAGAGGCGAAGGAGCAGGCCTATGAGGAAGCGTCGAAGACGGCGCCGATCGTTGAACAGAAGGCCCCGGCTTCTATCGAGAAGGAGGCCGCGCCGGTCCCCGAGGAGAAGATCGCGCCGGCCGCCGAACGTGAGCTCGCACCGACTGTCGAGGGAAAGATCCAGGCGCTTGACGGCAAGGACTTGGCGGAGCGGCGCTGCACCGTCTGCCACAATACGGATCGAATCTACCGAAGCCGCCGCGGCCAAGCCGAGTGGGGTCAGGTGGTCGGCCGCATGATCGGCAAGGGAGCGAAGCTCGACGCGGAGGAGCGCCGGGCCGTCATCGGATATCTATCCAGCCGTTATTGACCCAGGCATATCTAATGTCCGCCTGTGTCCCCGTCGGCGGAGGGGCGGACATTACTTGCGCTGGGCTCAATAGCTCGGGCGAAAAGCCTTGAGCAGCTCCTCGGCGCCGACCACGTGGGCGAAGCCGAAGGCCAGGTTGCGCAGCGCGGCCAGATGGAGCTCCTCGGAGGCGGTGGCCGTCGCGTCGGCCACGAAGAATACCCGGTAGTCGCGCACGAAGGCCTCGCGGGCCGTGGTCTCGCAGCAGAGGTTTGTCATGACGCCGGCCACGATCAGGTCGGATATCCCCAGTGAGCGCAGCGTCGCGTCCAGCTTCGTCCCGAAGAAGGCGTTGTAGCGGCGTTTCCCGATCACTTTCTCGCCGGGACGGGGGGCGATCTCGCTGATGAATTCCGCCTCCGGGCCTCGCTCCAGGATCAGCTCGTCCCACCATTCCTTGAGCATCCCGCCGTCTTTGACGGGGTCCTTGTGTCCGTGCCGGGTGTAAAGGACCGGGATGCCCGCATCGCGGCAGCCCTCGATCAGGCGGGCCGCGTTGGCTAGGATGCCGGCGGCCATCGACGCGAAATAGCGCTGCATATCTATGACGAGAAGCGCGGTGGAGCCTCTGCGTGGCACCGCCGCGGGACGGCGGTAGGGCGCGACAGCTTGCCGCCACGCCGCGTTTCCTTTATCGGGTCGGGTCATGGGTCCTCCTCCGGCCTGGCGTAGCAGTAGAGGCACTTTCCGCGGCACGTCTGCGAGTACCAGCCGACATCAAGGCTCTCGGCGCACCCGCAGAGCGGCCTTTGCCCGCGGGCTTTCGCGGTCGAACAAGGCTCGCGGTCGGGATGGAGCCGGGTCAGAAGCTCCCCATCGATGCAGCGGCTGGAGGGCAGGCCCGGCGCGCAGCAGAACCGCAGATCGAGGCCCAGGGACGCGGCGAGATCCCGGAGGCGGGCGGCCTGGGCGTCGCGATCGAAGTCCGCGGCCCGGATCCCGCGCGCGGCGAACCTTCGGACCACCTTCTTGTAGACCTCGACCCAGCTGACCGTAACGGTCCGTACGCCCATCCGCGCGGCGGCTCCGGCCACCTCTTCGAAGCTCTCAAGGTTGCGGACGCGGCGACCGCCGACCCGAAGGTTCACCACGGGATCGAAGCGCAGGTTGACCCGGCGGGGGTCTCCGGCCGACTCTATCACCCGCGGCAGCATCTTCAGGCTGTCCTCCGGGGACGGCACGCCGGGCTCGATCGGCGTGCCTCCGAGGCCTGTGATCGTGTAGTGGACGTAGATCTGGCGGAAGGCGCCGAGGGCGCGCCGCAAATCCTGGCGCTCGAGCAGGTTCCGGGGGTTTTTCGTCCATACCACGACCGTGTGTACCTGTTCGGGGGGATGGGCCTTCAGGGCCGCGATCAAATCGTCGGGATACCAGGCCGCCAGGTCCGTGCGGCGGCTGGCGGAGATCACCCTCTTGAGCATGGCCTGCGCTGTTTTTCGGGAGCCGCCGTACGCCGATTGAGAATCATATCCTCTCCGCGGGATGGGGCCCGGCAGGGGCCTCTCCGAAACCGCCGCCGGCCCGGCCCCGTCGGGCTCCGGCCTACATCTCCAGCACGGCCGCTCCCTGCACGGCGCCTTCCTTGAGCCGTGCGAGGGCGGCGGGCGCCTCCTCGAAGGGGACTCGCTCGATCTCCATGCGCAGCCGGCGCCGCCCGGCGAGCGCGAGGAAGTCCCTGACGTCGGCGCGGGTGCTGTTGGCCACGCTGACGAGCCTCCTTTCCCAGTAGAGCAGGGAATAGGGCATGCTCGGGATCGGGGTCATGGTGATCCCGGCCAGAGCGAGCGTCCCGCCCTTGCGCAGGTGGGGCATGGCCTTCGGGACGAGCGGGCCGGCGGGCGCGAACATGATGCTTCCGTCGAGAGGCTCGGGGGGGGAGTCGTCCGCGCTCTTGGCCCAGACCGCCCCGAGGCGTCTGGCGAGGCGCCGGTGCCCGGGGCTCCTCGAGAAGGCGTGGACGACGCAGCCGAGCTGCCGCGCGATCTGGAGCGTGACGTGCGCGGACGCGCCGAAGCCGTAGAGCCCCAGTCTGTAGCCGCGGCCGGAGGCGCCGGCCAGCGCCGTCCTGAGCGCGCGATAGCCGATCACGCCCGCGCAGAGGAGCGGCGCCGCTTCCGCCGCGGGGTAGGCCGCGGGGATCCGGTAGGCGGCGTCCCGCGAGGCGATCATGTACTCCGCGTAGCCGCCGTGGACGTGGTAGCCGGTGAAGCGCGCCCGGGCGCAGAGGTTCTCGTCTCCCCGCCGGCAGTCCGCGCAGCGGCCGCAGACCGAATGGAGCCACGGGACGCCCACCCGTTCCCCCACGCGCGGGCGCCGGACGCCCCGGCCCACGGCGTCCACGACGCCGACCACCTGGTGGCCGCAGACGATCCGTCGGCGCCGGGGGGGGAGGTCTCCCTCGATGATATGGAGGTCGGTATGGCAGAGCCCGCAGGCCTGCACGCGGATGCGCACCTGCCCGGGTCGCGGGGAGGGCCGGGGCAGCGTGACCAGCCGAAGGGGGCCGCGCGCGAGCGGCCCTGGGTGGCGCAGTATCCAGGCCCTCATAGCGGGACGCGGCGCGAAATCGCCGGGCCGCTCATTTTCCGAGCTTGCGGCGCAGGCGTTTTTCGACGGAGGCCACCTTCCCCGCCAGGCGGCCGCGCGCGCCGCGGCGCCAGTCCGCTTTGATGCCGATCGAGATCCGGCCGCAGTCCTTTCGCATGCGCCGTTGGCATCGCTTGACGACCTCGAAGCATTCGTCCCACTCGCCTTCCAGGATCGTGCCCATGGCGGTGAGGCGGTAGGGCAGACCGCTCTTGTCCACGATATCGAGCGAACGCGCCACGTATTTGCCGACGCTTTCCCCCTTGCCCAATGGGGTCATGCTGAACTCCAATAGAAGCATGGCGCACCTCCGCGGACGGTCCTTGGCACGAATACAACCCGGCACCTAATGATAGCCGGGATCGGCCATTCTCGCCAGCGGGGGCGCCGTTTCCCGCGGGAGCGGATTGTCGAGACGGATTTATGCCGCCTGTAATGTTGGTTTGTCACCCGCCCGATATGCTAGGTTCTGAATGGCCATGACTCCGTTCAGGACATCCTGCGGGAGGGGCGGCTTCACGCTCACCGAGTTGATGGCCGTGGTGACCGTCGTCGGCCTGCTGAGCGCCATCGCCGTCCCGAAGTATACCGACCTCGTCCGGAAATCGAGAGAGGGCTCCACCAAGGGCAACCTCGGCACGATCCGGTCCGCGATCAGGATCTATTACTCGGACAACGAGGGCCGGTATCCCACCGGCGATCTTTCCTCCTTGACCGAGGCCAGCAAGTACGTCGCCGAGTTCCCGCTGGCGGAGGCCGCCAACCACCATTCCAAGACCAGGACCGTCGAGAACAACGACGTGTGGGGGCAGGCCGGCATGACGACGGCCGATTCCGGAGCATGGCTCTATTGGAACGATCAGTCCCTCGAGTTCTCGCACTACCGCTGGGGCGACTTCTGGATCGGCTGCACCCACACCGACACCCAGGCTCGCGTCTGGACCGCCTACTGAGGCATCCGGTCCTTCACCGTCAGCCTTCCCCGCGTCCCGGAACCCCCGTCCCGTCCTGATTGCCGCTGTCGGCAGGGCTTTGTAGAATAGCCCTCGACGTCCGATATCGCGGAAAACGGGGGGCGGCATGGCCGACGAGGAAAAGCTGGTCACCAGCTACGACGACGAGGAGAACGCCTGGCTCGCCAACGTGTACCGGGGGGACAAGCTTCCCGAGGTGACGTTGAAGGTCATAGTCGTGGGCGGGCTCATGAGCGGGCTCATGATCGTATTCAACGTCTACATGGGCCTCAAGACCGGCTGGGGCGAGGGAGGCTCCATCATCGCGGCGATCCTCGGCTTCGCCATCGTGCGCGCCTTCCGCATGCCCTACTCCCCTCTCGAGAACAACATGACGCAGACCATGGCCTCGGCCGGGGGCTCGATCGGGAACATCGTCAACGTCATCCCCGCGCTCTTCCTCCTGGCGGCGAGCGGCGTGATCGCGCAGGAGCCCACTTGGCTCGATATCTTCCTCTGGGTGTTCTTCACCAGTTTCCTGGGAGTCTTTTTCGCGATCCCGTTGCGCAAGCAGATCATTGTGGTGGAGAAGCTCCGCTTTCCGAGCGGCACCGCCTGCGCCGAGACCATCACGGCCATGCACGCGTCCGGGGAGGGGGCCATGAAGAAGGCCCAGATGCTCGGCGGCGTCGGGCTGGCGGGCGGGCTCATGACCTGGTTCCGGGACGGCCTGCCGGCCATCGTCCCGTCCGCGACCTTCCTGCCCGGCGCCATCAAGGGCTGCGCGATGAAGAGCCTCACGCTGGGCTTGTCCTGGAGCCCCATGATGTTCGGCGCGGGATTCCTCGTAGGGCCGCGGGTCGCGGTGAGCCTCCTCATCGGCGGGATCATCACCTTCGGTCTGCTCGCGCCGTGGCTGTATAACAGCGGGATCCTTCAGGAAGTGGCCCGGATGATGGGGGAGACAGAGGCCCTGACGGCTCCCAAGTACCCGTACGTGGTCAAATGGACCATGTGGCCCGGCCTGGCCATCATGGTCACCTACGGCCTCGCGGCCACGATACTGCGCTGGAAGGTGATCGGGCGGGCCTTCAAATCCATGCTCGGCGCCAAGTACGGCGGCGCGATCGCCCACCTCGAGATCCCCTTCAAGCTCTGGCTGGGAGGTCTCCTCGCGAGCTCCTTGGGGATCATCCTCATGCTGCGGCTGCGCTTCGACGTCCCGCTCTGGGTCGGCGTCATGGTGATCCCGCTCTCGTTCATCTTCTCGACGATCGCGGTGCGCGCCACGGGCGAGACCGATATCAATCCGGTGGGCGCCATGGGGGCGGTGACCCAGATATTCTACGGCACGGTCTATCCCGGAGTCGAGCCCACGCTTCTCACCGGAGGCGTGACCGCGGCCGGCGCCAGCGAGGCGGCCGACATGATGCAGGACCTCAAGACCGGCTACCTCCTCGGGGCCACGCCCAAGAAGCAGACCTACATTCAGCTTCTCGGCGTGCTGATTGGCTCGATCATCGCGGTGCCCATCTTCCTGGTCCTCATCAAGGCCTACGGCATCGGCTCCGAGAAGCTGCCCGCTCCCGCGGCGATCACATGGTCCGGTCTGGCGCAGATGGTGTCGGGAGGGGTCTCGACTTTGCCCGCGTACGCGTTCACGGCTCTCATCCTCGGCTCCATCATCGGGACGGGCGTCGCGCTGGTCGAGGGGCTGAAGCCCGAATGGCGGTCCTTCATGCCCTCCGCCGTGGGGTTGGGCGTCGCCATGGTGGTCCCGGCGGTCTATTCGGTCTCCATCTTCCTCGGCGCGGCGGTCTTCATTCTCATCCGCAGCAAGAGCCCGGAGTGGATCGATAACTACGCCGCCGCCGTCGGGGCCGGCGGGATCGCCGGGGAAGGCCTGATCGGCGTGCTCGCCGCGCTCCTCGTCGTGGCGGGGATCCTATAAGCAAGAAGCGCGGCGAGGCATCCCGTCGGGAATCCCTCGCCGCGCGCGCCGGCCGGGTAGGCTAGCAGGTCACGGCCCAGGGCTTGGTCAGCTGCCTCCAGCCGTAGCCGCTCCTCTTCACGAACTTCCCGCGCCCGGGTCTGCCCGTGAACCCGCCTTTCTCCACGATCACCTCGCCGCGGGAGACCGTGTATTCGGGGAAGCCCCAGAGCGTCCGGCCTTGATACGGGGACCAGTCGCAGTTGGTGGAGAGCTTCTTGTAGTCGATCGTCCGGCGCGCCTTGGGATCGATGACGGCCAGGTCGGCGTCCGAACCGGGGGCGATCGTCCCCTTCTTCGGGTACATGCCCATCAGCTTGGCGGGGTTCGTCGAGATCAGGGAGACGAAGTGGTTGAGCGAGAATCTGCCCGCCTTGCAGCCGTGGGTGTAGACGGCCGGCAGCAGGGTCTCGGTGCCGGGCATGCCGAACGGGATCTTCGTGAAGTCTCCCTTCCACATGGCCTTCTGCTTGGTCGTGAACGTGCACGTGTCGGTGGAGACGATGCTTATCTCGCCGTCCGCCAGACCCTTCCACAGCCGCTCGCTATCGGCCTTCTTCTTGATCTGGGGGCAGGTCGCGTAGAGGTGCCCGCGCTTCTTGTCCTTGAACACCTTGTCGTCGAGAAGCAGGTACTGGGCGCAGGTCTCGGTGTGGGCGTTGACGCCCCGGGAGTGGGCGTCCTTGAAGAGCTGCGCGCCTTCGCCGGTCGACAGATGGACCACGTAAAGATGTCCGCCCGTGACCTCGGACCACTTGAGGGCCCTCTGCACGGCTTCCGTCTCGATGAAGTTCGGCCTGGAGAGCACGTGGGCCCAGGCCCCGTGCTTGCGTTTGGAGGGCAGGTAGCGCCGGATCAGCATGCTCATCACCTTCTCCGACTCCGCGTGCACGCAGATCGTCGCCCCGATGTCCTTGGCGTACTCCAGGGCCTGGAAGAAGTCCCCGTCGTCGGACTGCCAGCCCTCCTTCTCGTAGATCATGAACACCTTGTGGCTGGGGACGCCGAAGTCCATGAGCCGCTTGAGCTCGCGGCGGGGGTCCTTGAGCCTCTTGAACCCGGTGATCCCGGAGTGGAGGGAATAGTCGACGCACACCTTCCCCTCCGCCTCACCCATCCTGGCTTCGACCCCGGCCATCAGGTTGTCGTGGTCGCCCTGCATGGCGAAGTCTATGACGGTGGTGACGCCCCCGCAGGCCGCGGCGCGGGTGCCCGTCTCGAAGTCGTCCGAGGACACGGTCCCGCAGAACGGGAGCTGCAGGTGCACGTGGACGTCGATGCCCCCGGGGATCACGGTCTTGCCCTTGGCGTCGATGACCCGGGCTCCCTCCCGGTCCAGGCTTTCTCCAAGGGCGGCGATCCTCTCCCCCTTGACGCCTATGTCCGCCTTGAACGTCTCCTGAGCGGTGACCACGGTCCCGTTGGCGACGATAAGATCAAATGCCATGTCGGATCCTCCTCGGCGGAATGCTGGAAAGTGGCGCGATCCCGAAGGCGCCGCTGCTCAGGATTGTACCATAGTTGTCAGCGCTGGGTCCCCGATGGGCCCTTGCGAAAACCGGGCAAATGGGCCATAGTATTTCTGCTAAGCCATGCCCGAACGCACTGTGCTGATCATCGATGACGACCAGGTCCTGGTCGCCGCCATAAAGGAGGGGCTCGAGACGCTCGGCTTCAAGGTCGCGGCGGCCTACGACGGCCTGCAAGGGGTCTTGCAGGCCCATCAGAGCAAGCCGAGCGCGATCATGCTGGACTTCAACATGCCGGCGGGCGGCGGGGCCGGCGTCTACGAGCGGCTGCGCGCCTCGACCGATACGGTCCAGATACCGATCATTTTCGTCACGGGCGTGACGGTCCAAGAGGTCAAGGGGAAGATCCGCTCGACGCCCAACACCTATTTTCTCAGAAAGCCGATCTCGGTGTCCCAGCTGCAGAAGGTCCTCGACAAGATCCTCGGGCCCCAGGGGGCGGCGCCGGCTTCCGCGCAGGCTCCGCCGCAGCCGAGGGCGGCCCCGCCGACCCCGGGTCTGCCGCCGCAGCCGCGCCCGTTGCCGCAGCCGCGCTCCG
>JBDREN010000103.1:0-51070 GCA_043819795.1 Elusimicrobiota bacterium
CGCCCCGGCCAACGCTCCGGCGCCCGAGGCCCCGCGGGCGACCGCCCTGGCGGCCGCGGCGCAGGCCGCCGCGGAGCTGCCCAGGACGATGACGACCAACGCCTCGCCCGAGCTGGAGCGCATCGCGATGAGCAAGGACGCCCACATGCGGGCCGCGCCGGCACCCCCGCCGTTGAGCAGGGCGCGTATCGCTCCTAAGAAGGAGCCGGGATCGAAGCCCCGCCGCGACATCCTGGCGACGCTTCCCGCCGATCCCATCACGCTCGATTTCGACAGCATGGACATCCGGGACATCCTCAAGCTCATGGCCACGAAGGCCAAGATCAACGTCGTCTATGGGCAGGACGTGTCGGGGGCGATGTCTTTGCACCTGCGCGACGTCCCGTTCAGCGAAGCCTTCATGACGATCCTCTCCATGCAGGGGCTGGTGGCCAGCCAGGTCGGCGAGAACATCCTGCGCGTGATGACTCCCGGGACGATGGCGACCGAGCGGAGCGTCGCCGTCACCCATACGCGGGTGATCAAGATCAAGTACAACAAGGCCCAGGATATCTTCAAGGCGCTGTCGGCCGTCCTCCAGGCGCAGAAGCGGACCGGCGTCCTCGTGGTGGACGAGCCCACGAACTCGGTCATCGTGACCGACACCCTCGAGGGGATCGCCGCGGCCGAGCGGCTCCTGGCCGAGATCGACGTTCGGCCGCAGCAGGTGCTCATAGAGACCAAGCTCGTGGAGGTGAAGCTCACCAAGGATCTCCATTTCGGCATTCAGTGGGACTATTTCTCGGTCGACCAATCGAGGCACGGCGGGCAGATCGGGATGGACACCGTCGGAGCGGCCCCCTTCCCGCCGTCGACGGTCAGCAAGCCCTTCGATACCGGGTTCAAGTATCCCGCCTTGGAGGAGGGCTTGGTGGGCGGGACGGGCCGGGGCACCGGGGTCTTCCTGCCGGCCTCGAAGGTGTTCGGCGCGCTCACTCTGGGCCGGGTCACCAATAACTATTTCCTTTCGGCGACGCTGACCGCGGCGGCTTCCGAAGGCAAGGTGAAGGTGCTCTCCGATCCGAAGATCACGACGCTCAACGGCAAGAAAGCGTCGATCGACATCACGACCCAGATCCCCTACGTGACCTCGAACGTCTCATCTACGGGCGTGGCCACCGAAACGGTCACCTACATCAACACCGGCATCCAGATGGAGGTGACCCCGACCATCAACGCCGACGGGCGCATCACCCTCGAGGTCCAGCCGACCGTGAGCCAGCCCTCGACCGTCGCGGCGTCCGCGGGAACGACCGGAGCGCCCGCGGTCGACAAGCGCACGGCCAATACCACGGTCATGGTCCAGGACGGGGAGACGATCGTGATCGGCGGTCTCATCACGGATACCGTCACGGACCAGATCGCCAAGATCCCGCTTCTGGGCGATATCCCGCTCATCGGCTGGCTCTTCAAGAAGAAGATCAAGGACCGGACCCGGGTGGAGCTGCTGATCTTCGTCACGACGAAACTGATCGCCACCTGATCCGTGGTCCTTCCCGCGCTCGTGGCCCTGACGGTCGGCCTGGGGCCGATACTGCGCGGCTCGTGGGACCTTTGGGCGCAGTCCCTGTTCCATCTCGCGACGGCGGCCGGCCTGACCCTCTGGCTGGCGTCGCGCGTGCTGGCGGGATATGTGCCGTTGCCGTCCTCCCGGAACCTGCTGTGGGCCTCGGCGCTCCTGCTGCTGGGCGCGGCGGCGGTGTGGACGAGCCCCGTCCACGCGCTGGCCGTCCCCGAGTGGTATAACTTCCTCAACGCCCTCTGGATGTTCCCGGCGATCGCGGCGCTCTCCAAGGACGAGAGGTTTTACGTCGACGAGGCTGTGCGCGCCGCCGCGTGGGTGCTGATGGTTCTGGCGTTCTACCAGAGGCTCGTGCTGGGCGACGCCCGCCCGGAGAGCGCGCTCGTCAATGTGAACGTCTACGCCGGCGCGGTGCTCATGCTGCTTCCGCTGGCGTTGGAGAAGCGTGACTGGCTGCTGGCGGCGGGCTTGGGCGTCAGCCTCTGGTGGGCCTCAAGCGTCGGGGCCTGGCTGGGGTTGTTCGCGGCTTTCGTCCTGACGGGGCGCTGGCGCAGGGAGGCCCGGTTCTGGATCGGCCTTTCGGGGGCCCTGGTCTGTCTCGTGGTCATCTACAGCAAGTTCCAGTCCCCGGACGTGCTCAACCGCTGGGAGTGGTGGAAGGCCGCCGCGGCCATGGCTTTCGACCGCCCGCTGACCGGATACGGCCCGGGGTCGTACGCGCACGTGCTGCCGGCCTACCGGGAGGCGGGCGGGCTGGGGACGCTCTACGCGCACCAGTACTTCCTGCAGACCGCGGCCGAGTACGGGATCCCGTTCGCGATCCTGTGGTTCGGAGGGCTTTGGCACTGCCTTTGGAAGGGAGGCTCCTACAAGCGTTTCGGGGCCCTGGCCGCGCTCATCCATTCGCTCTGGGACTGGCCCCTTTCCATGCCGTCGAACCTGTGGCTCTTCTCCTACTTCGCGGCTTCCTCCATCTCGGAGGGCTCGCGCGGCGTGAACATCCCGTCGCGCCTCAAGGTCCCGGTCTGCGCGCTGGCGCTCGCGGCCGGGGCGATGGTGACGAGCCGGGCCTGGAGCCTCTGGGCCGCGGACCGGGCAAAGGCGGTCGCGGCGGTGGCGATGGCCGCCGATCGGAGCCAGGAGGCGCGGGCGGCCGCCGAGGAGGCGCTTCGCCGAAGGCCGGAGGATCCGGAGCCCCACTTGATCCTCGCGCGGCTGTGGCTGGCCGAGGCTTCATCCTCCAAGGAACACCGGTCCGATCTGGAGCGGGCGGCCGCACGACTGGAGCGCGCGGCCCACCTCGACCCGTTTCGCGCCGCGACCTGGACCGAACTCGCGACGACTTACCGGAGGCTCGGCAGGCCCGAGAAGGCGGAGCAGACCCTCGCTCGCGGGGCGCGGCGGTGCGTTCGCTTGAGGAAAGCTCTGGAGCGCGCCCGAGCAGGGCCGCGGCCGTGATCAGCGCAAGTCCCATCGTCCGGGAGGGCGGTGCATGACGCTCTCTCTCGCGCCGGCCGGTATCGGGAAGCGGGATCTTTGGGTGCTGGCTTGGCTGGCGGTGCCTGTGCTCGTGTTGTTCGGCGGGACGTTCGCTTCGGGGCGCACGTTCTTCTGGGGAGACCTTTTATATCTCCATCATCCGTGGCGCGCGCTCGCGGCCGAGATGATCGGGCGCGGGGCGCTCCCCCTGTGGAACCCCTTCGCTTACCTCGGCATGCCGCTGGCCGGACAGATGCAGTGCGCGGCGTGGTATCCCGGCACCCTCCCGTTCTACGTGGCCGGTTTCGTCCCGGCCCTGGCCTTCTATCACGTGGTCCACTTCTGGCTCGCGGGCGCGTTCACGTTCCTCTGGCTCCGGCGTCTGGGCTACTCGCGCTTCGCCGCCGCGGGCGCGGCGGCGGCCTACATGCTGTGCGGCGGGCTCGTCAGCCGCATCCCGTTCCTCAACCACGTTTCGACGCTCGCGTTTTTTCCGGCGCTGCTGCTCTTCGCGGACCGGCCGCTGTCCTTGGCCCTGGCTCTGACCCTCGCGTTTCTCGGGGGGTACCCGCCTATGCTCGCGGGAGCGGCCGCGGCCGCCTGGCTCATCTCGGCCGCGCTGGCCGCCGGCCCGGCCTCGGCGGCTCCTGCGGCGGGCTCCAAGCGGGACGGGACGGGCGCACGTCGCGGATGGGCTATCGGCGGGGCGGGGCGGCTCACGGCGGGCTGGATCGCGGCCGGGACGCTGAGCCTCGGCCTGGGAGCCTGCCTCTTGCTCCCGGCGGCGGACCTGACGCGCGATTCCCGGCGCAGCGGCGGCATCGAAGCCGGGGAGTCGCTCACGTGGTCTTTCGAGCCGCGGGACCTGATCCAGCTCACCGCGCCGCCGCTGATGTCGGGCGAGGAGTATTCGCCGACGACGGTGTGGTGGAAGACGGCCTATTGGGGGGGAGTGGCTCTCGGGGCCGCTCTCGCGGGGCTCGTGCGTCTGCCGGCCGCGGCCGCGGCCGCGGCCGCCGCCTATCTCGCCGGCGTCGTCCTGGTCCTGCTCGGAGGCACGAACCCGGCTTCGCTCTGGGTCTGGACGCACTTCGCGCCCCTGCACTACGTCCGCTATCCGGGGAACATGGCCTATCTGACGGCTCCGGTCCTGGTCCTCCTCGTCGCCGGCGGGCTTCATCGCCGGCGGGTCGCGCCGCTGGCGGCGCTCGCGATCGTGGTCGAGCTGTTCGCTTACGGCATGGGCGCTCAGCCCGCGGTCCCGCGCGGGTACTTCACCGACGCGGGGCCGCTCGTCGGGACCCTGCGCCGCGAGCTCGGCGGCCACCGGTACCTGATCTCGCCCTTGGCGCTGCAGTGGCACCGTGGACGCGGGACGGACGCCGCATCGGCGTCGCTGGACATCAAGCACCGGCTCTACGGGCTCACGAACATGCCGTACCATCTCTCGAGCGCGGGCAACTTCGGGGAGCCTCTGGTGCCGAGACGGTCGTACGATTTCATGGATTTCCTCTACCGCCGCGGGGGACTGGCGGAGGCCGCCGAGTGGCTCGGCTGGGCGGACGTGCGCCTGCTGATGACGCGCGACCGCCTGGCGCCGGACGGCCTGGAGTATCTGGGCGACAGCCTCTGGCATCTCTACCGGAAACCGGGGCCCGGCGCTCGCGCGTTCTGGTTCGACGAGGAGGCGGGGCGCGGCATCCCCGCCGGCCTCCGCGGCCCCGCCCCCGATCTGGGTCGCGGCGTCGCGCTGGAGCTCGAGGGCGCGCGGGAGGACCGCTTCCGGGTGGCGGGCGATTTCCCGCGTCCGGG
The DNA here is from genome assembly GCA_043819795.1 of Elusimicrobiota bacterium. Classification (GTDB taxonomy): domain Bacteria; phylum Elusimicrobiota; class Elusimicrobia; order UBA1565; family UBA1565; genus JBDREN01. Next base: position 4,853 of record JBDREN010000103.1, read on the forward strand.
CTGGCTCTACGTCGCCGAGCCCCTCGGGCCCGGCTGGCGCGCGCGGGGCGGCGGGCCGCCCGAGCCGGCCCTGGGAGCCTTCTGGAAGCTGCGCGTCCCGGCGGGCCGGTGGAGCGTGGACTTCCGGTACGCCCCGTCGTCGTGGCGGCTGGGAAGGTCGCTGACGCTTCTTCTGCTGTGCGCTCTGGCCGCCTATTGGTATAATCGCTTCCGACGAGGATCGCCAACGTGAGCGGCAAAGACGGCGTTTTTTTGGGCCTGCTCGGGGCGGCGCTGGCGGCCTTGCTGGCTCCGGCGCTGCTGCGTCCGGACCTCGCCTTGGGCAACTTCGGCGACATCTACGCCTACCACCATCCGCTGCGGCACCTCGCCGCCGCCGGACTGCAGGCGGGCGCGATGCCGTTCTGGAACCCGTACATCTTCGCCGGCCTGCCGCTGCTGGCGAACTCGCAGACCGCCGTATTCTATCCGGGCTCCGCCCTCTTCCACCTGTTTCCGATCGGCTACGCCTTCACGCTGCACGCCGCTCTGCATCTGGCGCTCGCCGCCCTGGGCATGTATCTCCTGATGCGCGCGCTCCGGCTCGAGCCCTCCGCGGCCTGCGCTCTCTCGGCGGCGTTCTGCGCCTGCCCGTTCCTCATATACCGGATCCCGCAGGGCATCCCCACCCATCTCGCGGCGCTGAGCTACGTCCCGTGGTGCTGGCTCGCTTTGCGGTCCGGGCGCGCCGGTTTTCTCGGGGCGGTATGGGCTCTTCAGTTCTTGAGCGGGCATCCCCAGTTCTCCGTGATCAACGCGGCCGCGATGGCCGCTTACGCGGCCGCCGATCCGCGCGTCCGGGGGAAGGTGTTCCTGCGCGAGGGCGTGATGGCCGGCGCGCTGTGCCTGGCCCAAGGGTTCTTGACCGCGGAGTTGATCGGGGCGTCCAACCGCGTGGGGCTTCCGGAGCCGTTCCGCAGCGCGTATTCGATGCCGGCGTCGGCTCTGGCCACCCTGCTTCGGCCCGGTTTCTGGGGCGATCCGGTGCGGGGGAGCTTCGCCGGCTTTCCGTCCGAGTTCTTTGAGGAGTACGCGCTCTATGTGGGGTTGGTCCCGCTTGCGCTGGCTTTCGTCGCGCTCGCGCCGCGGCGATGGCTCGGTCCGCGCGACGGCGTCGCCGACGCCGGGGGAGATGGCCCCGTTACCGCCCTCCGCGGCTTCGCCGGCTGGGGCTGGTTCCTGGCCGGGCTCGGCGTGCTGCTCGCCCTCGGAAGGCATAGCCCGGCGTCCAGGCTGGCGGAAGGCGTTCCCCTGCTGGGGCTCTCCCGGGTGCCGGCGCGCTTCGGCCTGCTCGTGGTCTGGGGCCTTCTGATGGCGGCCGCGGCGGGATGGGAGCGGCTGCGGACCGGTCTGAGGCCGGGGCCGCGCTGGAAGGCCGCGGCGCTCGCCGCTGTCCTGCTGGACTTGGGGCTCTGGGCGTCCCGGTTCGTCTACGCCGAGGACCCGGAGCCGTATCTCGCGCCGAAGGCCGCGATGGTCGGCGCCCTGGCCGGCAGGCCGGTGCGGTTCGCGAGCGGACCGGAGCTGGCCAACCCGAACAAGGCGATGCTCTATCGCGCGATGAACGTCAACGGCTACGAGGCTTTCTACCTCTCGCGCTATACGTCATACGCCGCTCGTGCGGAAGGTAAAGCCGCGGCCGATCCGAGCCGGACCTACATCACCAACGTCGCTTCCGCCGAGATGAGGCGGCTCGGGGTGGCCTACACTCTCACCCGGAGAGCCGGGACGGGGCCCGGATTCGCGGTGGGCGGAGAGACGAAGCTTTATCCCAGCGGCGGGGCCCTGCCGCTCGCCTATCTGGAGACGGCCTCCGGGACGCGTCCCCTCGCGTCCAGGAGCCGCGCCGCCGACCGCTGGACCGTGACCGGACGGCTGCCTCCGGCGTCCGACGGCGCAGCTCCCCGGCTGGTGCTCAGCGTTCCCTGGTACCGGGGCTGGCGGGCGTGGCTTGACGGGGCTCGGGCGCCGGTCAGCCTGCACGACGGGCTCGTCCAGGCGGTCTCGCTCGACGGGCGGGCGCCCGGCTCGACATTCCGCGCGGATTTCCGGTTCCGGCCGACCGCGTGGACCGCGCTGTGTCTGGCGACCGTCCTCGCCTGGGGCCTCTGGCTGGCGCTGGCGCCGCGGAGGCTGCTGGCATGAAGCGTTTCCGCCGCCGGGCCTCGATCCTGCTGGCCGTCGCGGTCGGCGCGGGCCTGTTCTACTTCGCATTCCGGGACGTCCGGTTCGGGGACCTGCTCCGCACGCTCGGCGGCTTCCGCAAGGCCTGGCTCCCGGTCCTCATCGCCATTCCGGTGCTCGATGTCTGGATCCGCGCCGTGCGGTGGCGGCTGCTGCTCAGGCCGGTGGTGGAGGCCCGGACGTGGGAGACGTTCCAGTTCGAGGCGATCGGCCTGGCCATCAACAACATCGTCTTCCTGCGCTTGGGCGAGCTGGCCAGGGGCATCGTCGCCGCCCGGGAGCTCAAGATTTCCACGGTGAGCGTGCTCGCCACGATCTTCGTCGAGCGCATGTGCGATACGGCGGCGCTCACGGCGCTGTTCGTGGTCGGATCCCTGGCCCTGCCCGAGCTCGTGGACGCGCGGGTACGCATGTGGGCGCTGGTCCTCGCGGCCGTCCTGGTCGCCGTCCTGGCCGTCCTGGCGGCGGCCGGCGACTGGCTGCTGGGCTCGCGCTGGGGGCGCCGGCTGGAGACGCGTCCGCGCCTGCGCCGGGTCTTCGCGGACCTTGTCGCCGGGACGCGCGCGCTTCGCTCGTGGAAAGCGGCGGCGCCGGTCGCCGGCCTGAGCCTCGGGCTCTGGATCTGCGACGGGACCGCGTTCTGGGTGGTGGCGCGGGCCATGGATTTCGACCCCGCCCTGAGCTTCCCCCGGTCGATCACGACCCTGGCGGCGGCGGCGGCCGGCACGGCTCTGCCCGCCGTCCCGGGCGCCTTCGGCAACTTCGAGGCGGCCATCAAGCTCATCCTCATGCATTTCGGCTACGGGAGGGCCCTCGCCTTGAGCTACGCGACTTTCCTGCATCTCGTCATGTTCGCGGTCATGACCACTCTCGGCATAGTGTTCTTCTATCGCCTCGGGCACACGTTCTCGAGCCTGCGCAGGTCGTTGGAGAGCGAATGAGACCCTGTCTTCTGCAGGTCCTGGCCTGTCCTTCCTGCGGCGGCGAGCTGGAGCTTCGGGGCTCGGGCCCGGGCTCCCGGCCGGACGAGGAGATCGAGTCGGGAACGCTGCGCTGCCGCGGATGCGCCCGGGAATACCCGATCGTGGACTCGGTCCCGCGGTTCGTGGGCCGCTCTGAAGGGGAGGGGACGGATCGCCGCGTGCGCAGGACGCGGGCGAGCTTCGGCTTCGAGTGGGACCGATACCCGGGCTCGCGCGCGGAGGACCGCGGGATCTTCCTCGATGAGACGCAGACCTCCTCGGAGGACTGGGCCGGGCGGTTCGTCCTGGACGCAGGTTGCGGAATGGGACGATACACGCGGGTGGCGCTCTCGCTGGGAGCGGACGTCGTCGCCTTCGACCTCTCCGACAGCCTGCTGCGTCTGGCGGCGGAGGCCCGGCGAAACAAGCATCTTCATGTGGTCCAGGGCGACCTGCTGAGGCCGCCGCTCAGGCACGAGTCGTTCGACATCGTCTACAGCCAAGGCGTCATCCACCACACGGCCGATACGCGCGGCGCGTTCGACCGCCTCGCCGCGGTCGTCAAGCGCCAGGGGCTCTTGACGGTCTGGGTGTACGGGACCCCGGGCTCCTACCGGAGCTTCTCCACCAACCCCCTGCGGGCCGGCCGCGAAAGGCTCAAGCGCGCGCTGCCGCTGGCCTGGTTGGCGGTATGGCTCCGGCAGATCCTCAGCGACTCGCTGCGCCTGCTGACCACGCGCCTGCCGGTGCCGCTGCTCTACGCGTTGTGCTATCCGCTCACTATCGTGGGGGCCGTGCCGCTGCTCAAGTACTTCACGTTCTCCGTGCACGAGGACTTTCGCGTGCGCCTCATCGAGAACTTCGACTGGCTCTCGCCTCCCTTCCAGAGCAAGCACACCAAGGAGGAGTCCCGCGCGTGGTACGAGGCGGCCGGCTGCGAGGTGCTGCGGCATCTGCCGCACGGCGTGGTGCCGAAGGTGGGCATCCTGGGCAGGAAGTCGTGAACCCGCACCTGCGCGCCAAAACCATTCCTGAGGGCGGCCGGCACCGGAGGCCTCGGAACCGGCACCTGCGCGCCAAAACCATTCCTGAGGGCGGCCGGCACCGGAGGCCTCGGAACCCGCGTCCCGGCCGGCGTGTCTCATGGCTGAGGGCATGACAAGACCGATAGGGGTCGTGATGCTGACCACCAACTTCTACCCCCATATCGGGGGCGCCGAGAAGCAGGCCCTGGAGGTCTCGAAGGCCCTCGCGGCTCGCGGGGCGCGCGTCCGCGTGGTGACGCGGCGTACGCGGGGATTGAGGTCCGAGGATTCGGTCGCGGGGATACCCGTGCGCCGCCTGGCGGCCTGGGGCGGCGGGCTCCTCGGCCCTGTGGTATTCATGCTCTCGAGCCTGCTGCACCTCCTGCTGCGCTGGCGCGAATACGACGTGCTGCACGTGCACCTCGCCTCCTCCCCGGCGGTGAGCGCGGCCTTGGCGGGGAGGATCCTGGGCAAGAAGGTGGTCGTGAAGATGGGAGGGGGAAAGGGGGTCGGGGAGATCGCCCGATCCCGAGGCAGCCTGTCGGGCCGCCTGAAGCTCTGGGCCATCGGGAGGCTCCGGCCGACCTTGGTGGCCGTGAACCGGGAGCAGGCGCGGGAGCTCGTGGGCTTCGGTCTCGAGCGGCTGGAGGTGCGATTGATCCCCAACGGGGTGGACCTCCAGGCCTACCGGCCCGCCGCTCAGCGCGAGAGGGACGACATCCGCAGGGAGCTCGGCTGGGCCGGGATGGTCTTTCTCTTCCTCGGGAGGTTCGGTTCGGACAAGGGCCAACTGGAGGGGCTCGGGACGTTTCTGGACGGATGGTCCGCCGCGCGCAGGAACGGGTTTTCCGGGAGCTTCTATATGGTGGGGAGCGGGCCGGAGGAAGCCCGGTTCCGGGAGATGATCCGGAGCCGGGGCCTCGATGACTGCGCGCGCCTCTTGGGGCCCCGGGAGGAGGTCTCCCGGCTCCACCGGGGCGCGGACGTCTTCGTTCTTCCGACCCTGTCCGAAGGGCTCTCGAACGCCCTGCTGGAGGCGTTGGCTTCGGGGCTGCCGGCCCTCGCCTGCCGGGTGAGCGGGATCCGGGAGGTCGTGGAGCACGGGACCCAGGGATTCCTTTTCGATCCCTCCAGTCCCGAGGAGGTGGAGCGGCTTCTGACCGACATCGGCCGCGATCCCGCGCGCCTGCGGGCCATGGGAAGGAGCGCCCGGAAGCTCGCGGCTTCGCGGTTCTCCCTGGACGCGACGGCCGAGGCATGGCTGGAGGCCTACAAAAGTCGATGACGGGCCATTGTGATATAATGGCGGCCACTTGAATGTGCGGGATCTGCGGGATCGTTCATACCGAGCCGGGCCGGGTCGATAAGGAGGCGCTCGAGCGCGCCAACGACCTGCTCACCCATCGAGGCCCGGACGACCACGGGGCCCATACCGACGACTACGCCGGCGTGGCGATGCGCCGGCTCTCGATCATCGACCTAAAGAGCGGCCACCAGCCCATATCGAACCCCGACGGCACCATCCACATCGTCTTCAACGGGGAGATCTACAACTTTCTCGAGCTGCGCCCCGAGCTCGAGTCCGAAGGATACCCGTTCAAGACGAACTCCGACACCGAGGTCATCCTCGCGCTATACGAGAAGATGGGCACCGCCTGCGTGAGGCGCCTGCGGGGGATGTTCGCCTTCGCGATCTGGGACCGGCCCAAGCGCCGCCTGTTCGTCGCGCGCGACCGCATCGGCAAGAAGCCCCTCGTCTACACGCGGCAGCCCGGCTATCTCACCTTCGCCTCGGAGCTGAGGTCCCTGCTCGGGTGGCCGGGGGTCCGCCGACGGGTCGACGCCGAGGCCGTCGACCTGTTCCTGTCTTTGCAGTACATCCCGAGCCCGCACACGATCTACAAGGACGTCCACAAGCTCCCTCCGGGCCACTTCATGGTCTATGAGAAGGGCAAACTGTCCGTGGAGCGCTACTGGGACCTGCCGCTGGGCAAGCCGCCGCTCACCACCGATCCCGTCGAGGGGGAGCAGATCATCCGGGAGAAGCTGCGCGAGGCCGTGAAGCTGCGCCTGATCTCCGACGTCCCGCTGGGCGCCTTCCTCTCGGGAGGCATCGACTCCTCGATCGTGGTCGCCCTCATGAGCGAGCTCTCCGATAAACCGGTCAAGACCTTCTCGATCGGTTTCGATCACTCGGACTTCACGGAGCTGCACTACGCCCGGGAGCTGGCCAAGGCCTACGGCTGCGACCACAGCGAGTTCGTGGTGACGGCCGAGATGGCGGAGACGCTCCCGAAGCTCGCTTGGCACTACGGCGAGCCGTACGCCGACACCAGCGCCCTGCCGTCCTACTTCGTCTCCCGGGAGACGCGTAAGCACGTGACGGTCGCGCTCAACGGCGACGGGGGCGATGAGAACTTCGCGGGCTACGTCCGCTATTTCGCGATGAAGGCCGCCCGGCTCTACGACCTGGTGCCGGGGCCGATGCGCAGCCTCATCCAAAGGGGCGCCGAGCTCCTGCCCGAGAAGGACGCGCCGATCAGCCTGTTATGGAGGGCGAAGCGCTTCCTGCGCTCCGCGGTCTTCACCGACCTGCCGCGCCGGCACCTCAAGATGATCTGCTATTTCTCCGGCGAGGACAAGCGGGGGCTCTATACGCGCGGCATGATTCGCGCGTTAGGCGACGGGAACGGGGACGCGCGGGAAGAAGCCGAACGCTACCTGTGCGACGCCTACGCGCGCGGCGAGGGCGAGGACTTCGTCAACCGGATGCTGTACGTCGATTTCATCTCCTACCTGCCCGAGTGCCTGATGGCGAAGATGGACATCGCCAGCATGGCCAACTCGCTGGAGACGCGCTCGCCTTTCCTTGACCACGAGTTCGTGGAGACGGTCTTCCGCATGCCCGGGGCCTGGAAGCTCAAGGGCCTCACCGGGCACAAGTGGATACTGAAGAACGCGTTCGCCCACAAGCTGCCCGCCAGTATCCGGGGCCGCGGGAAGATGGGTTTCGGAAGCCCGATCGGGCCGTGGTTCCGGGGGAAGCTCAAGGGCTTCTGGCGCGACCACGTGCTCTCGCCCGAGGCCCTGGCCCGGGGCTACTTCGAGCCGTCCGCCCTCAAGGAGATCTGGGAGCAGCACCAGACGGGCAAGCGGGACCACGGCTACCGGCTCTGGGCGCTCCTGATGCTGGAGCTGTGGCACCGGGAGTACCTGCCGGACTTCAAGGGGTTTTAAAGTCGGCCCCCCCGCGGGGGGGCGATGTCCGGCGCCCCCCCCCATGGGGGGTTGCCTACGTCGGGGGGCGATTGTCCGGCGGCCCCCCCACGGGGGGCTGCCTATGTAGGGGGGCGATGCCTCCTCTTTTTCTTTAGGGTTTCCAATACGTCAACTCGCCCGCGGCCCCGTCCGAGGACAGCGCGAACAGGCGCACCTGGGCCTTGGCGAGATCGCCCATCTGGACCATCGGCAGGTGGAACTGGAAGCCCGAGCGCAGCATCCCGGGCTTCCCGAACGATCGAGCCACCTTCGGGCGGTCGAAGAGCGTCTCGCCGGCGTAGACGAACCGGCCGTCCGCGAAGACCAGTATCGAGGCGGGAGGCCTTCCCCGCCGGACGTCCACGGCCCATCCTCGAAGGACCAGGCTTTCGCGCGCCGTGAAGGCGCGGTCCACGTGCCCGCGCAGGCGGCCGTCTTGCACAGGGTATCGCGTCCCGTCGTCGGCCGCGATGGCGCGGCCGCCGTCGGCCGAGACGTCGAGGACGAAGGCGCCCGGCCCTCGCCGTGCCGGAGACAGGGCCGGTCCCCGGTCCCCTTCGGACACGACGAACACCCGCGGGGCGGCGGAGCCGCCCAGAACGGCGTGCTCCGGGAGCATGACGGAGAAGCGCGCGCCGCCGTTCTCGGGCGGGTGCGTGCGCGTGACGGCTCGTATCGTTCCGCCGAGGGCCACGGCGAGATGGAGCCGGCGCTCCGGACCGTCGCCGAAGGTCACCCTTCCGCTGAGCCAGGGTGACGAGGCGCCGGAGCGGGCGGCCTGCTCGAACCGGACGCGCGCTCCGGCGTCCGGGCCCATGGCGAATCGTTCCGGGCGCTCGCCCACCAAAGCACCGTACGGCCCCAGCCGGTACAGGCGGTCCGGCTCGCCCCCCGCTCCGAACAGCCGGAGCCGCGTCCGGAGCGCCCGGTACTTCTCGTCGAAGCGCTTAGGAAAGCGCATGACCCCGCGTTTCATGCTCACCATCGTCTTGTACGGGCGCTCGGCGCGCTTCTCGTCCAAAGCCGAGGCGCCGTCCACCGGCCAGGGCAGGGCCAGGCCCAATGCGTCGGCTATGGTCGGCAGCACGTCCACCGCCTCCACGTTCCGGTCGCTGATGCGCTCCTTTCCGCGGCCCGGGAGCTTTACGAAGAGAGGCACCGGGAGGACGCCCGCCGCGTTGGAGCCGCTCATCTCGCGGAGCAGGTCGCCGGGCCGGAAGCTGGCGCCGTGGTCCGCGGTGACGACCATCAGGGTCTTCTCATAGAGCCCCGTCGTCTTGAGGCGCTCGACGAGCTCTCCGAGCAGGCGGTCCGTGAATCCCACCTGCAGGAGATGCCTCTGCAGCGCCTGATGCGCGAAGAACGGGTCGTCGCTCCAGCGCAGGGGGGCGGTGAGCAGTCCGGCGATGTCCTTCTCGTTGGGCGCCGCGTAGGCGCGTCCCGAGGGGAGGTAGGCCCACGGCTGATGCGGGAGCATCACGTGCAGGAAGTGGAGGGCGGGCCGGGGCGAGGGAGAGATGGAGCCGATGAAGTCTCTGAATATGCCGCGCCGGTCGAGGTAGGAGGAGTCGCCGACCCGGGCCAAGTCGCCGGGGTCCGCGGCCGGACTCGGCCCCGGCCTCGGCACTGCGGGCGTCCGGGCGGCGAAGTCCCTCCAGGTCCGGTCTATGGGCGGAAGCCTTCGGGCCAGCTCATCGGGAGCGAGCAGGTGCAGATACACCACGCCCAGGTCCCGCGCCATAGCGCCCAGGCGCGCCGCCGGACCCGGCGCCCCGGAGACGCTTGGGCAGAGCTCCGGAGGGCAGAGCATGGTGTGGGACTCGGTGACGCGCATCTCGTGCGTGCCCGAGAGGAAGGTGAAGAGGTTGCGAGGGTAGTCGCTCCACGTGGGCAGACCGGGCGGCCTTTTGGGAAAACGCCCGGTCAGCAGCGCGGGCACCGCCACCAGCGTGTCCTCTCCCACGGCCGTCGCGTTCCGGAACCATATGGAGTCCCGCGCCAGAGCGGCAAAGTTGGGGCAGCGCGCCGCGTCGATCCTCCGGCCGGCGTCCATGAGCGACGTGACGGGGAACTCGTCGAGGAGCACGAAGACGACCGGGGGAAGCTCCGCGCCCGCCGCGCCGTGCGGGGGGAGCTCGACCCGGGAGGCGAGAAGCATAGACCGGACCGGGCCGCCCAGCAAAAACGCCGCGGGAAAGACCAGTACCGACGGGGCGAGCGCCAGGGCGAACAGCCGCGCCGCCCTTGTCCGCCGCAGCGCCCAGGCGGCGGCCGTCCCCGCGGCGCACGCCGCCGCGAGCAGCAGGGGGGCGGGCACGTGGGGGAGGCGCTTGAGGACCTGCAGGGCAAGAAGCGACGCCGGCGCGGCGACGAGAAACGCGCCCGTCCTTGCGCCGGCCCGCTCCCCCGCGAGGCCGGCGAGGCAGACCGGGAGCGCCAGGAGCGCGGGCATCAGCACGCTGAGGAGGAACGCCAGGCCCGCGATCTCCGCCGGCCCGGCGCGGTGGGCGACCAGGAAGCCGGGATGGCGCCCCACGAGCTCGTAGAGCGGCTGGGCCAGGGCGAAGGCGCTCAGGACCGCGACCTGGAGGATGGTCTCCCGGAGCCGAGGGGCCTTGTCCATCAGCGGCTTCGGGGGCTGGCGTGATAGAGGACCCGGGTTCCGCATCCGAGCGGTTCTCGGGTCACGATGTCGAACGAATTCTCCAGCCGGCGCTCAAGCGCGTCGGCGTCGTAGTCGGAGAAGATGTCGCCTTTGTTGAGCAGCAGGCGGCGGGCCATGGGATCGTCCTTGCTCACGAACTCGATGACCAGCTCCGAGCCCAGCGAGGCGAGCCAGTCGACAAGCTCCAAAAGCGGGATGTTCGCGCCGAGGCAAAGATGGTGGACCAGCGCTAGGCAGAGGGTCATCTGGGGCCCGCCGCGGGCGGCCAGGGGCTTACGTTCGAGGCCCCGCCAGCCGAGGCCGGGCGGGGGATCGGCCAGGTTCGCGACCAGCGGCAGGATCCGGCGATCCCGTTTCCCTTTGAGGAGACGGTAGAGCCGATCCACGACGAGCGGGTCCGCGTCCATACCCACCACGCACCGCGAGTTCTCACCGGCCATCCGGGAAAACTCCCCCGTATTGCACCCCAGGTCCCACAGCAGGTCCCAGGTCCGCCGTTCCAGAGCCCGGCGCACGAACGCTTCCTTGGCCGCCCGGTCGCGCTCCGAATAGTGGGCCCCGCCGCCGTAGTCCGACCAGGGCGAGCCCGGAGGGTCCCATCGCAGGCCCGAGACGAGGCTTCGCAGGGAGCGGAGGTTGACCTCGATCATCTCCTTGCCGAAGCCCGCCTCCTTGATCTCGGACTTAAGGTCCCGCTCCGACGCCCCGCAGCGCGCCTGCAGGCGGGCCTGCAGCTTCACGTGCTTGAGCACTCCGGGCCTCGCCAGGTCGCGCAGCGAGAACAGCCCGGAGCAGTCCTCGGCCGGGATGCCGTCGAGGCTGCCCCGCAGCCACGGCTGGAAAGGCGCGCCCTTGTACGCCTGCAGCAGCAAGGGATTAAGGAAGAGCTCGCAGAACTGGCGGTAGCCCGCCCATACCGCCCCGGGGGAAAGCCTTTCGAAGGAGGCGATGTCGATGAAGACCGGCGACGAGCCGAGCCACTGGACGTTGTAGGGGCTCGCGTCTTTAAGGATAAGGCCTTCGTCGAGCGCGGCGAGGTTGAGATCGAGCTGCAGCAGGGCGGCGTCTTGAAGCATGCCGAAGGACCACTCGTAGGGGTAGGACACGAACGGGACGGCCTCGTGTCGCAGGACCAGCGCCCAGTCCCGGCAGCCGGGGGGCAGCGCGGGATCCTCCGGGGCCAGCGCCTCGGTGCCGATGATGGAGCCTCTTTCCACGCCGCGCGCGAAGAAGCGGGCGGCGGACAGGGCTTTCCAATCCTCGGCGCTTCGGCGGCCCAGGCCCCGGTACACCCGCCCGTCGTGGAGGAATACGCGGCTGCCGGGGTCGCGGAAGGAGCCGTCCTCGAACCTCATCGGCGGTCTTCGTCCTTCCCGCGGCCGGGCCGCAGCAGGGCCGCGACGCGCCGCCAGAAGAGCTTGACCAGGACCAAGAGCCCGGCCGCGCCCGCAAGGAGCAGCTGCAGCATCATGCTCCCGCTTCCCGGATCGATATAGGCGCGGGCGGAAGACGCGGCCGTCGCCAACACAAGCGGCGCCCACAGGAGGGAAGAGGCGCCCAGCGGCGCCGTCGTCCGGATGCGGGGAGTGATTCTCCGGCGGCGAGGCATCTCCGGCCTCAAGGCTCCGCCCGGGAGCCGGTCCGGGCCAGCCGGCGCTCGATCGCGGAGGCGATCCGCTCGGCGGCTCTGCCGTCCCCGAAGGGGTTGCGGGACCGGGCCATCTTCTTGTAGAGGGCGCGGTCGCGCAGAAGCCGGAGGGCCGCGCGTACGATGCGCCGCGGCTCGCGCCCGACGAGCATCCCGCCGCCCGCCTCCAGGATCTCGGGCCTGTCCGTGGCCTCCCGGACGACGAGCACCGGCTTGCGCAGGCACGCGGCCTCCTCCTGGAGCCCGCCGGAGTCCGTGAGGACCAGCCGGCAGCGGCCCAGCAGCCCGATGAAGTCGAGGTACGGCATGGGGGGGAGGAGGCGGACGCGCTCGTGGCGCAGCAGGCGGCGCGCGGCGGCGCGGACGTTCGGGTTCGGGTGCACGGGATAGACGATCCGCGCCTCCGGGACCCGGCGGACGATCTCCAAGAGCGCCTCGAAGATGCTCTCCAGCGGCCGGCCGAAGCTCTCCCGGCGGTGCAGCGTCACGAGGATCGTCGCGCCCTCCGCGTCGGGGCGCGGCGGGGCGCCCCGCGCCGGCCCGCGCATGGCCCAGGCGAGGGCGTCCACAGCCGTGTTGCCCGTCACGAAGACGTTCGCGCGGGCGACGCCCTCCCGAAGGAGGTTCTCTTCGGCGCGGCGGGTCGGCGCGAAGAGGAGCGTCGAGAGGTGGTCGATCAGGACGCGGTTTCTCTCCTCGGGAAAGGGGTGCATCGGATCGAACGACCGCAGCCCGGCCTCCACGTGGGCGACCGGGACGCGGCGGTAGCACGCCGCCCATGCGGCCGCCGCGGCCGTGGTGGTGTCGCCCTGGACCACCAGCAGGTCCGGCCGCTCGTCGTCGAGCACGCGGCGGAACGCGCGCAGGACGCGCTCGGCCAGAGCGTCGGGGGCCTGGTCCCGCCGCATGAGGTCCAGGTCGATGTCGGGCCGGATCATGAGCGGGCCCAGGATCTGGTCCAACAGCTCGCGGTGCTGCGCGGTGACGCAGACGCGCACGCGCAAGCCCCTCCGGCGCCGCAGGGCCCGGAGCACAGGGGCGAGCTTGATCGCCTCCGGGCGGGTGCCGAGGGTCACGAGGATATTCTTGCGGCGGGGCCTCATGTTCACGCGCCTCGCGCTCATGCCGCCAGCGATCGGTAGACCTCCAGAGTCTCGCGAGCCGCTCTTTCCCAGGTGAACTCCCGGATGCGCTCGAACCCCTTCTTCACCAGGCTTTCTTTGAGGCGCCGGTCCGTCGTGACCGCCCGGATGGCCTGGTGGAAGCCCTCCGGCGAATCCGGGTCGACGAGGATCCCGGCGTCGCCGATCACTTCGGGCAGCGACGCGGCGCGTGCGGCGACGACGGGTGTGCCGCACGCCATCGCTTCCAGCGGGGGCAGCCCGAAGCCCTCGAGCTTGGACGGGTAGACCAGGGCCTCCGCGCTTTGGTACAGGCTTCGCAACTGCTCCTGGGTCACCGGGTACCGGAAGATCACGTCCTCGTCGACGCCCGATTCACGGCAGGTCTGCCGGAGCTCCTCGAAGTAGGGGCTTTTGCGTCCCACGAGCACCAACTGGAATCCGCGGCCCTCGTCGGAGCGCTTGAACATGGAGAACGCCCGGACCAGCGTGTCCAGGTTCTTCCGCCTCTTGATCTCGGAGACGAACAGCAGGAAGGGACGGCGCACACCCAGGACGGAGAGGTCCTCCACCCGCTCCGTCACCCGGAATAGAGGGGCGGGCCCTCCGTAATAGACGCGGGCCACGCGCTCGGGCGGCACTCCCCATTCCCGGGTTACCTCTCCGCGCGTAAAATCGGAGATGGCGATGATTTTGTCCGCCGAGCGGACGAAGGCCGCGGTCTGCGTCTTGAAGTAGAACGGCTCCCACCACGTCTTGGTGTCCCACGGTCCCCCCACGTGATGGAGGGTCAGGACCGACGGGACGCTCCTGAGCCGCGGGAGGACGTTGCCGGTCCCGTGAAAGACGTCCAGATGCAGCGGCCTGAGCCAGCTCTCCTGGATCGGGAGGCGCAGGAAGCGCTCCAGCGGCAGGAGTATCCGCTGGGGAAAGCGGCGTAGAGCGAGGTGGAAATTCCGTTCTTTCGGCAGCCGCACCTGATGGATCCGGTCCGGGCACCCCGTCCAGAACGCGGCGTAGAGAAAATACTCGTTCTCGCGGTCCACGCGGGCCAGCGCGTCGAGCAGCAGCTCGATGTAGCGCCGAAGCCCGCTCCCCTCGTTGAGAGCCGAGCTGATTTCGATCCCGATCCGCATATGGGGCGCCGGGGCTCAGCCGGCGAGCTGGCGTTTCTTCAGCTCGGCGTAGGCCGCGTCGCCGCTGTCCTCCGGCTTCTGCGTCCGCATCCAGTCCAGGAGCTCCCGCATGCCGTCGGAGAAGGACTTGTCCGGCGAGAAGCCGAGCAGCCGCTTGGCCTTGGCCCCGTCGGCGAAGCAGTGGCGGATGTCCCCCTCGCGGAACTCGTTGACGATCCGCGGCTCGCCGCGCCGGCCGAGCAGCTCCGAGAGCGACCGGGCCACCTCGAGGACGGTCACCGGCTTGCCGGAACCGAGGTTGATCGCTTCGTAGGAGACGTCGGCCCTCTCGACGGCCAGGCGCAGCGCGCGGGCGAGGTCCGAGACGTGGATGAAGTCCCGGCTCTGCCTCCCGTCCTCGAATATGATCGGCGGCCTGTCGTTGAGCAGCCGTCCCGAGAAGATGGCGACGACCCCGGTGTACGGGTTCGAGAGCGCCTGCCGGGTGCCGAAGACGTTGAAGAACCGGAGCGCGACCGTCGGGATCTTGTAGGCGCGTCCGATGGAGAGGCACATCTCCTCCTGGTCCCGCTTATTGATCGCGTAGACGGACGTCGGCTGGGGGAGCTTGTCCTCCGGCGTCGGCAGCGGCTCCATGGCCCCGCGGCAGTCCGGGCAGCGCATCTCCCAGTCCCGCGCCTTGAGCTGCTCGACCGGGCGGACCGCCGGCGCGCGGTCCGCGCCGCAGCCCGGGCACCGGTAGAGGCCCTCCCCGTAGAGGCTCATGGAGGAGGCCACGACGAGCCGCCGGACGCGCGGCTGCCGCTGGGTCAGGACTTCTAGGAGCGTCGCCGTATCGGCGACGTTGCTGAGGGTGTAGCGTTCGATCTCGTACATGGACTGGCCCACGCCCACCACGCTGGCGAGGTGCACGACGACCTCGACCCCGTCGAGAGCCCGGTCCAGCAGGCCCCGGTCGCCGACCCGCCCGGCCCAGAGCTTGACCTCGGGGTTCAGGTAGTCCGGCTTCCGGCGCCCCGGGTGGACCTGCGGCTCGAGGGAGTCGAGGACGCTCACCTCGTAGCCGTTGGAGAGCATGTGGTCCGCCAGGTGCGAGCCGATGAACCCGGCCCCGCCCGTGATCAAGACTTTTGTCTTCGCCATGACGCCTCCATTACAAACAACGTAACCGTGACCCCCGAAAACCCCCTCGGTGTTGAGGGGGCCTACTTATACAACGTAACCGTGACCCCCGAAAACCCCCTCGGCGTTGAGGGGGCCGCCGGGATCATTTGTACGAACGCACGAGCAGCAGGACCAGCGGCTTGATCATTTCGTACCAGCCGATGCCGGGCCTGATCTTCGTGAAGCTCGCGCCTCCCGTGCGGGGCGCGTAGCGCCGCGTGACGGGGATCTCGCAGGTCCGCAGGCCCGAGCGGATCGCCTTCCAGGCCATGTACTGCTCGACCTCGTATTTCCGGAACCGCTCCGAGAAGAGTCCGTCCCCCATCGCGCGCAACGTGCGGGTCGAGAACGCCCGGTAGCCGTTGGTCGTGTCGGTCATCCATCGGAGCGCGGCGAGCGAGAAAAGAGGCGCGTGCACCAGGCGGATCGCGAGGAAGCGATAGGGCGGGGTGTTGATGTGCCTGCCTCCCGGCCGGAAGCGGGAGCCCTGGACGTAGTCGTAGCCCGCCTCGAGCTTCTGCAGGAAGCGCGGGACGGCGTCCACCCCGTCGCGGTCGTTGCCGTTCATGAGGACGACGGCCCGGTAGTCCCTCCGGAGGTACCAGTCCATGCCGGCCTTGATGTTGGGGCTGAGGCCCATGTTGCGCTCGAGGCGCGTGATCCCGCGCAGCCCGAACTCGGAGATGAGGCGGGGCGGGGTCGAGCCGTCGGTCGAGCCGTCGTCGCCCAGCATGAGGTCGTAGCCGCGCTCGGAGGCCGGGGGGAAGCGACGGAGCTGGGTCTCGAGCTTGGCGCCCTCGTTGTAGGCGAAGATGTAGACCAGGTACGGGTGCCGGGCCGCGACGCCGGGCTCGTAGCCGTAGCGCGGAACGTCCCGATTCACGCTCGCGCCTCCCCGCGGGCCAGCCGGGCCGCTTCCGACATCCCCCAGGCGGCGAACACGGCGAGCAGGGGCAGGACGGGCATCGTGTAGCGCGGGTCCCCTATCGTCAAGACGTGGATGTTCATGTAGAGCACCATCAAGACCAGCGGCTGCGCGGCTCCCGTCCTCCAACTCAGGAGCATCCCCCAGGCAGCCGCCGCCACGAACGCCAATTCTAGGATTTTAAAGAGCGCTTTTGTCCCGGCCCGGAGCCACTGTCCGCGGCGGCGGTACTCGTGGAAGCCGTCCCCCAGGCGGAACGTCCGCTCGGCCCACCCGCTCCGGAGCCAGAGGTAGCGAAGGCGCCCGACGCAGTAGCCGGCGTAGCGCAGCGGGCGCTCGCGTATGCTCCGGAGCGCGGCCTCCTTGGAGACGGGGCCCACCCGGGGGTCCTTGGTCAGGAAATACGTCCGGAACGGTTCGGGAAGGTCCTCGTCGGGCTGGATGCCGCGGACCCCCGTCGTGCTCTGGTAGAGGCTGTGCCAGCCCATGCCGTCCTCGAAAAGGATGATCCGGCCGAAGCGGGCCCAGTTGCGCGAGACCCACGGCGTCAGGACGACGAACGAGCAGCCGACTAGGAGCAAAGCCTTCTTCCACGACAGGCTGCGCGGCAGCAGCCAGGGGGCGGCGGCGATCAGGAGGAAGGGAAACGCGAGCATGGTCGAGCGGCAGAGCAGGCTCAGCCCGATCAAGAGCCCGCTCGCGCCCCACCGCCCGGCGCGGTCGGGCCGCTCCCATAAGCCGACGAGAGCCCAGGCCGTGAGGACCAGCAGGGTCGCGTAGAGCGGTTCGGGCCCCTCCATCAAGTCGAGCTGGCCCAGCGCCGGGTTGAGCGCCGTCAGCCAGCAGGCCAGGACGGCGCGCCGCTCGCCGCTGAACCGCAGCGCCAGGCGGTACGTCAGCAGGATCGTCAGCGAGCTCAGGACGATGTTCAGAAAATGGATCGGGACCCGCGCGTGGACGTCGGGGGACAGCAGCAGGGCCCCGGCGACGAGGATCGGGTAGAGGGGCAGGCGGAAGGCGGAGGGGCCCGTCCAGTCGAAGCCCAGGAACCCGTCGCGGGCCAGATGCAGGCCCAGGGTATGGTACTCGGACAAAAAGGGTTTGCCCAGCGTGTGCTCGGGATTGACGAGCGCGAGCCAGATCCGGAAGAGCCAGGCGGCCGCTAAAGCCAGCCAGACCGCCGCGGGAAAGGCTTTCGCGAGCCTCATGAGAGCGAACGGTAGACGGCCAGGGTGTCGCGGGCCGTCTTCTCCCAGGTGGCCGAGGCCGCGCGCCGCAGTCCCTTGTCCCGCAACGTCCGCCGGAGAGCGTCGTCGTCGAGGACGCGCCTCAGGGCGTCGCGGAGCCCGTCGACGTCGTCCGGAGCCACCAGGAGGGCGGCGTCCGCCGCCACCTCGGGCAGGGAGGTGACGTTCGAGGTGACAACCGGGGTCCCGCAGGCCATGGCCTCGAGGACCGGGAGCCCGAACCCCTCGTAGTACGAGGCGAAGACGAGCGCGTCGGCGAGGTTGTAGAGGCCCACGAGGTCGTCCTGGGGGACGTGCCCGAGCCAGCGCACGCGTCCGGCCAGCCCCGCATCCTCGATCAGCCGCCGCGCCGCGTCGTGGCAGGCGCCGGGCTGGCCGGCCATCACGAGGTGCGTGTCGGCGAGGGAGTCGGGCAGGGCAGCCAGGGCCCGGATCGAGTTGGCCGGATCGCACCAGGGGTCGAACGGGCCGATCATCAGGAGATAGCGCGCCGGCAGTCCGTAGCGGGACCGGACGACCTCCAGCGCCGGCGCCTCGAGGGGCCGGAAGCGGGACCGGTCGACGCCCCACAGGATCACCTCGATGCGCTCGGGCTTCACGTTCCAGCGCTCGACGAGGTCCTTCTTCGTGTGCTCCGAGATGGCGATCACTTTGTCGACACGGTCCATGCCTGGCTTCAGGACGGAGTTCCATAGGTCCGTGAGGTACGGAGTGGTCCACTCCGGATGGACGACGGGGAAGAGGTCGTAGACGGTCGTGACCGTCGGCAGCAGCCGCCGTCGCGGGATCCTGTGCGCGTGGAGCAGGTCGACTCCGCGCAGCCTCAGATAGGCGCCGATGCAGGGCAGCCCGAGCCGCCATTCGAAGAGGCTCACCGCCGACTCCGGCCAGCGGGGGATCATGAGCCGGTAGCGGGCCCCGTCGGGAGGAGCCAAGCGTGCGCGCTTCGCCGCGTAATCCCGGAAAAAGTAGGCGAACAGGTGGTATTCGTCGCCGGGATCCAGCCGGCTGAGCTCATGGATCAGGTGGCGGGTGTAGACGCTGACGCCGCCCCTGCCGCCGCCGTGCAGCGGCTCTTCGATCGCGATGCGCATGAAAGCGGCACAAGTTTACCAATTAGTGGTTCGCGGCAAAAGCGTCCCGGGCGGTGATCGCGCCCGAATTTCCGCGGCAAACGTCGACTAAGAGCGCGACGGGTCCTGCTCCAGGCCCGGTCTATGCGCCCTGCGCAGATCTCCGGCGCAACACGGCGTCCAGCAGATGCCGGAGGGTGTCCCGCTCCTCGCGCCCCAAGAGCCGGAGGCCGACGAGGTAGTAGACCGCCGCGGCGGCGGCGGCGAGAGCGATGAGTCCCGGCCAGCGCCACGCGACGCTCCGAAGCGGCCATACGAGGGCCATCAGCACGACGCCCGCGGCGAGAGGCCGCAAGAGGACCTTCCTCAGATACTCGAGGGGCGACATGCCGAAGAAGCGCGCGCTTATAAACAGCACCCAGGGGATGTTGACCAGGATCTGGGCGAGGGCGAAGGACAGCGCCGCCCCCACGATCCCGTAGCGCGGGATGAGCAGCACCCAGAAGCCCACGCAGACAAAAGCCTGGGTCGCCATGCACGCGAGCGCGTACTGCGGCCTGCCCGTCCCGAAGGCCGCCGTGACCGGCATGGAGCCCAGCAGGTAGAAAAAGTATCCGATGAGCAGGAACCGGAGCGGCCAGACTCCCTGTACGGAGAACTCGGATCCCAGCCATAGGGTCAGGAAGTGGGGGGCGAAAACGGCGAGGACGATGAATCCCGGGAGCACGAGCCATAGCACCAGCTGGCTGCACTGGTTGTGGACCTTCTTGAGGGACGATTGGTCGCCCGTGCCGGACAACTCGCTGATGACCGGAAGGGCCGTCACCAGGACCGAGTTCGGGAGGACCCAGAACTTCTGGAGGATGAAGGCCGGGATCAGATAGTACGTCAATTGCGACAGGGGGTAGAAGTAGCCGATGACGAATTTGTCCCACTGGAACAAGACGGCCCAGCCTATCTGGAACAGCCAGTTCTGTATCGCGTAGCCGAACAGCACCCGCTCCCTGACCGGCGCGTCCGCGGAGCCTTCCGGGGGGCGCGGACCGTTCCGTCCGCGGACCAGGAGGCGGACCGCGTCGATGGCGGCATGCAGTCCGCCCGGACCGATCCGCTCGCGCATGAGGCGGAAGACCACGAACAGGAACACGCCGGCCAAGACCGCGTGGAGAGCGGCATACAGCCCGCCCACGGCCCGCAGGTGCAGCCCCGTGGCCAGGAGCATGGCGCTCCCCGCGAGGAACCCGCCGGTCTGCAGCACCGCGACGAGGCTGGCCAGCCCGAAGCGCTGCATCCCCTGGAAGACCGCCACGGCGAACTGCGTCAGAGAAAAGAAGACCGCCCCGGCCGCCGCGCAGGCGAGGACCCAGGCCGCGGCGTCCTGGAGGGAAGGGTCCACATTGAAGAAGGACGCCACCAGATGGCGCCGCAACAAGAACACGGCCGCGGCCCCTATCAAGACCCCCGCCACGTGAAAAAACAGCGTCAGGTTCCACGTGACGCGCAGGCCTTGGCGGTCGTCCTTGGCGAGGTATTCGGCGACGTACTTCAGCGTGGCCGCGCCCGCCCCCATCGTCAGCAGCGTCAGATAGCCCGTGATCAGCCCGATGAGCCCGTAGAGGGCGTAGCCTTCCACGCCGAGGCCCCGGACGATATAGGGAACGAGCAGGATGCTCAGGACGATGAGCGCGGTCTGGCCCGAGATGTTCCAGAACATGTTCCAGCTGAAGCGGACGGCCCGCGAAGAGCTTCCCGTTCCTTTCATGGGGCTATATGTTAGTATAATCCGACCGCGCTCCACCTGGAAAATGAAAGTCCTCATCATCGGGGCCACGGGGCTGCTCGGTCATACGCTCTACCGCCGCTGGTCGGCCCGGAGGGGCTGGGAGGTGGTGGGCACCCGCCTGAGCCTCGCTCTCGGCGGGCTGCGGCGTTTCGACTTGTTGGAGGCGGGGGCGGCCTCGGCTCTTATGCGGGAGGCGCGTCCCGACGCGGTGGTCCTGCCGGCCTCGAACCCGCACGTCGACCACTGCGAGACCCATCCCGATGAGACGCGGCGCCTGAACGTCGACGCCACGCTGGCCGTGGCGCACGAGGCGCGCGAGCTGGGGGCCCGCTTCGTCTTCTTCTCGTCCGATTACGTGTTCGACGGAGGCATGGACTCCTACCGCGAGGAGGACGAGCCGCGCCCGCTCAACGAGTACGGGCGCCAGAAGCTCGCCGTCGAGAGGGAGCTCGCCGGGATGGGCGCGGGGGCCCTGGTGCTGCGGCTTTCGGGGCTCTTCGGCTGGGAGCTCCGCCCCAAGAACTTCGTCGTCCGGCTTCTGAAGGAGCTCGGCCAAGGGCGCCGGGTCCGGGTCGCGTCCGACCAGTACTATAACCCGACCTACGCCCAGGACGTGGCCGCGGTCCTGGCGGAGCTCCTGGAGAGCGGCGCTTCGGGAGTCTTTCACGCGGCCGGCTCGGAAAGGTTCACGCGGGCCGGATGGGCGAGGGCGGTCGCCGACGTCTTCGGGCTCGACGCCTCGCTTCTCGACGCCGTGCCCGCCGAGGCGTTCGCGTCCCCGCGGACCGCGAAGCGCCCCGGCAGCTCGTCGCTCGACTGCGCGAAGGCGGCGGGGCTTCTGGGGGCGCCGCTCCCCGGAGGGCGGCGGGGCCTGGAGAGGATGCTCGCTTCGCGCGCCCAATGGGAGGCGTACGCGGCCGGCCTCAAGGAGAGTATGAGTTGAAGCGGATGCCGCCGGGCCGGCCGCGGCCCGCCGGGCCCGGGCCCGGCGGAGGAGGCGGGGCGCGATGAGCGAGCCCGAGCTGAGCGTCGTCATCCCCACGGTCAACGAGGCGGCGAGCATCGGGGGCGTGGTGCGCGGCGTGCGGGCCGAGGCCGGGCGGCTGGGCGCGGCCTGCGAGGTGATCGTGGTCGACGGCGGCTCCTCCGACGGCACCTGCCGGGAGGCCCGGGCCGCCGGGGCGCGGGCGATGGAGGATTGCGGCGGGTTCGCCGAGTCCCTGCGCCGGGGGATCGCCGCGGCCCGGGGCGGGTTCATCCTCGTGATGGACGGCGACGGGTCGCACCCGGTCGAGACTTTTTCGGAGATGTGGCGCCGCCGCCACGAGGCCGATGTCGTCGTGGGGTCGCGGCTGGTGCCGGGCGGGGATCTGGAGCTGCCGGCCCACCGCCGGTGGCTCACGCGGCTGCTCAACGGCTTCTTCCGTCTGGCGCTGCGGCTCCCGGTGGCCGACTCCTCGAGCGGTTTCCGGCTCTACCGCGCCGGCGCGCTGCGCGGGATCGAGGGGAGCTCGGCGGGGTTCGAGTTCCAGCAGGAAACGCTGCTCGAGATCCTGCGCAATGGGGGGAGCGCCGTGGAGGTGCCGATCCGGTATGTCTGGCGCGCCGCGGGGACGTCGAAAGCGCGCATCTTGGCGCTCGGCTTCGGCTACCTGCGCACGGCCGCGCGCTTCTGGTGGAAGTCGTTCAGGAATATGCGATGACCCCGTCGGCCGTCCCCGTGCGTCTGGTCGTCCCGGCCTAAAACGAGGGCCGGAGCCTGGCGTCGCCGCGCGAGCGGATCGCCGCCGCGCTCGAGGAACGCCGTCCGATCACGGACCTGCGCCACGAGGGCGGCCCTGGCTCCGCCGGCCGTCGGGATCGTCCGGGGCCTTCCTGCTGTTTCACGCCCATGTCCGCTTGTTCTGGCGGTACCACTCCACGGTCCTTCGGAGTCCTTCGCGCAGCGGCACCTCCGGCCGAAAGCCGAGGACTTCCTCCGCCTTGCGGGTGTCGCATTGCCGGCGGGGCTGGCCGGTCGGGGCCGAGGTGTCGAAGACGATCTCGGGTTCGGCTCCAGCCGCCTCGCAGATGAGCTTCACCAGGTCCCGGATGCGGATGCTTTCGGCGCTGCCGAGGTTGATCGGATCCGCCTCCGCGTGGCGCTCGGCCACCGCCAGGAGGCCGCGGACGAGATCGGTGACGTACAGGAACGTCAGGCTTTGGCTCCCGTCCCCCCAGACTCGAAGGGGGGCCTCGCCTTCGACGACCCGGCGGATCAGGGCCGGGATGACGTGCGATCGCTTCGGGTCGAAATTGCACCGGGGTCCGTAGGCGTTCTGGGGGCGGGCGATACCGACGCGCATCCCGTATTCCTTCCGGTAGGCGGCCCCGAGGAACTCCGCCATGCGTTTGGCCCATCCGTACCCCTCGGTGGTCGGCTCCGGGACGCCCGCGAATCCCTCATCCTCCGGGGTCGGCTGACTGCAGCGGCGCGGGTAGACGGACGCCGAGCTGGTGACGAGGAAGCGCTCGGCGCCCTCCAGCCGGGCGGCCTCGAGGACGTTCATGAAGAGCCGGAGGTTGTCCCGGAAGATCGACGCGGGGCGGGCGATGTTGTAGTGGATGCCCCCGACGACGGCGGCGAGGTCCATCACGACCTCCTGGCCGCGGGCCGCCTTGCGGCAGAAGCCGGGGTCCAAGAGGTCGCCGGAAAGGAGCTCCACCGAGGGCCGGAGCTCTCGGGGGAGGGAAAGGTCCTTCCCGGGCTCTTGCGGCACCCGCACCCGCGCTCCCCGATGGACCAGGAGCTCCACGAGGTGGCCGCCGATGAACCCGGCGCCCCCGGTGACCAGGACCTTCTTGCCGTCCCAGAACCCCGTCACGCTTCGGCGAGACTGGCCGCCCTCATCTCCGCGTCCACCATGATCCGGACCAATTCTTTGAACTTGACCTTTGGCTTCCACTTGAGGACGCGCCGGGCCTTCGAGAAGTCCCCCCGCAGGTGGGCTACCTCGGTCGGGCGGAAATAGCGCGGGTCGATCTCGACGTGCTTCTTCCAGTCCAGGCCCGCGTGCGCGAACGCCAGCTCGACGAACTCCCGCACCGTATGGCTCTCCGCGGTGGCGATGACGTAATCGCCCGGCTTGTCCTGCTGCAGCATCAGCCACATGGCTTCGACGTATTCGGGGGCGAAACCCCAGTCCCGGCGGGCCTCGAGGTTCCCGAGGTGGAGCTTCTTCTCGACCCCCGCCTTGATGCGGGCCACTCCCCGGGCGATCTTGCGGGACACGAAGTTCTCTCCGCGCCTGGGGGACTCGTGGTTGAACAGGATGCCGTTGCAGGCGAACAAGCCGTAGGCCTCGCGGTAGTTCACGGTGAGGTGGTAGGCGTACACCTTAGCGCAGGCATACGGGCTGGCGGGACAAAACCGCGTCGTCTCCTTCTGGGGCACCTCCTTGGCGTTGCCGAACATCTCGCTGGAGGAGGCCTGGTAGAACCGCGCCTTCATCCGCGTATCCTTCAGCGCGTCCAGGAGCCGGAGGCACCCCAGGCCCGTCACGTCGCCCGTGTACTCGGGCACCTCGAAGCTCACGCGGACGTGGCTCTGCGCCCCCAGGTGGTATATCTCGTCCGGCCGTACCTTCTCCAGGATGCGGTTCAGGCTGCTGCCGTCGGTGAGGTCCCCGTAGTGCAGGTTGAACCTCCGGCGGGGATGGCGCGGCGCCGCGAAGAGATGGTCTATGCGTCCGCGGTTCATGGAGCTCGATCGCCGGACGATGCCGTGGACCGAGTAGCCTTTCCCCAGCAGCAGCTCGGCCAAGTAGGACCCGTCCTGGCCGGTGATTCCCGTGATCAAGGCTTTCTTGCGCCTCATGATCGCCTCCGAAAGCGTCTGAAGAATGTGTCGAAGCTGTCGATGACGTGATCGAGCTCCGCCCGCCCGAGGCCCGGGTGGCACCCTATGTAGAACCCGCCGCGATTGATCCTCCGGGCCACCGGGTAGCGCTTCTCAAGATCGCCGAACATCCGCACGTAGTACGGCTGGTTGATGAGGGGCAGCATGTCCCGCGTCTCGACGCCCCGCTTTTCGAGGAACAGCGTGAGCCGGGCCTTCGAGACGCGCGCCGACAGGACGATCGGGAACATCATGAAGGAGTGGTCCACCCCGTCCGGCCACCAGGGCAGCTGGAGGAACTCCTCGTAGGGACGCAGCCTCCGGAGCAGGTAGGCGGCGTTGCGGCGCCGCTTCTTGAGCATCGCGTCCCGCTCCTCGAGCTGCGCCAGGCCGAGGGCTCCCTCCATCTCCGTGAGGCGGTAGCTGAAGCCCATGCGGACGAAACGGAACCGTCTGGCCACGACTTCCCGGAGCCGGCTCCTCGCCGCGTCGTCGTCGATAGAGAGATAGATCGAGTCGCGGCCGTGGTTCACCAGGGAACGGAGCGCGACCGCCAGGGGGGGCGAGCTCGTGACGGCGAGCCCGCCCACGCCGGTCACCAGCAGGTGGGCCGCGTAGGTGGAAAAGCAGCCGACGTGCCCGAAAGAGCCCACGGACCGCCCGTGGTACCGGGCGAACATGGTCTCGCAGGAGTCCTCCACGACCTTCAGGTTGTGCCGCCGGGCGATCCGCATCAGGGGGCCCATGTCCGCGGGCTGGCCGAAGAGGTGCGCTGGGATCATGAGGCGGGTCCGCCGGGTGATGTGCCGCTCCACCTGGCCGGGGTCCATGTTGTAGGTCCGCGGATGGACGTCGACGAAGACCGGCTTGAGCCCCTGGAGCACCGCCATGTTGGCCGTGGCCACGAACGTGACCGCCGGAACGAGCGCCTCGTCGCCGGGCTTCCAGCGTCCCCGGGCCTGAAGGGCCGCGATCGCCACGTGCAGTGCGCTGGTGCCCGAGTTGCAGGTGACGGCCCAGCGGGTCCCGTGGAGCGAGGCGAATCCATTCTCGAACCGCCGGAGGAAGGGGCCGTACGAGAGCCTCTCGTCCGCGAGCACCTTGCGGACATACCTGCGGGCGCGCGGAGAGATGCGCACCCAGCCCACGGGGACCTTCGGGGGCGATCGGCGAAGCCGGGCGTGAGGTGATCGGGCGGGCATCGGAGGTGGCGATTGAACCCGGGTCATTATATCAAAGCCGACTCTAGCGGCGGGCTCCGGCCACGCGGAACTTCAGCGTATAGTAGACGAGCTTCGCCAGGAACTTGGGCGCCTCCACCGCGAGGTTGAGCTTGGACTCGCCGTGGAGGCGGTCCGCGAACGCGACCGGGACCTCGGCGATCTTGTAGCCGCAGTGGTTCACCTTAAGGATCATCTCGAGCAGGAGCGAGTTGGTGTTCTCCTGGGTCTGGATGTCGCGCCACACGCCGCGGCGGATCGCGCGGAAGTTGGCCGAGAAGTCGTGGATATGCAGGCCGGTCATCCAGCCCACGACGAGGTTCCCGAGGCGGCTAATCAGGTACTTGAGCTTGACCTTCCACGTGGGGGTCTCGTACTCGCCGCCCTTGGTGTGGCGGCAGCCGAGGACCAGGTCATATCCGGCTTCGATCCGCTCGATGAGCAGGGTTATATCTCGCGTGGAGAAGGAAAGATCGGCGTCCATCGAGACGAGAACGTCGCAGCGGGCCCGGTCGTAGCCGTAACGCAGGGCGGCGCCGATCCCCTCCCGCCTCTCTTTGGTGACCAGGCTCAGGCCCGGGATGTCCTTCGCGAGGGCCTCGACGGCCTCCCCCGTTCCGTCCGGAGAACGGTCGTCCACGACGAGTATCTCGTGCTCGCGGCCGGCCAGCGCCTCGTGGATCTGGCGCGCGAGGATGACGATGTTCTCGCGCTCGTTGTAGGTGGGCACCACCGCGGAAACGCTGAGCATATCGGTTGATTTTACAGTAAAAACCTGCTAAAAGAAATCTCAAATCTTTGTCTCCAGAAGCCACCATGTCATGAAAGAGCGTCCGCTGGCCGAAGCGGCCCTGGCGTTGCTGGCGCTCGGGATCGGCCTGTGCGGGATCGGATGGGGCCTCCCGTCGCCTGAGCGGCTGCGCCATCTGTTGCCCGCCGATCGGATCGGCGACCCCGAGCTTCACCGCCGCATGGCCGAGGGCCGGGGGGAGCTCTATCAGCGCCTCGAGCGGGGAGACCGCATCCCGGCCGACCTCATCACCGAGGCCGTCGTGATCCCGCGCGGATGGAGGCTCCCGCCCGACCGGCTGTTGAGCTCCTACCGGTCCTATTACCTGCGTTCGGCCTACGCGGACGAGCAGAAGACCCTGACCTTCCTCAGCCGCATGAGGCCCCGCGAGCTGGACTTCGAGCCCTTCGGCGTCGATTACGGGTGCGCTTATCTCTACCCGATCGGGGCGTACTACGCGGCGCTGGCGGCCGTGCGGGCGCTGCGCGTCACTTCCGACGTCACCGTGTATTTTAGGGATGTGCGCCGCATGGCGCGCATCTTCATGGCGGGGCGGCTGTTCAATGTGCTCTGCTTTATGGGCTGCGTGGTCCTGCTCTGCGCCTTGGGCAGGTCCGTCGGCGGCCGTCCCGTGGGCCTGGCGGCGGCGTCCTTTTTCCTCCTGAGCCCGGTGGTGTGCTCCATGCAGCATCTTCTCAACCCGTACGGGTGGGCCGCGCTCTGGTTTCTTGTCGCATGTTGGCGGCTCCAGCCGTATCTCGAGCACGGGACGCGCCGGGACCTGCTCGTCGCCGGGGCGGCCGTGGGGCTGTCCGTCGGTTCGGCGTTCGCGTACTGGCCGGCCGCGCTGCTGTTGACGGCGCCGCTGTTCCGGACGTCCTCCTCGGGCAGGGGCTGGGGGCAAGCGCTGCTTGAAACGGCCGAGGCGGCCGCGGCCGCGGGTGTCGTGTTCATGGCGACCAATCCCTACCTCTTTCTTCGCTTCGAGAAGCACGTCACCCAGCTGGTCTGGATCCTTCACAACGACCCCTTCACATTCTCGTTGGCCGGGCTCCGGGCCTTCTTGTCGGAGTATCTCGTACTGAACTGGGGCCACGCGCTGACGCCGGCGGCGCTCTTTGGCGTCGCCTGGCTGCTGTGGCGCGGCGAAGAGAGGTCCGACCGCCTGTTTGCGGCGGTCTTCCTCTTCGGGCTGTTGCACCTCGCCGGGCGGGAGAAGGTGGACTTCGCCCGCGGGCGGTACTTCCTGCCGTTCTTCGCCTTGGGCGCGCTGTTCGCCGCGCGGGTGTTATGGGGGCCGCTGGCGCGCCGCTCGCGCGGGGCGGCTTGGGCCCTGACGGCGCTCGTGCTGTTGAGCTCGGGGACCATCAGCGCCTCTTACCTCCATAATTTTGCCCGGGAGGCGCGGGGCCGGAGCACGCAGCTCAGGGCGTCCCGGTGGATCGCCGAGAATATTCCTCCGGGGAGCACGGTCGGGTTGGTGGCGCCGCCGCAGTACTCGGATACGCCGCCGTTGCGGTTCGACCAATACGACATCGTCCTGTTCGCCGAGGAGCGCCACTTGAAGGGCCGCTCGCTGCCCGAGTTCGTCGTCGCCAGCGCGCCCCGGGCCCGCGAGCGGCTCGCGGATTTCCTCGAACGGTACTACGAGAAGGCCGCTGCCTTCGAGCCGGAGCGCCTCCTTTCGTGGGTGCCCGTCCACGGCAAGTACACCATGGCGAACATCGAGATCACGGTGTTTCAAATCCGCAAAGAGGTGAACGATCCATGAAGAAGAAAGTCCTCATCACCGGCGGCGCCGGCTTCATCGGCGTCAACGCCGCCTACCACTACCTCCGGAAGGGCTGGTCGGTATCGGTGTTCGACAACCTCTCCCGCCGCGGCACGCGGGACAACCTGGCCTGGCTGCGCCGCCAGGGGGACGTCGATTTCCGTCTCGGCGACCTGCGCAGCCTCGCGGCCGTCGAGCGCTGGGTCCGGAGCAACTCCCGCGGCCTGAGCATGGTCCTCCACCTGGCCGCGCAGGTCGCGGTGACGACCTCGGTCGAGGACCCGCTGAGCGATTTCGACATCAACGCGCTCGGCAGCGTCCACGTCCTCGAGGCCCTGCGCCGCCTGCGCAAGCGTCCGTTCGTGCTCTATGCATCCACGAACAAGGTCTACGGCGGCATGGAGGGCGTTCGCGTGAGGCTCTCGGGCGGGCGCTACGGGTACGTCGGCCGGCCGAACGGGATCCCGGAGGGCGAGCCGCTCGACTTCCACTCCCCGTACGGCTGCTCGAAGGGGGCCGCCGACCAGTACTTCCGCGACTATCGCCGCATCTACGGGATGCCCACCGCGGTCTTCCGGCAGTCGTGCATCTACGGGCCGCACCAGCACGGCAACGAGGACCAGGGGTGGGTCGCCCACTTCATGAAGGCGGCCCAGGCCGGGAAGGGGATCACGCTCTACGGCGATGGCCTCCAGGTACGCGACGTGCTCTTCGTAGAGGATCTCGTCGAGGCCTTCGACGTCGCTTACCGGCGGCGGGGCCGCTCGGCCGGAAGGGTCTACAACATCGGAGGCGGCCCGGCGAACACCCTGTCGCTCTTGGAGCTGCTCGACTGGATCGCGCGCAAGCGGGGCCGCCGCGTCCCGGTCAAGCGCCGCGGATGGCGCCCCGGCGACCAGCGCGTCTACGTCTCCGACGTCCGCAAGGCCCGTCGGGAGCTGGGCTGGAAGCCGCGCACGTCGGTCCGCCGCGGCCTCGACCGCCTCTGGCGCTGGCTCGAGTCGGAGTCCGCGTGAGCGAAGCCGGCGGCGACCCCGGTCCCTGCCCGGCCTGCGGCTCCAAAGCCGGCGGGACGGACTTTCGCGCCAAGGGCCTCCCGGAGGGCGGCCCGCCGTTTGGCGTCGTCCGGTGCGGGGCGTGCGGGCTCGGCTGGACCGTTCCCGCGCCCTCCGAGGATGAGATCGGGAAGTGGTATCCCCCGGCGTACTACGGGGAGGAGAACGTCAGGTTCCACTGGGCGCTCGAGGTGCTCGTGCGCCTGTTCCGTTACCGGCGGGCGCGCGTGATCCGCAGGCGCGTGCCCGCGGGCCGGGTCCTGGACGTGGGCTGCGGCCGCGGCATCATCCTCGGCTATCTGAAGTCGTTCGGATACGAGCCTTCAGGCGTCGAGATCTCCGAGCACGCGGCCTGGCATGCGCGCCGCCGCATGGGGCTCGATGTGCATGTCGGCGATTTTAGGACCGCTCCCCACTCTCCGGAGTCCTTCGACGTGGTCATCTTCTGGCATTCCCTGGAGCATTTCCGGCGGCCGTTCGAGGCGCTGCGCCGGGCGGGCGAACTCCTCAAAAAGGGCGGGCTTCTCGTGGTCGCGGTCCCCAACAGCGAGAGCCTGCAGGCGCGCTTGACGGGCGCCGATTGGTTCCATCTGGACGTCCCGCGCCACCACTACCACTTCGGGCTCGGCTCGCTCGCCGCGGAGCTGGAGCGCCGCGGCTTCAGCGTCGTGCAGGCGGACCATTTCTCCCTGGAGCAGAACCCCTACGGGTGGCTGCAGAGCTTCTACAACGCCCTCGGCTTCGAGTTCGACTTCCTTTATTCCTGGCTTAAGAACCGCAGCTCCCGCGTCGTTCCGATCCTGCGCCATCCCTTCCAGGCGCTCGGGATATTCCTTCTCCTGCCGCTGCTCCTGCCGCTGTCGCTGGCCCTTACCTTGCTGGAGGCCGCCGTCCGCAGGGGCGGCACGGTGGAGGTGTACGCCCTCAAACGATGAGCCGCGAGACGTCCGCCATGTTCGGCCCGGACCCGGTCGCGCCGCTGGATCCCCGCGGCAGAAGGCTCCGCTTGGGCCTGCTCGCCGCGCTTCTCGCCGCGGCGCTCCTGGCGCGCGTGGGATACGGCCTCTACGCGCACGGGAAGGGGGCCTGGCGGGAGAACATCGACGAGTACGCGCCCCTCGCCCTCCATCTGGCGACGGAGGGGAGATACGTCGTCAACGATCCGGACGTGCCCTCGATCGAGCGGGAGCCGGGCTTCCCGATCGTCCTGGCTTTCGGATACGCCCTGGCGGGCCCGGGGTTCGCGACGACCCTGGCGGTGCTGTGCCTGTTCAACCTCGGGACGATCGTCCTGGTCTGGGCTATCGCGTGGACGAACCTGGGCCGGCGGGCGGCGTGGGCGGCCGCGGTCCTGGCCGCGTTCTATCCCTATTACGTCTACTACAGCGTCCATCCCTACCGGGAGGCCGTTTTCGGTTTCTTCTGCGTGCTATGCGTCTGGCTCTGGCTGCGGTGGCTGAGAGCGCCCACGGCGTGGGGGCTGGCGTGGGCCGGGCTGGCCAACGGGTGGACCTGCCTGGTCAGCTTCACCCATTTCCCGTTCGCCGTGCTCAGCGCCTTGGCGGCGGTCGGGCTGCTCCGGCAGGAGAGACGATGGGCGCGCCTGGCGCTCTATTTCGCCTGCTTCGCCGCGGCCTACGGGCCGTGGCCCGCGCGCACCTACATCTATTATCGGGAAGTAATCCTTTCCACGCCGTACGCCCCGTTCAACCTGTACGTTTCGATGCTGATTCCTCCGGAGCTCAAGGGCCTCCCGGCGGAAGGGGAGATCGCCGCCAAGGACGCGGTCCTCGCCCGCTTCGATAAGCTCCGCCATCGTCATCCCGAGGAGGCGTATCGCCTGATGGTGCGCGAGGGGCTCAAGCAGGTCCGCGAGCGGCCGGGCGTGTATGCGAAGCGCGTGCTCAAGCACTTCATCAAGCTCTGGCGCCTCTACCCGTATCCCAGGGAGTACGGCCATTCCTACCGGTACCTCAAGTGGGTGAGCCTCCTGAGCGAAGGGTTCCTGATCCCGATGGGCCTGGCGGGACTCTGGCTCTGCCGGGCCAACAAGGAGATGTTCACGCTGGTCGCCATTCACATCTTCTCGCTCACCTTGATCCACAGCCTGTCTTTCGCGGTCATACGCCATCGCCTGCCCCTGATGGCGTGGATGATCCTCTTCACGGGCTGCCTCCTCGGCGCGGCCGCCGGCCGACTGACGCGGGCGAAGGGCTGACCGCAACTCCGAAGTGGTCGACGGATTTGTCCTGGGGTACTGAACCCGCCGCCTTACTGACGGCTTACCGGTATTTTTGGGGCTTGTCGATGATCGCGACGAGGTTCGAGGTGAATCCGAACAGCCGCACCTTTTCGATCTTGAAGGAGACGCCCGGGAAGGCGCCCAGGAGGTCCTCCAAGTCCTTGCGCGATAAGAGCCGCAGGTTGCGGCTATTATAGAACTTGCTCAGGACCTTCTTATCCAGGAGGGAGTAGAACAGGCGCGGCGCGAGCACGTGCAGGAGCGGGATGAACGTGTGCGTCTCGACCGGGAAAAACCTGCTGGGAGTGGTCAAGAACACGCTCTTGGCGACCCGGATGAGCTCCGAGACGAAGAACCTCCGCGCTTCCGGCTCCACGACATGCTCGATCACGGCGTGGCAGAACGCCACGTCGAAGGCGTCGTCGCCGAAGGGGAGGGGGGCGCCGGGCTCGATCCTCTTGAAGACCAGGCCCGGGTACTCCTTCTCGAGGAAGGCGGCGTCCTCGGTCCCGGCGGCCGTGATCCGGTCCTTGTGGGGGAAGAGCTTCTCGAAGAAGTTGGCCTCGATGGACTCGCGCTCCGAGGTGACCCCCGCGTCGAGCACCTTCACGGCGTCCGCGAAGCGGGCGGAGAACAGCTCGTAAACCTTCGTGCGCACCCGCAGGGAAAGGCCGGGGATCAGGGGATTCTTGCGCGCGTCGTAGTAGCCGGAGGTCCCGGGCATGGGCTCCTCAGAGGCGGGCGGCGTGGTCCAGGTAGGGATCGATGAGCCGCCCGGCTTTCCTGAGCTCGGGCGGGGCGAACGCGGGGGCGTACCGGGCGCCGAGATACAGCTTGCGGGCCCAGCGCATCAGGCGCAGCGCCGCCGGGGGCGCGAACGTCTTGAGATAGAGCGGGTGGGCCGGGGCCGCCTCCCCGAGCTCGCGGGCCAGCAGCCGGCGCGCCCGCAGCGGCTCCGCGTTCTTGAGCAGGTAGCCAGCCACCTCCGCCGCCAGCTCCCGTCGGCGGGGGCTCTCCACCTCGGGCGGGGGCTCGCCGGCCTTGAGCGCCAGGACGGCCTCCTCGAAGTCGCGCTCGTAATCGCGGGTGATCTGCGATTCGTGCAGGCAGCGCACGGCCAGAGGCTCCCTGATCGCCCCCACCTCCAGGCCGCCGGCGAGCATCCGCGCGTAGAGCTCCGTGTCCTCGAGGATCCGCAGGTCCTCGCGGTAGAGGCCGAACTCGTCGAAGGCCTCGCGCCGGACGGCGACGTTCGTCGTCACGTACGGCAGGAACTCCTCGCCCACGGCGTAGTAGCCCGGGACCTTGCCTTCCGGGATGTCGCGCGCCGGGTCGAAGAGCCGGCCGATGATCCGGCCGAAGCGCCGCACGTACGCGTTCGAGAACCAGAAACCGGCCGCCGGACGGCTCTCGATCGCGCGCCGGAACGCCTCCAGACGCCCGGGAAGGTAGAGGTCGTCGGAGTCCAGGAACGTGACGAAGCGGCCCGAGGCGCGGCGTATCGCGTGGTTGCGGCACACGTGCTGGCCCCGGTTGCGCTCCATGCGCAGGACGCTCACGCGCGGGTCCTTGGGCAGGGCCGCGAGGACGCGCGGCGTGTCGTCGGTCGAGCCGTCGTCCACCACGAAGCATTCGAACTCCTTGTCGGTCTGGCCCAGCAGGCTTAAGACCGCCGCGGCCGCCATGCGCGCGCGGTTATAGGTGGGAAGGATGACCGAGAAGAACGGCCCGGCCGCGTCGCTCATGTGGTGAATAATACTAGGATTCGACAAGTTTTGCTATACTCGGTTGCTGCAAGGCGTCGAAAAAATGCTGATACAGGCGGCCATTTTAGCTGGCGGCCGGGGCGAGAGGATGCGTCCGGTCACAGCCGAGCCGAAAGCGCTTCTGTCCGTTAGGGGCAAGCCGCTCCTCGAGCACCAGCTCGGTTGGCTGAAAAGCGCTGGTTTTGACGAGGTAATCCTGTGCCTGGGCTATCGCGCCGAGCGCGTCCGGGAGACCTTCGGCGACGGTTCTCGCTGGGGGATGAGGATCGACTACCGCATCGAGGCCGTCCCGCGGGGAACGGCGGGAGCGGTGCGCGACCTGGGAGAGGCCGTCCGCGGAGACCTGCTCATCGTCTACGGGGACCTTTACGTCGAGATGCCTTGCCGGCCGCTGCTCGACTTCCACGCCGGCCATGACGCCGCGGCGACGCTGGTCGTCCGGCATACCGACCACCCCGAGGACTCGGACCTGGTCGAGGTGGCCGACGACGGCCGCATCCGCGCGATCGGCCGCCGCGGTTCGGGCAAGGTCTCCGGCGAGGTGGCCTGCGGCGCGATCTGGGTGATCCGGAGGCGGATGCTCGAGCGCGTTCCGCAAGACGCGCCGAGCGATTTCGCCCGGGACATATTCCCGAAGGCCGTGGCCGAGGGCGAGACCCTGATGGCCTACCGGATCGAGAAGGGGGTGGCCGACATCGGGACGCCGGAGCGCTACGAGGCCTTCCGGAAACGGCTTTCGGCGCCATGAAGGGGAAATGGGCGATTTTCCTGGACAGGGACGGAACGATCAGCGGGGACGCCGGATTGGTCTCCGTGCCCGAGCAGCTGCGCCTGCTTCCGGGCGCGGGCGCCGCGCTGCGCCGCCTGCGCGAGGCGGGGGCGTTGCTCATCGTCGTGACGAACCAGCCGGTCGTGGCCAGGGACCTCGTCGATGAGGAGGGGCTCGGGAGGATCCATCGCCGGCTCGAGGAGCTGCTCGCCGGGGAGGGGGCGTCGCTCGACGCGATCTATTATTGTCCCCACCACCCCGAGACGCACCATCCCGAGGCCGCCGACCCCCGCTACCGCCGCGTCTGCGGGTGCCGCAAGCCGAAGCCCGGGATGCTCCTGGCCGCGGCCGAGCGCTTCGGCGTGGACTTGGCGCGGTCGTTCATGGTCGGCGACAGCACGCGGGACGTGGGCGCCGCCCGCGCCGCCGGATGCCGGGCGGTGCTCGTGCGCACCGGCTCCGGGGGCGCCGACGGGACGTGCCCGGACGCCCGGCCCGACGCGACGGTCGACGACCTGGCCGGGGCGGCCGACTGGATATTGAGGAACAGAGAATGACCGAGCATAGCGCAGGAAATGGTCGCGTCTATCGTCGTGGGAGGCGACCATGACCGAGCATAGCGCAGGAAATGGTCGCGTCTATCGTCGTGGGAGGCGACCATGATTATCTCTCGCACGCCTTTCCGCATCAGTTTCGCCGGGGGCGGGACCGACCTGGCATCTTTTTACTGCGACGAGCCGGGCGCCGTGGTGAGCAGCGCGATCGACAAGTATATGTATGTGTCGGCGCATCCTTATTTCGACGAGCGCATCATGCTCAAGTACTCGCGGACCGAGCTCGTCGACCGCGTCTCGGAAGTCCGCCATCCACTCGTGCGCGAGGCCATGCGGCTGGTCGGCGTGCGCCGGGGGATCGAGATCGCCTCGATGGCCGATATCGCCGGCGGCACGGGCCTGGGTTCCTCGTCGAGCTTCACCGTGGGGCTCCTGCACGCGCTGCACGCCTTCAAGGGCGAATACGTCCCGGCCGAGCAGCTGGCCCGGGAGGCCTGCCTGGTGGAGATCGAGCGGGTCAAGGAGCCCATCGGAAAGCAGGACCAGACCATCGCGGCCCACGGGGGCTTCCAGTTCATCGAGTTTCTGCCGAACGAGGAGGTTCGCGTGAGCCCGATCATATGCTCCCCGCGGGGGCTCACGCGCCTGCACGCGCGCCTGATGCTGTTCTATACCGGCATTACGCGGCGTGCGGGTTCGATCCTGCGCCGGGCAAGGGCTCGGTCGAAGGCGAACAAGCGGGTCCTGCGCGGCATGCGGGGGCTGGCCGACGAGGCGCGCAAGCGGCTCCAGGCGGGAAGGGCCGACGATTTCGGGCGCATCCTGCACGAGGGGTGGCTGATGAAGAGGAGCCTCGCCGAGGGGGTCTCGACGGGCGGGATCGACCGTCTCTACGATAGGGCGCGCCGTGCCGGCGCCGTCGGCGGGAAGATCCTCGGGGCCGGGGGCGGGGGCTTCCTGCTCCTGTACGCCGACCCGTCGAAGCAGGAGGGCGTGCGCCGGGCGATGAAGGGATGGCGCGAGATCCGGTTCCGTTTCGAGCCCGAGGGCTCTAAGATCGTCTACGTCAGCGGTTGAGGGGGATCATGGCGAAGAAAGGGACGTCGGGCAGGCCGATCGGCCGGGGCAGCGACTGGGCGGACCGCGCCTTCGGGAGGGGCCCCACGGGCCTGAGCGCGGAGGCGTTCGCGCGGTGGTACCGCGAGGAGGTCGCCGCCCAGTGGGAGGCGGTGGACCTGAAGGCCGTGGCGCACGTCGCGGGGTGGTTGAGAGCGGCGCGCGGCACCAAGCGCCAGGTCTTCGTGGCGGGCAACGGCGGATCGGCCGCCATCGCCTCGCACATGGCCACGGACCTCGCGAAGACGGCCGCCACGGGGAGCGGGCCGCTTCTGCGCTGCGTCGCGCTCACCGACAACGTCTCCTACATGACCGCGATCGCCAACGACATCGGCTACGACGCCGTCTTCTCGCGCCAGATGGAGAACCTTCTCAATAAGGGGGATATCGTCATCCTGATCAGCGGCAGCGGAAACTCGCCGAGCGTCCTCGAGGCCGCGCGTTACGCCAGGCGCAAGGGCGCGCGCACGGCCGCCCTGCTCGGCTTCGACGGAGGCAAGCTCAAGTCGCTGGTGGACGTCCCGCTGCTCGTCGGGTGCGGGCAGTACGGCGTCGTGGAGGAGATCCACATGGGCATCGGGCACGTCCTGGGGTTCTACCTGAGGCAGGCCTGAGATGAACGCCTTCGTGACCGGCGGCGCCGGGTTCATCGGCAGCCACATCGTCGACCGCCTCATCAGGGGCGGACGCCGCGTCACGGTCTACGACAACCTCTCCACCGGGCGCAGGCTCTTCCTGCGGCGGCACCGCGGCCAGGCGCGCCTGCGGTTCGTGCGCGGCGACATCCTGGACGAGGCGCGCCTGCGGCGCGCCATGCGGGGGCACGATACCGTCTTCCACTTCGCGGCGAACGCCGACGTGCGGGGGGGCGTGCGCGACACGCGCGTGGATCTGGAGCAGAACACGATCGGGACCCACCGCGTGCTCGAGGCGATGAGGCGGACGGGCGCGCGCCGCGTGGTCTTCGCCAGCTCGGCCACCGTCTACGGGGAGCCCGAGCGCTTCCCCACGCCGGAGGACGCGCCGTTGATTCAGACCTCGCTCTACGGCGCGGCCAAGGCCTCGGCCGAGCACTTGATCGAGGCGTACGGGAACTATTTCGGGATCCAGGGCCGCATCTTCCGTTTCGTCTCGTGGGTCGGCGAGCGCTACACCCACGGCGTGGTCTGTGATTTCGTGCGCAAGCTCCGGCGCTCTCCCCGCGCCCTCGAGATCATGGGCGACGGCCGCCAGCGGAAGTCGTATCTCGACGTGCGCGACGGGATCGCCGGCATCTTCGCCGCTCTGCGGTCGGGGAAGGGGCGGACGCAAGTCTACAACCTGGGACACCGCGGCGTTCTGACGGTCGACGCGGTCGCGGACATCGTCCGCGCGGAGATGGGCCTGGGCTCGGTGCGCTACCGGCATACGGGGGGCGTGCGCGGCTGGCCGGGCGACAGCCCGGTGGTGCTGCTCGACACGCGGCGCATCCGGGCGCTCGGGTGGCGGCCGAAAGTGCCGATCCCGGACGGGATCCGCGCCACGGTCCGGTATCTGCTCGATCACGAGGAGCTTCTCCGGCCGGGCGGCTGAGCGACCATGAAGCTCTCGATCGTCATACCGATCTACAACGAGGCCCGGACAGCGCGCGAGCTGCTGGACCGCGTCCTGGGCGTCGAGCTTCCGATCGAGAGGGAAGTCCTGGTCGT
This sequence comes from Elusimicrobiota bacterium, assembly GCA_043819795.1. GTDB lineage: Bacteria > Elusimicrobiota > Elusimicrobia > UBA1565 > UBA1565 > JBDREN01. Next base: position 41,931 of record JBDREN010000103.1, read on the forward strand.
GGAGAGCGGCTCGACCGACGGCACGCGCGAGATCGTGGAGGAGTACGCCGCGCGCGGGGGCGTCCGGGCGATCCACCAGTCGCGGCCGCGCGGCAAGGGCAACGCGCTCAAAGAGGGGCTGCGGGCGGCGACGGGCGACATCATCCTCATCCAGGACGCGGACCTCGAGTACGACGTCAAGGACTACCCCGAACTGCTGGAACCGATCCTAAAGGGGAAGGCCTCCTTCGTACTCGGCTCGCGTCACCTCGGCTGCCATGACTGGATGTACCGGAAGTTCATCGACGACGCGTTCTACGCCCGCGTCATCAACTTCGGGGCGCTCTTCTACACCGGCCTGTTCAACCGCCTCCACGGGCTTTCCCTGACCGATCCGGCGACGATGTACAAGGTCTTCCGGCGGGAGTGCGTCGAAGGGATACGCTGGCGCTGCGACTATTTCGACCTGGACTGGGAGATCGTCGCGAAGCTCGTGCGCCGGGGCCACGTCCCGGTGGAGGTCCCGGTCAACTACGTCTCCCGCAGCGTGGCGGACGGGAAGAAGATCCGCTTCTGGCGGGACGGCTTTCTGGTCTTGCGGGCCATCCTGCGCTTCCGGTGGTTCGATTGATGAGGCGGCGCCTCGGGGCCGCGCTCCGCTCGGAGCTCTTCTGGGTGGCGGCCGCCTTTTTGATCCGCGCGGCGTTCGCGGCCTGCCTGGGCGAGAGGACCTACCAGGCCGACGAGGGCGGCTACGACGCGATCGCTTGGCATTGGGCCCGGACGGGCGTGCTGGGCGGCGGCGGCGAGGCCACGGTGGTGTCGCCGGTCGCGCCGCTGTTCTTCGGGCTCTTCTATCTGGCCGGGCACCGCATGCTGGCCGCGCGCGTGGCGCACGCGGCGGTGAGCGCGGCCACGGCCTGGATGCTCGGGCGCATGACCGGGCAGCTCACCGGCTCGCGCCGCGCCGGCCTGTTCGCGCTGGCGCTCTCCGCGGTCTATCCCTTCTTCATCTACTATTCGGGGATACTGATGACGGAGACCCTCTATGTGGCGGGCGTGGTGGCGGGCCTGTGGGCGATCTGCGCGAGCCTGCGCGAGCGCGGGGCCTCGGCCTGGCGGGCGGCGGCGGCCGGCGCCGCATTGGCCGTCGCCGGCCTGACCCGCCCGCAGGGCGTGCCCATCGCGCTCGGGTTGTGGGTGTCGGCGGCCGTCCTGTGCATGCTCAAGCGCTACCGCTGGAGGTCGTGGGCTCTGGCGGTCCTTTGCTGGGCGCTGCCGCTGGCCGGGTGGGCCGCGCGGAACCACGGCGTCTGCGGCCGCTATACGCTGAGCCTCAAGGGGGGGTTCGCGCTGATCGACGGGGTGATGTTCTTCGACCTCAACGAGATGGACACGGCCTTCGCGCGGCAGGCCTTCCGGACGACGCCGCTGTATGAGGAAGGCCGCTCGTTGGGCCCGGCCGAGCGGGACCGGCTGTACCGGCGCGCCGTCTTTCGCTTCATGGTCGAGAACCCGCGGACGGTACTGCGCCAGTGGGTCCACAAGGCCTTCAACTTCTGGCGTTTCTACCCGCGCGTCGACAAGGAGTATCCGGACACGGAGGGGGCGCGCCCCGGCGTCGGCGCCAGCCGGCGCAACCTCGTCGCGGTCAGCCTGCTCTTCGAGCCGGCCATCATCCTGCTGGGCTTCTACGGGGCCTTCCAGCTGCGCGCCCGCGCCGCGGAGCTCTGGCCGCTATACTGGATGGTGCTCGCCACGTTCGGCATGCACGTCGTCATCATCAGCCAGATGCGCTATCGCCTGCCGGTGATGCCGGTCCTCATCCTGTTCGCGTGCGCGGCGGCGGACGCGGCGCTGCGCCGCCTCCGTCCCGACTGGGGCGGGGCGCCCGGAGGCGGCCGGTGACGGGGCCCGCGAGGGAGGGAAGGTGGTTTTGGGTTTTCGCGGGTTGCGTGGTCGTTGTCGCCCTCGGGCTGCGCTTCTGGGGGGTCGGCTACGGGCTCCCGGCGGTATTCAACGCCGATGAGCCGCACCACATCAACGTGGCGGTCTCCTTCGGGCGCGGCAGCCTCAATCCCGGGATCTTCAAGTACCCGACGCTCTGGATGTACGTCCTTTTCGGGGCCTACGGCGCGTATTTTCTCGTCTGGTCGGGACTGGGGCTCATGCGTCCGGTGGCCGAGTTCGGCCAGCTGTTCGTCTGGCATCCCGGCGCGTTCTACCTGATCGCCCGCCTGCTCTCGGCCGCCTTCTCCGCCTTGGCGCTGCATCGCGTCTACCGGGCCGGCGCGGTCCTCGGCGAGGCGCGCGCGGGGATGTGGGCCGCGGCGCTCTTGGCGGTCTCGCCGACGCTCATCGCGTCCGCGCACGCCGCCAGGTCGGACTCGCTTCTGCTCTTGCTCGCCTCCGTGGCGTGGTGGTCCGCGCTGCGCTACCACATCCGGGGCCGTCCCCGCGATCTGGCGTTGTGCGGCGCGGCTGTGGGCTTGAGCGCGTCGAGCCACTACATCGCCGCTCCTCTCGCGCTCGTCGTCCCGACGGCCTGGTGCGTGCGCCGCTGGGGGGGGCGGGGCGCGGACCGGCCGCCGGGCGCGGGCGGGCTGCTGCTGGCGCTGATCGCGATCCCGGCCGCGTTCTTCGCGGGCTCGCCTTTCGTCCTCCTCGACTGGCCGGCGTTCGTGCGCGATATCCGCGACGTGCAGGCGATGGCGGCGGCGGTCGCCGAAGCCCCGGCGGGCGCGGTCGTGCTGCGGAACATGCTCTCCTTCGCCGGGGCCTGGGCGGGGGGGCTGGCCTTCGCGGGGGGGGCGCTCTGGCTTGCGTGGAGGCGCCGGCCGTTGGCCGTGCTTCTGCTGCTGCCGGTCGCGGGGCAGGTGCTCTTCTTGGCGTCCTCTCCGAACGGTGCGTGGGCGCGGTTCCTGATCGGGGTCTATCCGGCCTTGGCCCTGGCCGCGGGGCTCGGAGCGGAGGCGCTTTGCCGGAGCTTGTCCGCGGACCGCTTTCAGGCCGTCGTCCGCGCGGCCGTGCTGTTGGCGCTGATGCTGCCGGGGGCCTGGAAGTCGTACGCGTTCGACGCGGATCTCGTGCTGAGCGACACGCGGACCCTCGCCGCCCGGTGGATCGAAGACAACATCCGGCCCGGGACGCGCGTCCTGACCTTCAGCGAGCATACCTCCCCTCCCCTCCGCCTGAGCCGGGCTCACGTCGAGCGGCTTCTGGAGCGGACGCGCCGGGAGGGGCATCCGCGGCAGAGGTACTACGCCCTGATGGCCGCGGCGCATCCGGGCGGGGGCTACGACGTCTATCGAGTGCTGCAACGGGCCTCCGTGCTGCAGGCCGGGCCGCGACACGTCGCCTGGTCGGCGCGGGGCAGGGCGGTCCTGGACGTCTACGAGGGCCTGGCCCCGGCCCGCTCAGCCGGCATCGGGGTCGTGGTCTACACGAGCTACGGGGCGGACGCGGAGGGCTTTCGGGCCCTCGGGCGCTTTCTGCGCGAGACCGAGGCCGAGGGCGAGCTCCTGAAGGAGTTCCGCCCCGAGCCGGGCGCGGTCCGCGGGCCGGTCATACGAGTCTTCCGCATCGACGGCAGCGAGGTCCTTGGATCATGAGCATGAAAGGAAAGAAGGTGGTCGCGGTCCTGCCGGCGTACAACGCCGAGACGACGCTGGAGCAGACGGTCGCCGCCATCCCGATGGACATCGTCGACGAGATCGTGCTGGTCGACGACTGCTCCAAAGACGGGACGGCCGCGTTGTCGCGCAAGCTGGGCCTGGCGACGGTCGTCCATGAGCGCAACCTCGGCTACGGGGGCAATCAGAAGACTTGCTACCGCGAGGCGCTCAAGCGCGGCGCCGGGATCGTGATCATGATCCATCCCGACTATCAGTACGACCCGCGGCTGACGCCGTACCTGGCGGGGCTCGTCGCCGACGGCGTCTGCGACGTGGTCCTCGGCAACCGCATCCGCACGCGCTGGGAGGCCCTCGAGGGCGGCATGCCGGTCTGGAAGTATTTCTTCAACCGGCTGATGAGCGGCGTCGAGAACTCCTGGACCGGCCAGAACCTCGGCGAGTGGCACTCGGGCCTGCGCGCCTACTCGCGCGAGGCGCTCGAGACGGTGCCCTGGGAGCTTAACTCCGACGACTTTGTCTTCGACCAGCAGTTCCTCCACCAGGTGGCGGCGATGCGCTTCCGCCTCGGCGACATCCCCGTGGCGGCGCGCTATTTCCCCGAGGCCTCCTCGATCAACTTCCGGAGGAGCCTCGTCTACGGGCTTTCGACGCTGGGGGTCATGTTCTGGGTCCTGCTCGCGCGCCTCGGCCTGTGGCGGCACCCCATCCTGAGGCCGCGCGAAAGGAAATGAGGCGGTGCTGGCCGGCCTGGTTCGCCGGACTCCTCGCGCTCTTCGCCGTTCATGCGGCGCTGCAGCACTTCAGCGGGGCCTTGTGGGCCGGCGCGGTCTCCTCGGCGCTGCTGGCCGTCGTCGCCCTGGCGGCCGCCGGCTGCGGGCGGACGCTCCTGCGTCTTTTCGGCATTCGGGGGGCGAGGGAGTCGGAGAAGACGCTCGTCGGCGCGACCCTCGGCCTGGGAGCGCTGAGCCAGGGCGTACTCCTGCTCGGGGCGCTAGGCTGGCTGCGCACCGGGACCGCGTTGGCGCTTATCGGCGCGTTTTGGGTCGCGGGGTCCGGAGAGATGCGCGGCGCGCTGGCCTCGCTTGGCGCCGACCGCCGGGTCTTGCGGGAGCGGCCGCTCTTGGCCGGAGGCGTGCTGGCGTTGCTCGGCCTGACCCTCTGGCTCGCCTGGGTCCCGCCCCATCAATACGATTCGCTCGTCTATCACATGCCGCTGGCCCAGGCCTACGCCCGCGAGGGACGCATCGTCGTCCTGCCGGAGCTGCTTTTCTCGCATTTCCCGCAGAACGGCGAGATGCTCTACGCGCTGGCCCTGCTGCTCGGCTCGGACCTGCTCGCCCAGATGTTCACCTGGCTAGGCACCTTTCTGAGCGTTTGGTGGCTGCTCGAGGCGGGCAAGCGGGAGCTGCCGGTCGCCGCGGTCCTGCTGGCGTGCCTGTTGACGGTCAGCCATACCGCGGTCCTTCTGTTGACGCCGACGACCTACGTCGAGTGCCTTGTGATGCTCTGGGTCACGGCCTCGGTGCTCTCTTTCCTGCGCTGGCGCGCGGGCTCGAACGGTGCCGTGACGCCGCGCGGCTGGCTGGCCCTGTCGGGGATATTCGCCGGTCTCGGGCTGGGGACGAAGTACTACGCGGGCATCTGCCCGGCCGTGCTCGGGCTCGCGCTGCTGGGGCGATGGATCGCGGCGCGTCCTCTCGGGCGCGGACCCCGCGGGGCCTCGGCCCCGGTCCGCCTCAAGGACGGGCTCGTGTTCTTCGCGGCCGCCTTCGCCGCCGGGGCGCCCTGGCTGATCAAGAACGCCGTCACGGTCGGCAACCCGGTGTTCCCCTTCCTCTACCGCTTGTTCCCCATGCGGGGCGTGGACTGGGCGGGGAACGCGGTCTCGGCGAGCCGGTACTTCGAGGTCCTGACGGAGTACGGGCACGTCAAAGGGCAGTTCCTGAAAGACCTTCTGCAGTTTCCGTACCTGGCGGCCGCGGGCTCGACGCGGTTCGGCGGAGGCGCGGACGTCCTCGGCAGTTTCGGCTGGGGGCTTCTCTTCGCGGCCGTGCCCCTGGCGGTCTGGGCGGCCTGGAGCAAGAGGACCCTGCGCTGGATCTGCCTGTACTGCGCGGCCCACTGGGCGGTCTGGTTCTGCACGGGGGTCGTGCTCCGCTTCCTCGTCGTGCTGGTGCCGCTCGCGTCGTTGCTCGCCGCCGCGGGCCTGCACCGGCTGTGGGGCCGCCTGGGGGGTCCGGGACGGGGACTGCTGGCCGTCGGGGTGGCGGTCTGCCTGTGGACGAACCTGGCCCTTTTCCTCTACGTGAATATCGCCGTCGACAGCTTTCCCCTGCTTCTGGGAGCCGTGGGCCGGCATGAGTTCCTGAGCCGGAAGTTCGATTACTATCCCTGCGCGGCCCACGCCCGGGACACGCTGCCGAAAAATGATAAGATTCTCGTCGTCGGCGAGCAGCGCGGCTACTACGTGCGGCAGCCGCACGTCGTCACCACGCCGATGGCCCCGAACCGCTTCGTGATCATGGCGAACGCGGCCGAAACCCCGGCGGACTTGGCCCGCCGCCTCCGTGAAGAGGGGGGTTTCCGCTACGTGCTCTTGGTTCCGCGGGAAGGGCGGCGTCTGGGCGAGGAGTACGGGGTGTTCCACTTCACTGAACGCGGCTATGAGAATTGGGCCGGGCTGGAGTCCGGCCTGCTCGAGACGGTATTCGAGGATCCCGGGCGCTGCGTCCTCGCCGAGGTCCGATAGGCGTGGCCCTGACCCACATCGAGCTCTACGCGGCCGCGGTCCTCGTCGCCTTCGCGCTTTCGGCGGGGACGACCCCGCTGGTCCGGCTGCTGGCTCTGAAAATGGGATGGCTCGACTCTCCCGGGAGCGCCGTGAAGACCCATGAGGTCGCGACGCCGGCGCTCGGCGGGATCGCCATCTGGATCGGCTTCGCGGGCGCGCTCGTCGCGATGCGCTTCCTCACGAACTTCCCGACCGGCACTCTTTTCCGCCTGCGCGCCCTGCTGGCGGGCGGCGCGTTCGTCTTCCTGCTCGGGATCGTGGACGACCTGCGCAAGCCCGACGGCCTCGATTGGAAAGTGAAGATGGCGGCGCAGGTCGCGGCCGCGGCGCTTCTCATCTACTTCGGCATCCAGATCCGCTTCATCTCTCCCAGCTACTTGGCCGTGGCGCTGACTCTACTGTGGGTGGTGGGCATCTGCAACGCCTTCAATATCGTCGATATCATGGACGGGCTCGCGGCCAGCCAGGCGGCGGTGGCGGCCGTGGCCTTCCTTCTTGTAGGCCTGCCATCCGAGGACATTTACGTGAACTTCGGGGCGGCCGCGCTGATGGGCGCCGCGCTCGGGTTCCTCCCCTGGAACTTCTCGAGTCGGTATAAGATCTTTATGGGGGATTCCGGCTCGTTGCTGATGGGCTTCGTGCTGGCCGGGCTCGCCCTCGGCACCGACTACACCCAGGTAAACCCGCTCGGCGTCTACGCCCCGCTGTTCATCCTGGCCGTTCCCATGTTCGATACCCTTTATGTCATGGTGATCCGCATGACGAGGGGCCGTTCGCCCTTCCGCGGCTCCAAGGACCATTTCGCGCTCAGGCTCGAGCGGATGGGCTTATCGCGGCCCCGGATCGTCGGATTCAGCCTGGTCGCGTCCGCATTCCTTTCGGTGTGCGGCCTGCTGGTGACGCTGGTCAGCACGGCGTGGGCGGTGTGGATCTACGGCATCGTGGGCTCCTGGGTCCTCCTGCTGGCCTGGCATCTCACGAAGGTGGACATGGGATGATTTCGACCGACGTCCTGATCCTCGGGGGCGGGCTCGCCGGACTCTCGACGGCCTATCACCTGGACCGCCTCGGGCGGCGGAGGCTTCGCCACCTCGTCGTCGAGAAGGACGGCCGGGTCGGCGGCCGCGCCGGGTCGGTGGCGAAGGATGGGTTCCTCTTCGACTATACGGGGCACCTGCTCCACCTGCACGACCCCTACGGCAAGCGGCTTATCACGAGCCTCCTGCGCGGCAACCTCGCCGTCCATGAGCGCTCGAGCTGGATCCATTCGCATGGCAGGTTCACGCGCTATCCGTTCCAGGCCAACACCTACGGCTTGCCTCCGCGCGTCGTGGCGGAGTGCGTGGCCGGCTTTATGAAGAACGTCCATCGCCCCCCGAAGCTCGGGAGCCGGCCCTCGTTCGAGGCTTGGTGCCTGAATACCTTCGGCGAGGGGATCTCCAAACACTTCATGATCCCCTTCAACCGCAAGCTCTGGCTCACCCGGCTCGGGGATCTGACCACCGAGTGGCAGGGGCGTTTCCTGCCGCGGCCCACTCCCGAGGAGGTTCTCTACGGGGCGCTGGTCGACCAGAAGAAGTTCTTCGGCTACAACGCGTACTTCCGCTATCCGCTGCGCGGGGCCTCACAGGCCTTGCCCGACGCGCTGGCCGCGCGCGTCGGGACGGTGCGGCTCGGCAGCCGCGTCACGCGCGTGGACCTCGCCCAACGGGTGGCCGTGGTCGAGGGGCTCGGCGAGGTGCGCTACGAGCGGCTCGTCAACACCATGCCGCTTGTGGATTTTCTGGACATGGCCGGCCCGCTGCCCGCCGCGGTCCGCTCCGCGCGCCGGCAGCTGCGCCACATCACGGTCTACAATCTCAACATCGGCATCAAGCGGGCGAACGTGTCGGACAAGCACTGGATCTACTTCCCCGAGAAGCGCTTCGTCTTTTACCGGGCGGGGTTCACGAGCAATTTTTCGAGATACGTCGCGCCCAAAGGGACCTCGTCGATGTACATCGAGGTGTCGCGGCGCCCGGGCCAGAAGGTCGACCTGGACCGCCTGGAGCGCCAGTGTCTCGATGGTCTGCGCGCCTGCGGCATCCTAAAGGCTTCCGACCGGCTCGCGTCCCGGGTCTGGATGCCGATCGAGTGCGCCTACGTCGTCTACGACCGCCGGCGCACGCCGGGGGTCGGCAGGATCCTGCCGTTCTTGTCCCGGAAGGGGGTCTCGTCCATCGGCCGCTGGGGCGGCTGGAAGTACTCCTTCATGGAGGAGACGGTCCTCGACGGCAAGCGCTGCGCCGAGCGCCTGCTCGGCGTCAAAGAGGAGCCGGAGAGCGCCCCCCAGAGACCCCTGACGCCCCTGAAGTGAGCGGCCTAGTCGGCGGGCCCCATGTCAGCAGTCCCCCCGCGGGGGGCTGCTCAAGCAGGGGGGCTCCCCTCGACCTATCCTCTGACACACGGCACGACATCTACCCCCCTCCCAACCCCCGCTTCCCCCCCCAGGGGGAGGGAAGCGAGCATCCTCCCCGTGGGGATGTCAGCGGTCCCCCCGCGGGGGACTGCTCCAGTCGGGGGATTACTCTTCAAGCTATTCACTGATGCACGGCACGACATCTGCCCCCCTCCTGCTTCCGCGTCCCTCCCCGTGGGGATGTCAGCGGTCCCCCCGCGGGGGACTGCTCCAGTCGGGGGATTACTCTTCAAGCTATTCACTGATGCACGGCACGACATCTGCCCCCCTCCTGCTT
>JBDREN010000104.1:0-4693 GCA_043819795.1 Elusimicrobiota bacterium
ACCCGGACGTTGACGGCGACGGGGTCCCGAACGCCTCGGACGCCTGCCCGGCGGAGGACGCCTCGGGCAGCGACGCGAACGCGGACGGGTGCATCGACTCGCTCGACGACGCGGCCGCGGTGATCGAGGAGCTGGACTTGCTCTCGGGGATAGAGAACGAGCTCATCTCCAAGATCGAGGGCGCGCTCGCGGCCTATGACAAGGGCAACGACAAGGCCGCGGAGAACAAGCTCAACGCGCTCAAGAACAGCATCGACGCGCAGAGCGGGAAGAAGATCTCGGCGGAAGACGCGGACATGCTCTATAAGTTCATAGACAACGTGATCCGGTAAGAGTTCAGGCGAGGAGCGAGAAATGAAGGGGCCGATACTGCCGATCAGCGCGATGCTATTATTGTCGTCTTTTGCGGCGTCCGCGGACGCGCAGGAGATCGATTCCTGCCAGTCCCTCACGACCCCGGGGACCTACGTCTTGACCCGGGACATCATCGCCACGGGCAGCTGCATAACGATCAGAGCCAACGACATAACCGTCAATGGCAACGGCCACAGGATCACCGGCTCCGGCTCCGGCTTCGGGATCGGTTTTCCCTACACCTATGGGACGGGGATAACGATCGAGAACTTCGACATACGCGGCTTTGAAAACGGCGTCTATTTCTACGCCTACGAGAGCGGAAACGCCATCCGGAACAACGCGCTCCACGACAACGCCCGCGGCATCTATCTTCGCGGCAGCCATGGGTCCAACCTCATAGAGGGAAACACCTTCTCGGGCAACGATTATGATCTATACGGCAACGCGGCCGATATCCTGGAAGGCAACGTCTTCCTCGATCCCTGCAATACGCCGCACCCCTACGAGCAGTTCTTCGTCTCGACCACCCTGTGCCCGGGGGCTTATGATTTCGGCAATCTAAGCGTCATGAAGAGCGGCGTCGCCATAGACGGGGCCGGCTCCAGCCTGACCGGCTCCGGCTCCGGCTTCGGGATCGGTTTCCCCTACGCCCATGGGACGGGGATAACGATCGAGAACTTCGACATACACGGCTTTGAAAACGGCGTCTATTTCTACGCCTACGAGAGCCTGAACACCGTCCGGAACAACGCGCTCCATGACAACGTCCGCGGCATCTATCTTCGCGGCAGCCGTGGCTCCAACCGCATAGAGGGGAACACCTTCTCGGGCAACGATTATGATCTATACGGCAACGCGGCCGACATCCTCGAAGGCAACGCCTTTCTCGATTTATGCAATACGCCGCACCCCTATGAGCAGTTCTTCGTCTCCACCACCCTGTGCCCGGGGGCTTATGATTTCGGCAATCTAACCATCATGAAGAGCGGCGTCTCCATAGACGGGGCCGGCTCCAGCCTGACCGGCTCCGGCTCCGGATTCGGGATCGCTTTTCCCTACACCTATGGGACGGGGATAACGATCGAGAACTTCGACATACGCGGCTTTGAGGACGGCGTCTATTTCTACGCCTACGAGAGCCTGAACACCGTCCGGAACAACGCGCTCCATAACAACGTCCGCGGCATCTATCTCCGCGGCAGCCACGGATCCAACACCATCGTGGGGAACACCATTTCGGGCAATGAGTACGGCTTGTACCGGATCCACTGGGCCGACAACGTGTATCGCAACAACATCTACGGCAATTCGATCTACAATGCCTATTTGGACGGGCACATGGAGCTCTCGCATGAGGGCGAAGGCAACTGGTGGGGCAGGACGGCCGAGCCGTACTTCGTGCCCGAGGTGGACAGCAACAGGCCGGATGTCGTGGACAGCCATCCTTATTCCAGCCGGGACGGATGGCTCAATGCCCCCCCGCTCGCGGAGGCGGGGCCGGACCAGACGGTGCTCGTAGGCTTGGCCGCCGCCTTCGACGGAGGCGCGTCCGGCGACCCGGACGGGACGATCGCGTCCTACGGATGGGACTTCGGGGACGGCAGCCCGCCGGCGAGCGGCCCGACGGCCGCTCACGCCTACGCCTCCGCCGGGACCTACGCGGTCACGCTGACGGTCACCGACGACTCCGGGGCCTCGGCGAGCGACTCGCTGACGGTCACGGTCCAGACCCCGGAGGAGGGCCTCGCCGACCTCGCGGACGTCGTCGAGGGCCTGCAGGAGCTGCCGGATGTCCCCGCCGGGACGAGAACCTCCCTGGGCGCCACGCTCGACAGCGCGGCCGAAAGCATCGCGGCCGGAAAGGAGACCGCGGGCATCAACATGACCCGGGCCTTTATCAATAAGGTGGACGCGCAGCGGGGCAAGAAGCTGACCGAGGAGCAGGCGGACCAGCTCATCGAGGCCGCGCAGGCCGTCATCATCGCGGCGTCCATCGGAGCGTCAGACGCCGTCAAATAGGCGGCATGGAGTGATCTTATGGGAATCAAGAACGACTTATCGCCTCTGATGATCCTGCTCGCGGGCTTCTGCCTGTCGGCCCCTTCCGGCGTCAGCGCCGCCATCGAGGATCCTTCCGACTGTCCATCCGGCATGGTGAGCTATTGGACCTTCGATGATCCGAACGACCCCGGCGCCGACGATTACGGCGACAATGACGGGACCCTCATCAACGGCCCCGTCTGGACGGCCGGCCAAGTCGCCGGCGCCTTGATGCTCGACGGCGTGGACGACTATGTGGACACCAACGGGCAGGACGCCTTCAATTTCGGGACCGGCGATTTCACCGTCGCCCTCTGGATGAGACCCGAGATCTGGGGCGGGTATACTCCACCCCTATCGAACAGCGTCTACGCCGGACGCTGGGACGGGTTCCATTTCGAGCACGAGGTCGGCACGATCTGCGGGCGCGATGAGATGAGGTTCGACGTCGCCGGCACGATCAGCTGCAGCAACATGGTCCTCTCGCCCGGCGGCTGGTACCACGTCGTCGGGGTCAGGAGAGCCGGCAAGGCGTTTTTCTACGTCGACGGGATCCTAAGAAGCCAGAGGGCCGCCGCCGGGAACGTCGACGTTGGCAGAAACCTGCTCTTCGGCAGGAATCCCGACGACACCTATCCCCGGCATTTCAAAGGGCTCATCGACGACATCGCGATCTATGACAGGGCTCTGACACCGCAAGAGGTCTGGCGACAATACGAGGACGGCCTGGCCGGCAAGGGCTACTGCGAAGGCCCGTTGTGCGGCGACGGGATCGTCCAGGGCGGCCAAGCCTGCGACGATGCGAACGGCGCCGGCGGCGACGGCTGCAGCGCGAGCTGCGCGGTGGAGCCGGGATACGTCTGCTCCGGAGAGCCGAGCTCCTGCGTGCGCGATGCCGACGGGGACGGCATGCCCGACAGCGTCGACCCGTGCGACGATTCCCAGTCCCCCCCCGCATGCCTGCCCGATTCCGACGGGGACGGCGCGCCCGATAGGATCGACGCCTGCGACAACTTCGAGGCGCCGGACGGGCTCGCGGCCTATTGGGCGTTCGAAGAGGGATCCGGGCTCGCCTTCGTCGACAGCATGGACAACGGTCTGGGTGTCGTCCACGGAGCCGCGTTCGCGGAAGGCCGCGTGGGCCAGGCCCTGAGCCTGGACGGAGCGGACGACTATGCCGACACCGGCGATAAGGACGCTCTCCAGGTCGGGACCGGGGATTTCACCGTCTCCTTCTGGATGAAGGCCGCCGCGTGGGGCGGCTATACCGCTCCCGTTTCCAACAGCGTCTATTTCCGCCCCTGGGACGGCGTGCATTTCGAGCACGAGGTCGGCACGCACTGCAGGCCCAACGAGATGCGCTTCGACGTCGGCGGCGCGATCAGCTGCAGCAACATGGTCCCGGCGACGGGCGAATGGCACCACGTCGTGGGAGTAAGGCGCTCGGGGATGGCGTATTTCTACATCAACGGAGAGCTCAAGGACAGCCGGAGCGCCGGGAGAAACGTCAGCGTCGCCAGGGAGCTTCTCATAGGAAGGAATCCCGACGACGCCTACCCCAGGAATTTCGCCGGCCTTATCGACGAAGTCGCGATCTTCAACGTCGCCCTATCGGGAGAGGATGTCCAGCGGTATTACCAAGACGGCTTGGACGGTAAGGGTTATTGCGGGAAGATCCCGACCGGCGATCAAGACGGCGACGGGGTGCTCGACGAGGACGACAACTGCCCCGCGACCGCGAACCCGGACCAGGCCGACAGCGACGCCGACGGTCAGGGCGACGCCTGCGACGCGTGCCCCAACGATGCGGACAACGACGCGGACGGCGACGGGGTCTGCGGCGACGTGGACAACTGCCCTGCGACAGCCAACGCCGACCAGGAAGACACCGACGCGAGCGGCATCGGGGACGCATGCAACGAAGCGACGGATACGGACGAGGACGAATATGAGGAGGCGTTCGACAACTGCCCCGCGACCCCCAACTCCGACCAGGCGGACGGCGACGCCGACGGCATGGGTAACGCCTGCGACGCGTGCCCGGCGGACCCAGCCGACGACGCCGACGAGGACGGCGTCTGCGGCGACGTCGACAACTGCCCCGCCTCCGCCAACGCGGATCAGGCCGACGCCGACGGCGACGGCCAGGGCGACGCCTGCGACCCGGACGTTGACGGCGACGGGGTCCCGAACGCCTCGGACGCCTGCCCGGCGGAGGACGCCTCGGGCAGCGACGCGAACGCGGACGGGTGCATCGACTCGCTCGACGACGCGGCCGCGGTGATCGAGGAGCTGG
>JBDREN010000105.1:0-54514 GCA_043819795.1 Elusimicrobiota bacterium
TTTGATGCTCACCCCGTTCGTCGAGGCGGTGTTGTTCGCGTCCTGGTCGTCATCGTCGGCCGAAGCGCTCAGGTCCGCGCCCTCCCCGTCCACGGCCACGGCCACGGGGCACGGCCCGGCCAGGCCGGAGAGTCCGTCCGCGCACTCGAAGCGCACCTCCACGTCGACGTTGCTCCAGCCTTCCAGACCCGTGCCGGGAGCGCTCGAGGCCGTGATGACCGGCGGGGTCCGGTCGATTTTGATCCCCTCCAGCGTCGCCGACGCGCTGTTCCCGGCCAGGTCCGCGACCTCGCCCGATGCGCTAAGGTCCGCCCCCTCGCCCTCCACGGTCTCGGAGCCGGGACAGGCTCCCTCGGCCAGGCCCGAGCCGTTGTCGGAGCAGGCGAAGCTCACCGTCACGTCGCCGCTGCTCCAGCCATCCTGCCCCGTCGCTGCGGAGCGCGAGGCCGTGATGCTGGGCGCCGTCCGGTCGATCTTGATCCCCTCAAGCGTCACCGACGCGACGTTTCCGGCCAGGTCGGCCACCTCGCCCGACGCGCTCAGGTCCGCGCCCTCGCCCTCCACGGTCACGTCGCCGGGGCATGCGCCTTCGGCCAGGCCCGAGCCGTCGTCGGAGCACACAAACGTCACCGTCACGTCCCCGTTGCTCCACCCATCCTGGCCCGTGGCCGCCGAGCTCGACGCCGCGATGGCGGGAAGCATCCGGTCGATTTTGATCCCCTCGAGCGTCACCGACGCGCTGTTGCCGGCCAGGTCGACGACCGTGGTCGAGAAGCTCAGCTCCGCGCCCTCGCCCGCGACCGGCTGCGGGTCCGCGCACGCGGGCTCGGGCAGGCCGTGGTTGTCGGAGCACTCCAACGTGATCGCCACGTCCCCGTTGCTCCAGCCATCCTGGCCCGTGCCCGGCGCGCTGGAGACCACGACGGTGGGAGGCGTCATGTCGATCGTCACGCTCGCGGAGGCCGTCCCCTTGTTGCCCGTCCGGTCCGCCATCTCGAAGGCCGCAGCGCGCTCCCCCTCCGCCATCGCGTAGGTGGTCTCGGCCGTGGGCTCGCCCTCGATGCGCTGCCCCTCCTCGCCCAGCCCGAAGAGAAGCGTCATGCTCCCCGCGCCTTCCGCCAGCACGAAGTAGTCCCGCGGGCTCCCGTCCAGGCTCGCCGTCAAGGTGGCCGGGGCCGCCCCCGAGCCCGTATCCGAGAAGGCCAAAGCGAACTGGGGGCTGGCGACGTTCTGCAGGGCCCCGGCCGGTACCATCGCGGCCACGGCCGGCGACGTGCGGTCCACAGCGAAGAGCCCGAAGATCGAGGCGAGCTCGCTCAGCTCGGCCGACAGGCAGCCGCTCTCCTCGTCTAAGGCCGCGCTCAGTTCCTGCCAGGCGGGCTCGGCGTAGTGGTACAAGAAAACCTCGCCCGCCGCGACGCCGTTGTCCGCCAGCACCTGCGGGTCGTAGCACATCCTCAGCGCGCCCGCCGGGTCCAAGCTCGCCCCGTGCGGCCCCACATCGTAGAGGCGTCCGACCGGGAACAGGTCCTGGCTGTGGCTGGCCGCCAGCAGATAGGCCCCGTCGCCCGCCGTGTCCACCGCGGAGATGGCGATCTCGAGCGCGGCGGTGAGGCTCAGCTCCGGCTTGCCGTTGACCTCGTCGGCGCTCTCGAAGGTCCCCAGCGCGTGGATCAGCGCCGTATCCGAGGCATCCTCCTTGCCGTCCGAGGCGGCCAGCTCGGCCGTGTAGGTGTCGGCCTTCTGCGGCGTGAAGCTCGGCGTCAACGTATCGGCGCCCTCGACGCTCACGGGGTCCCCGGCCGAGTCCTTGAGCGTCCAGCCGTAGCTGACCGCGTCCTCGGGGTCCTCGTCGAAGGCCGTGCCACTCAAGGCGACCAGATCCCCGACGTCGACGGTCTGGTCCGCCCCCGCGTCCACCGTGGGCGGCCTGTTCGGAGGCAGGGTGGTCGCGCCGCCCAGGTCCGTGTAAGGCGTCTCGATCCCGTCCTGGTTCCTGGCCTTCACCCGGGCGTAGTACCCCGTTTCCGGGTCGAGCCCCGTGAACGTGTGGCTCAGATCCGTGATCCAGCCGCTCTCCATCGGGCTCGCGAAGCCCGGATCGGCCGCGAGCTGGGCGGAGTACTCCGTCCCGGGCGGGTTCCTGTTGCCGCCCCATGCCGCCGTGACGCGCTGGGAGCGGGCGTCCCGGAAGGAGTCCGGGGTCCCCTCGAAGGAGAGGACCCTCCGGTTCGAGTGGTCCGCGAACCACAGCGCCCCGCTGCCGTCGAAGGCCATCTCTCGGGGAGCGTCCAGCCTGTTTTGCGCGGTGGTGTAGATCTCGGACTGGAAGTCCGGCTGGCCCAGGACCGTCGAGGCCGGCATCCCGTTCGAGAAGGGCGGCTCGAAAACCAGGACGCGGTGATGCCCCGCGTCCACGACATACGCCTTCCCGGAGGCGTCGAAGGCCAGCGAATGGGTGTAGTACGTGTTGGTCTGTGTGGGCGCTGTTGGGAAGGGGGACGTGAAGGTCTCCTTGCCCAGCACGAGGTTCGGCTCCTCGTAGTTCCCGGATGGCGGGCTGAAGCGCAGCACCCGGAGGTGGCTTCCGTCAGCGACCCATATGTTGCCGTCCGCGTCCACGCTCACGCCGCGGGGCTGGTAGAGGTCCTTGCCCAGATGGCGGACTCCGCTGGAGGTGAAGTCCGGCTGGCCCAGGACCAGGTCCGCGGCCTGGTGGTCGCTGAAGGGGGGGCTGAAGCGCAGCACCCGGTTGTTCATCATGTCCGCGACCCACATTCTTCCCGAAGCGTCCACAGCGACGCCGATCGGTCGGTTGAAGCCGCTCTGCGTGGTGGCCGCTCCGGTCGTCGTGAAGTCCGCCTGGCCCAGGACCAGCGAGGCCTCCATGTGGGTCGAGAAGGGGCGGTCGAACCGGAGCACGCGATGGTTCTCGGAGTCCGCGACCCACAGATTGCCGGCATTGTCCAGGGCGATGCCGTAGGGATTGCGGAAGGTGCGCCGATCCGTGCCCCTGCCGGTCGAGGTGAAGTCCGGCTGGCCCAGCACCAGAGAGGCGCTCTGGAGTCCTCCGGCTTGGAGCGGGTCGTAGCGCATCACCCGGTTCGAGAAGTAGTCGGACACCCAGAGGTTTCCGGATGTGTCGAAGGCCACGCCGATGGGGCCGCACATGCTCGTCTGGGTCGCCGGCTGGCCGTTGCTCACGTTGCAGTATTCCTTGGTGTTGAAATCGACCTGGCCCAGGACGAGGTCCGCGTTCTGCCCCGTCTCAAAAGACCTCGCCGGCACCGGCCGGCTGGCGAGGGTGCGCGCGCTCGCCGGGCCGGCGAAGGCGCCAGCCCCCATGGAGTTGACAGCTTGCACACGCGCGCTGTACAGCGTATCGGGGATGAAGCCGCCGTCGTCGACGCTTGTCGCATCCGTCCGGAACGTATGGACTTCACCGGTGAAGTCGGCGGAGGCCGAAACCTCGAGCGTATAAGACTGGGCGCTCGCGACCGCGTTCCAATGGAAGCCGAGCCCCCCGGCGCCCGAGGCGGAGGCGGACAGCCCGGTCGGCGCGGGGGGCGGCCCCTCGTAGATCGTGATATCGAAGGTCCTGGTGAAGATGCTGTCCTGGGCCTGGCCGTCGTCCGCCGTCACCGTGATCGTGACTGTGCCGCTGCGGCCCGCAGCCGGCTGGTAGCTCAAGGTGCGCGTGTCGCCCGAGCTCGTGATGGCCGGGTCGGGGACGATCAAGGGGTCGCTGGAAACCGCGCTGAAGCTCACCGTCTCGGGGTCGTTGTATCCCGCGAACACCCCCGTGATCGCGACCGTCGCCTCAGGGCCGTCCATGGGCGCCGCCTGGTCCGCGATCTCGTCGAAGAACGGCGGGTTGTTCACGTTCAGCACGACGATCGACGCCAACGCCGTGTCGGACTCCAGGCCGCCGTCGCTGACCTTGAATCGGACATAGTCGAAGCCGTAGTATCCGGTTTCCGGCGTGTAGGTCAGGTTCGGCGGCGTGCCCGAGAGGCTCCCGTGGTCCGGTCCGGACACCACGGAGTAGACGGGAGCCTGGCCCGTGCCCCTCAGCGTGAGGGCCACGGCGGTGTTCTCCTGCGTCTGGACGGACAACGCCTCGGCGGCCGGGAAGCTGACGCCGGAGCCGAAGATCTGGACGCGGTTGTTGCCCGCGTCCGCCACGCAGATCCTGCCGCCCGCCCCGCTCGCCACGTCGAGGGGATCGATGAACTGGCCTTGGCCCGAGCCGTAGCCTCCCCACTCGGTGAGGTGGCTCCCCGAGGCGTCGAACTTCTGGACCCGGGCGTTGTTGTCCGACGGGTTGTAGGGGTTCCTGGGCTCCGTGATGAACACGTTCCCGGAAGAATCCGTCCCGACGCCGTAGGGATACTTGATCTGGCCCTTTCTGCTGCCGTAGCTGTCCCATTTCCCCAGGAAGGTCCCGTTGGGGTCGAACATCTGCACGCGGTTATTGCGGGGGTCGCTCACCACGATATTGCCGGAGGCGTTCACCGCGATGCGCTTCGGCTCGTTGAACTGCCCGTCGCCGGTCCCGGAGCTCCCCCACTTCAGCAGGAATGTCCCGTTGGAGTCGAACTTCTGCACCCGGTTGTTCCTGTCCGCCACATAGACGTTGTTGGCCGAGTCGACGGCGAGGCCGCTCGGGAGGGAGAACTGGCCGTCGCCGCTCCCGTTGTTGCCCCACTTCGTGATGAACTCCCCCGTCGGCCCGAGTTTCTGGATCCGGTAGTTGTAGAAGTCGGCCACATAGATGTTCCCCGCCGCGTCGACCGCCACGTCGATGGGCCTGTAGAACTCGCCGTCTCCGCTGCCGTGGCCGCCCCCGGCCTTGCCCCATTTGGCCAGAAACCGCCCCATGGGGTCGAACTTCTGTATCCGGTCGTTGTTGGTGTCGGCCACGTAGATGTTGCCCGAGGAGTCCATCGCCACCGCGTTCGGGGCGTTGAGGCTCCCGTCGACGCCTCCGCCCCAATCCTCGATGAAGCCGCCCTCGGTATCCCACTGCCGCACCGTGTTCAACGAGTAGTTGGGGACGTACACGATGCCCGACGGGCCGACATGGATGTCCGCGGTGGCGTCATTGACGGTCGTGGCCGGGTCGTTGAACGCGTCCCACTCCTTGAGCAGCTGCCCCGTCGAGGAGTATTTCTTGACGCCCGAGTAATACGGCCATTCGCCCTGGCGGGCCACGACATACACCCTGCTGAAGCGGTCCACCGCCAGATCGGGGTAGCCGCCCGGGGCCGCCCACGACGCGAGCAGGTTCCCCTCGGAGTCGAACCGATTGATGCCCATGCTCACTCCCGTGGCGTAGACGTCGTTCCGGGAGTCCACGGCCACGCTCTGGATGTAGTTGCCCCCTGCCCAGGACTTCAAGAACTGGCCCTGCGCGTCGAACTTCTGGATGCGGGCACCTCCCGCATACTCCCCGACGTAGACGTTGCCGTCGGCGCCCACGTCGATGCCGAAGGGACCGCCGTTGAACTGGCCGTTGCCGGTGCCAGCGCTCCCCCACGTCAGCAGCTGGTTCCCCTCCGAGTCGTACTTGATGATCCGGTTGTTGTCCCGGTCCGACACGTATACGTAATCGCCGGAAGAATCCACGCCGACGCCGCCCAAGTACCGGAAGCTTCCGAAGGTCTTGAGGTGGTTGCCCGCCGGGTCATGCTTGTGGACGCAGCAATAGTTCTGGCCCACGTAGATGTTGCCGGCGTTGTCCGTCGCGATCTTGAACGCGGAGAACTTGACCGCCTTTCGGGGGATCTGCGCCAGGAACGGCGGCGGGCTCTCCGGGGGGGGCACCACCGAGATGTTCACAGCGGCCGGCACGGAGTCCACGACCCCGTCGTTGACCGTGAAGGTGAAGCCGTCCCCTCCCAGATAGCCCAGAGCGGGCAGGTAGGTCACACCGGGCGGCGTCCCCTCCAGCGTCCCGTTGGAGGGCTGGGTGACGACGGCGAAGGCGAGCGCGGCTCCCTCGTTGTCCGATCCGGTCAGGGTGATCTGCCGGGCCCCGTTCTGGACCGCCTGCGCCGTCTGCGGATCGGCCACCGGCCGGTCGTTGCGGACCGCGGTCACGAGGGCCGTGTCGTCGGTGCTGAGCCACCCGTCGCTCACCGTCAGCCGCACCTCGTACGTCCCGTATGCGTCGGCCTGGAACTGAGCCTTGTCGACGGGGGGTGACACCGTGATCTCCAAACGCGGGCGCTGCGCAGCGTCGCCTTCCGCGGGCACGATATAGACGAGTTCTTGCGTGGGTATGGAGACTTCGTTGGTCGCCCGGATGCGGAACTGGGGCGCCAAACCGCGGCTCAAAGCCTCCCGCACGGCCGCGGTCACGTCCAGAGACGTGTACCCTCCCCGGACGGCGCTCCCCAAGAACGTCGCCACACCGGCGAGCACCGGCGGCTGGGCGTCGTCCGTGAGCTCGAGCGTGTCCCCGAAATCGACCAGGTCCACGATGACCGGTCCGATGTCCACGTCATACGCTGAGGACACGTAGAGCTTCAAAATGGCGCGTTCGACGGTGGCGCCCGGCGGCATGAAGGAAACGTCGAACCCCATGAACGAGCGGACGGGGCGGTTCCCGCCGAAGTCCCCGGCGAACAGGGTGTAGCCGGTGTTGACACCGTCGGGCGTCGCTCCCGCGAACTGGATATAGCCGTCAAGGTACGGCCCGCTCGCTCCCGGCGTCGAGATCACGTTTTCGGTCTGCGTGAAGCCGCTGACCGCGCTTCCGGCCGGTTTCGTCAGAATGCTCCACGTATAGCTGATGGGACGTTCCTCCGCGTCGTAGCTCCCGCTGCCGTCCACCATGGCCACGGCCCACTGCGGCAGCTCCAGGTCCGGGCCCGCGTCCGCCACCGGGGCGATGTTGGGCGGGCGGACGAAATACATCACGCGGTAATTCCCGGTGTCCGCCACGGCCAGGTTCCCAAGGCGGTCGAAGGCCACTCCGTAGACCTCGCATATCCGGCTTTGAGACCGTCCGCACCCCGTCGTGTTGAATTCGGTCCGTCCCAGGACACGCGAGGCGGCCATGCCGGTCTCGAACGGCGGCCTGAACCCGAACACGCGGCTGTGGTCGGAGCCGGCGACCCACAGGCTGCCTTCGGCGTCGAAGGCGATGGCGTCGGGATAGGAGAGCCTGGTCGGGCCGTAGGGATACCTGGTGTTGGACGTGAATCCGTCCTGGCCGATGACGAGGTCCGCGCTCATCCCGGTGCTGAACCCGTTGACGGGATCGGGCCTGAAGCGCAGGATCCGGTGGTTGTCCCTCTCCGAGACCCACAGGTCGCCCGAGGCGTCGAAAGCCACCGCGCGCGGCGAGTTCATGGCGCCGGCGGTGGTGCCGGCCCCGCTCAGCCCGAAATCGCTCTGCCCGATGACGAGTTCCGCGCTCATCGCGCTGGAGAAGCCCTGGAGGGGGTCCGGCGAGAAGCGAAGGACCCTGTGGTTGCGCGTGTCCGCGAGCCAGAGTCTGCCGTTCCCGTCGAAGCCCACGTCCCGAGGCCCATCCAGCTCGCCGGCTCCCGAGCCCGCGGCGTTGGCCTCGAAACCGGCCTGGCCGAGCACCAGGTCCGCGTCCATCCCGTCGCCGAACGGCGGGGTGAAGCGCAGAACGCGGTTGTTTCCGCTGTCGGCCACCCAGAGCCTCCCGGCGGGGTCGAACGCCATTCCGTTGGGAGAGTTGAGCCTGTCCGCCGCGAGGCCGGAGCCGCCGTCCGCGAGGTTCTCCTGGCCCAGGACCAGGGACGGCTCCGCGCCCGTGCCGAGCGGGGCATCGTAGCGCAGCACGCGGTGCTTGCTCCCGTCGCTCATCCAGACGTTGCCCGATCCGTCGAAGAGCGTCCGCAGCGCGTTGACGCTTCCGAATGCCGCGTAATCCGGAGCGCCTAGCACCACGCTCGCGTCCTGGCCGTTCT
Source organism: Elusimicrobiota bacterium (assembly GCA_043819795.1). Classification (GTDB taxonomy): domain Bacteria; phylum Elusimicrobiota; class Elusimicrobia; order UBA1565; family UBA1565; genus JBDREN01. The sequence goes on from JBDREN010000105.1 coordinate 7,950, forward strand.
GGAAGGCGCCATGCGAGGCGGCCGGCGGAGCGTGCGCGGTGATCTCCACGGTGTCCTGGTCCGTGCCCCCTTCGCGGCCGTCGGACACGGTCAGCCGCAGCGTGTAGACGCCCAGGGAATCCGCCACGAAAGCGGCCGCGGTCTCGCCCGCCCGGTGATGGAGGACCGGGCCGCCGCCGGGAGAGGACACGATCTCCCAGCCCGCGATGCTCACCGGATCGCCGTCCGGGTCGCTGCCGCCGCCCTCCACCACGACCAGCTCCCCCTGGTCCACAGTCCGGTCCGGTCCCGCGTCGGCCGCGGGGGGCGCGTTGTCGGACCGGGTCGTCGTGCCGCCCAGGAGCGTGTACGTGGTCTCCACGCCCATCTGGCCCTTGGCCTTGACCCGCGCGTGATAGGCCGTCTCCTTCCGCAGGCCGGGGAAAGTGTGGCTGGTATCGGTGATCCAGCCGCTCTGGAGCGGCGCCGGGAAGCCCGGATCGTCCGAGAGCTCGACGAGGTACTGCGTGCCCGGCGGATTGCCGGGCGCGGCCCAGCGCACGACGAGCGAGAACGTGTTCACATAAGGGAAGTTGTCGAGGGTCCCGGCGAAGGCGAGGAGCCTCCTGTTGTTGTAGTCCGCCACCCACAGCGTGCCGTCATGGAAGGCGGCCCCGCGGGGGTCGTCCAGCCTGTCCGGGCCGAGACCGGAGGCGCCCGAGGTGAAATCCGCCTGCCCGAGCGCCGCGGCCGCCGGCATCCCGTCGGACAGAGGCGGGTCGAACACCATGACGCGATGGTTGGTCTCGTCGCCCACGAAGACCTTGCCGGTCGGGTCGATAGCGATCCCCCACGTCTTTTTCGTGGCCGTCCGGGTGGTCTGATAGTCGCTCGCGTAGAGGTCCGGGTTGCCGAGCACGAGGTCCGCGCTCATGCCGTCCTCGAAAGGCGGGCTGAACCGGACCGCCCTGTTGTGATTGTAGTCCGCCACCCACAGCCTGCCCAGGCGGTCCACGGCCACGTGGTTGGGGTAGTACAGGCTGGCCGGACGGGCGACGTACTCGTAATGCGCGATGATGCGCGTGGCCGCCATCCCGTTGGAGAATGGCGGGCTGAATAGGAGCACCCGGCTGTTGTGCCGGTCGGCCACGAAGACGTTGCCCGCGCCGTCGGCGGCCACGCCGGCGGGCTGGTACATCCGGCTCAGATCGTTCCCATAGACGTAGCTGCGGGTCGTGAAGCTGTCCTGGCCGAGCACCAGCGAGGCGGCCATGTCCGTGCCGAAGGGCGGCTTGAACATCAGCACGCGGTTGTTCTGCCGGTCCGCGACCCACAGGTTGCCGTGGGGGTCGAAGGCGATGGATTCCGGATACCAGAACCTCCTCTCGCTCACCCCGGCGTCTATGAAGTCGAAGCCGGCCTGGCCCAAGACCAGGGTCGCGTCCCGCAGGCCGGTGTGCGGCGGCTCGAACATGAGGATGCGGTGGTTCTCCATCTCCACCACCCACAGGTTGCCCGACGCGTCGAAAGCCATGTCGACAGGGCTGTTGATGCTAGCCCGGCTCGGCCCGAACGCCGCGTTCGAGCTCGCATCGGCCTGTCCCAGCACCGCCTGCGCCGCCTGGCCGGTCTGGAAGCTATAGTAAGGCGCGGGGGCATAGACGGATGTGGTGCCGCTCGCCGCGGCGCAGAACGAGCTCTCCCCTCCGGAGTTCGCGGCCTTGACCCGGACGTAGTACAGCGTGTCGGGCGAAAGCCCTATGACCGAGGCCCTGTTCGTCTCCACGAGCTGGGAGAGCACCTCCCCCGTGAACCCGGCGGCGACCGAGGCCTCGACCGTGTAGGTCTCCGCCCCGGCCGAGGTGGCCCACTCCGCCTCCAGCGAGGTCGCCGTCGCGCCCGCGATCCCCAGACCGGAAGGCGCGGCCGGAGCGGCCTCGTAGACCGTGATGGCGAAGCTGCGCGAGAAGGTGTCGCCCGGCGGCCGGCCGTCGTCCGCCGTGACCGTCACCGTGACCGTCCCGCTCCGCCCCGGCGCCGGCTGGTAGCTCAGGCTGCGCACAGCGCCCGCCCCCGTGATCACCGGGTGCGGCACGACCGAGGGATCGCTGGACACCGCGCTCATGCCGACGGACTCCGGATCGTTGTAGCCCGCCGACACCCCCCCGATCGGGACCGTCTCCGCAGGGCCGTCCATGGGCGACGCCTGGTCCGCGATCGCGTCGAAGGAGGGGGGATCGTCCGCGTTGCGCACCACGATCGCCGCCGCCGCCGGAGCCGACTCCACGCCGCCCGCGCTCACCTTGAAGACGACGGCGTCGAAGCCGTAATACCCGCTCTGCGGCGTGTAGCTCAGGTTCGGCGCCGCTCCCGACAAGCTCCCGTGCTCCGGCCCCGACACCACCGTGTACGCCAGCCCCTGCCCCGTGCCCGTCAGCGTGATCGCCACGGCGGCGTCCTCCTGCGTCTCGACGGCCTGCGCGTGGGCCACCGGCGGCGGGGCGCCCGCGCCGAAGACCTGAACCCGGTTGTTCTCGTTGTCCGCCACGTAGACCCTGCCGTCCGGACCCACGGCCGCGTCCCTGGCGTACCGGAACTCCCCGGCGTCCGTACCCAGCGTCCCCCACGTCGTGAGCAAGCCGCCGGCCGCGTCGAACTTCTGCACCCGCGAGTTGTTCTGCCCCGGATCCAGGGGATTGCCGGCGTCGGTCAGATAGACGTTCCCCGAGGAATCCAGCGCCAGGCCGGCGGGATACTCCAGCTGGCCGTTCCGGTCCCCCGGGACTCCCCACTTGCTCAGGAACACCCCGTTGGGATCGAACACCTGCACGCGATGGTTGCGCGTGTCCGCCACCACGATGTTGCCCGACGCGTCCACCGCCACGCGCTCCGGCCTGTCGAACTCGCCGTTGCCCGCGCCCGGGGCGCCCCAGGAGGCGAGCAGGTTCCCGTTGGGGTCGAATTTCTTGACCTTATTGTTGTATTGGTCCATCACGTAGACGTTCCCGCCGGCGTCCACGGCGATGCCGGAGGGGAGGTAGAACTGGGTGTCCCCGCTCCCGCAGCCCCCTCCCCATTTCGTCGCGAAATTCCCGCCCGCGTCGAATTTCTGGACCCGGCAGTTATAGAAGTCCACCACGTACATGTTGCCGCTCCCGTCGACCGCCACGTCCATGGGCCTGTTGAACTGGCCGTCCCCGCCGCCCGAGTAGCCCTCCTCCCTGCCCCACCTGGCCACGAACCGCCCCGCCGGGTCGAACTTCTGCACCTGGTTGTGGTTCGTGTCGGCCACGTACACGTTCCCGGATGCGTCCACCGCCACGCCCGAAGGTCCCGCAAGGCTGCCGGGGCTCGTCCCGCCGAACTCGTCTATGAGCCCGCCCTCCGCCGTGTAGCGCACCACCTTCCCCTCCCCGTGCCAATGGCCCGCGTATACGATCCCCGACGCGTCCACCGCCAGGTTCCCGACGTAGTCGCTGTCCGTGCGCCACTCCGCGCTCAGCAGCCCGTCCGAGGTGAACCGCTTGATCTTGCGCACCACCGGATCCTCGGCCGGCACCGGACGATACGCGGCGTACACCCGGTCGAAGCGGTCCACCGCCAGGCCGTTGGCGTCCTCCCCGTGCAGGCTCCACGCCGCCAGCTGGTTGCCGCTCGAATCATATTTCAGCAGGCTCCCCCCGCCCAGAACGAAGACGCCGCCGGTGGAGTCCACCCCCAGCGCCTGCATCCCCGCCCCCACGCTCCACTTCCCGAGAAAGCCGCCGCCCGAGCTGAACTTCTGCACCCGCTGGCCCGCGTTCTCCAGCACGTACACGTTGCCGGCCGCGTCCACCCCGATGCCGGTCGGCGTCTCGAACTGGCCGTCTCCCGAGCCCTGAGCGCCCCACTGCATGAGGAAGTTCCCGCCCGCGTCGAACTTCTGCACCCGGTGGTTGCTCGCCCCCGCCACGTACACGTTGCCCGCCGAGTCGAACGCCATGCCCCCGATCGTCCCGAACTGACCCGCCCCGCCCCCGCCCGCGCCCCACTTCAGCAGCAGGTCGCCCCGGATGTCGTACTTCATGATGCAGCAGCTGTGCTGCCCCACGTACCAGTTGCCGGACCTGTCCGCCGCCAGCTCGTAGCTCCCGTGCATGCCGGCGGCGCCGGACGGCGGGAGCTGCGCCAGCAAGGCCGGAGGGGCCTCGGGCAGCGGCACGACCGAGATGCCGACCGCCGCCTCATCGGAGTCCACCACCCCGTCGTTCACCTTGAAGCTGAAGCCGTCCGCTCCCAGGTAGCCCGGCGCGGGCAGGTAGGTCACGTTGGGAGGCGTCCCCTCCAGCGTCCCGTGCGACGGCGGGCTCACGATGGCGAAGCCGAGCTCCGCGCCCTCCCGGTCCGAGGCCGTCAGGGTGATGGGCAGGGCCCCGTCACGCACCGCCTGCGCCGTCTGCGCATCGGCCACCGGACGGTCGTTGCGCACCGCGGTCACCACCGCCGTGTCCACCGAGCTGAGACTCCCGTCGCTCACCGTCAGTTGCAGCTCATACGCCCCGTACGCGTCGGCCTGGAACTGCGCCCTATTCCACGCCGGCGAGATCGTGATCTCCAGAAGCGGTCGCTCCGCGGCGGAGCGCTCGCTGGGGCTGAAATAGACCAGGCGTTGAGCGCCGACGGCGTATTCATTGGCGGCCCGGATCCGGAATTGCGGGACCAACCCGCTGCTCAAGGCCTCCCGCACCGCTTCGGTCACATCCACGGGATGGTATCCCGCCGCCGGATAGTCTTCCGACAAAAACGTCGCCGCATTCGAGACCAGGGCCGGCTCGGAGTCGTCCTCGAATTCCAGCGCCTCCCCGAAATCCACCAGGTCCACGATCGCGGGCCCGATCTCGGCGAGGTATCCGCCCCACACGTACATCTTCAGAGTGGCCTTCACGATGCTCGCGCCCGGGGATATGAAGGAAGCGTCGAAGCCCACATAAACGTGGCTGACCATCTGCCCGCCGAAATTACCCAAACGGAGGCTGGAGGCGTCCCCTATGTCGACGCGATAGGACGTTTCCGACTCGGACCGGATGTAGCCGTCGGTGTACGGCCCGCTGTCGCCCGACGTGGACGGCGAGGAGACCGTGACCTCCGTCTGCGTGAAGCCCTCCACCGCGCTCCCGGCCGGCTTCGCCGCCAGCGTCCACGTGTAGCTCAGGGGCTGGCCGTCCGCGTCGGTGCTCCCGCTCCCGTCCATCGTGGCCACGGCCCACTGCGGCAGCTCCACGTCCGGCCCCGCGTCCGCCACCGGCGCGTTGTTGGCCGGCCGCAGGAAGTAGCTCACGCGCCTGGAGTTCGTGTCCGCGATGGCCATGTTCCCCTGGGGGTCGAAGGCCACGCCATGGCACCCGTTCAAGCTGGCCGCGGTCGGGGGCCAGGTTTCCCCGGTGGAGGTGAAATCGGCCTTTCCGACCACGCGCGAGGCGGACATGCCGTTCGAGAACGGCGGCCTGAACTCGAGGGCGCGGCCCACGTTCTCGGCCTCCACGACCCAGAGGCTGCCTTGCGCGTCGAACCCCACGTCCCGCGGATAGCGGAACCGGCTCGCTTTGGTGTCGGCGACACTGGAGGTGAAGTTGTCCTGGCCGATGACCAGGTCCGCGCTCATCCCGCTGGCGAAAGGCGGGGAGAAGCGCATGACGCGCCGGTTGTCGTTCTCGGCGACCCATAGGTTCCCCTCGGAGTCGAACGCCAGGCCGCGGGGCGAGTAGAGCGTGCTCGCGGTGGTGCCGTAGCCGCCTATGATGACGTCGGCGCTCATGCCGGTGCTCAGGGGCGCCTTGAAGCGGACCACGCGGTAGTTGCCCGTATCCGCCACCCACAGGTTCCCGTCCGGGTCGACGGCCACGCCCCAGGGGCCGGAGAGCTGGTCCGGGGCCCCGCCGGCGCCCCCCCAGCCGAAGTCCGCCCTGCCGATGACCATGTCCGCGTCCATCCTGTCCGTGAAGGGGGGGGTGAACCGCAGGACGCGGTGGTCCCTGTTGTCCACCACCCAGAGCCTTCCCGTGGAGTCGAACGCCATGCCCCTCGGCCAGAAGAACCTGTTCGCCCCGCCGTAGCCGAAGCCGCCCAGAACGAGCGAGGCGTCCATGCCCCCGGCGAGCGGAGCGTCGTAGCGCAGCACCTCGCTCTTGCCCCAGTCGCTGACCCAGAGGTTTCCGGCGCTGTCGAACGCGACGGAATACGGATTGGACGAGCCCGCGTAGCTGGCGAAGTCCGGCTGGCCCACCACCAGCCCGGCCTCCTGGCCGTTCTGGAAAGCCCCGTCCGCGGCCGGAGGCAGGGCGTTCACGGTGAGCTCCAACGTATCCTCGACCGTGCCTCCCTCCCGGCCGTCCGAGACGGTCAGCCGCACCATGTAGATGCCCGCGGAATCCGCCACGAAGGCCGCCGTGGTTTCGCCCGGCCGCTGATGGACGACCGGAGCGCTGCCCTGGGGCGCGGACGCGACCCCCCATGTCAGCGTGACGGGGTCTCCATCGGCGTCGGCGCCGCTGCCGTCGACGACCACGAGCGCTCCCCGCGTCACCGTCTGGTCCGCGCCGGCCTCCGCCGTGGGCGGAGTGTTCGGAGGCAGCGTCGTCGCGCCCCCGAGGTCCGTGAAGGGCGTCTCCTCGGCGGTCTGGCCCTTGGCTTTGACCCGGGCGTAATAAGCCGTATCCGAATCGAGCCCCGCGAAGGCGTGGCCGGCGTCCGTGATCCATCCGCTCTCCATCGGCGCCCCCGCGAAGCCGGGGTCGGCGGAGAGCTGCGCGAGGTACTGCACGCCCGCGGGATTCCCCGCCGCCGCCCACCTCACGGTGAGGGCATGGGCATCCAGGTGCGGGAAATCGTCAAGCGCCCCGGCGAAGGCCACCAGCCGCGCGTTGTTCCAATCGGCGACCCACAGGAGCCCCTCGTGGAAGGCGATCCCTATGGGGCTGGTCATACTGGCCGGACCGCTGCCCCAGGCCCCGGAGACGAAATCGGTCTGCCCCAGCACCGAGGTGGCCGGCATGCCGTTGAAAAGGGGCGGGTCGAAGACGAGGACGCGGTGGGTGATGTTGTCGGACAAGAATACCTTGCCGGAGGGGTCGAACGCGATCCCGAGCGGGCAGCGCATGGTCGTCTGGTTGTCGTAGTAGTTGCTGACGACGAAATCCCCCTGCCCCAGGACCAGAGCGGCGTCCATGCCGTCGGCGAAAGGCGGGCTGAACATGAGCGCCCGGTAGTTGCCGTTGTCCGCCACCCACACGTTGCCCGACGCGTCCACCGCGACCTGGAAGGCCCAGCGCATCCTGTTTCCGGCGCGGGCCTCGCCGCCCGAGGTGAAGTCCGCCTGGCCCAGGACCAAAGAAGCGTCCATCCCGTCCGAGAAGGGGGGGGTGAACTCGAGCACCCGGTTGTTGTAGGCGTCGGCCACCCACACGTTGCCGGAGGCGTCGGCCGCCACGTCGAAGGGCTGGTTCATCCCGCTCCGGGTCGTGGCCTCGCAGCAGGCGGTGAAGTCGGGCTGGCCGAGGACGACCGACGCGTCCATGCCGGACTCGAAGGGAGGGCTGAACATGAGCACCCGATGGTTGGATCTGTCCGCGACCCATAGGTTGCCGGAGGGGTCGAAGGCGAGGCCCATGGGCATCGAAAGCCTGTCGCGGTCCCGGCCGGCGGTGGAGGACGTGAGGTCCTCCTGCCCCAGGACGATCGTGGCGGCCCGGAGGCCGTCGTGCGGCGGCGGGAACATGGTCACGCGGTTGTGCTGTCCGTCCGCCACCCAGAGGTTGCCGGAGGAATCGAACGCGATGTCGGCGGGAGTGTAGACGCTGGTCGCGCTCGGCCCGAAACGGCTGACCGTGTCCAGGCCGGCTTGCCCCAGCACGGCCGCCTCCTCCTGCCCGTCCTCGAAGCGATAGAAAGGCGCGGGGGCTTGCGCCGGCGTGTATCCGCTCGTCGGGGCGGAAAAGCCGCTCTGCCCGAAGGGATTGGAGGCGATGACCCGGAGGTGATACTGGGTGTCGGGGGAGAGGTAGGTGGCCTTCGCGGCGTTCGTCCGCGAAGCGTACGACAGGACCTCTCCCGAGAACGCCGGCGAGACCGAAGCCTGGAGCGTGTAGGACTCCGCGCCGGAGGAGGCGTCCCATCGGGCCTCGAGCGACGTCGCCGAGGCGCCGACGATCTGCAGCCCGGCGGGCGTCTGCGGAGGCACGGGCGTCGCCCCGACGGCGGTGGCGAAGGCGGTGGGGACCCCGGCCGAGGACTGCGCCCGCGGATCGGTCTCGGCGCCCTCCCCGTTGACGGCCCGGACGCGGACGGAGTATTCGGTCTCTGGCTCCAATCCGTCGATCGTGGCGCTGGCGGCGGTGTGGGCGTCGTCGAAGGATATCGCCACCACGTCGTGCGCCGCGAAGCCGTCCTTCGAATAGCTCACCTCGTAGCGGGTATGGCCCGGGTTGGACGCGTCGCCCCACGAAACGGAGAGGCTGGTCAATCCGGCCGGGGCGACCGTCAAATCCGCGGGGGGGTTGGCGTGGGTGTAGGCGTGCGGGTCATCCGAGAACGGCCCGGGGACGCCGGACTGGTCGAAGCTCACCACGGACCAGTGGTAGTGGGTGTTGGGCGCGAGGCCCGGGCCCGCGTCGTTCGAGGAGCTCCCCGGGTGGGGCACGTCCGGCTCGACGCGGGTCAGCTCGGGGTCGGTCAACGAGGCGAAGGGATGGTCCCCGGCCGCCCGGTAGACGGCGTATTTGCCGACGTTCGGCTCGGTCCGCGGGGTCCAGCTCACCGTCGCCTCGCCGGGCCCCTGGACGCTCACGCTCACGGCGGTCACGGCCTCGGGCGGAGCGGCGGCCTTGAGCGCGAAGCTCTCGGTGGCCGTCTGGCCGTCGTTGTTGGTCGCGGTGAACTCGATCCGGTTGAGCGTCTCGGAAGGCGCCAGCCCCGTGATGCCCGCGACGGTCAGATAATGCGGGTCCTTGTCCGTCGTCCCGCCGGAGGCCGGCTCCATGCTGAGTCCGGAGTCCGGAACTTCGGCATAGTGCGCGCCCCCGTCGACGGTGTAGCGGGCCGAGAAGGCGCCGCCCGCCTCGATCGCGAAGTCCGCGAAGTCCGCGAAGTCCTGCGCGATCTCCGCGGGGCTTCGGGCCGCGCCCAGGATGCGGAAGCTGTCGACGATCCCCCAGTTCTGGGTTCCTCCCCCGGCGTTGCCGATGTAGTTCACGTCCTGCGTCAGCTTGACCGAAGAGGTGCCCACGTGGTCCGCGTCGATGTAGAAGAGGGTCTGGCCGCCGGTGCCGACCGCCGTCAGAAGGTGCCAGCCGGACAACGGGTCGACGTCGTAGTTGCAGGAATAGAACGCCCCGCTATAGACGCCGAGAAGGCCGTCGTTCCGGACGAGGACGTGATGGTAGTTCGGCCCGTACTGGGTCAAGGTCCGCCAGCTGCCGTGGCTGGCCAGCGGGAATCTGGTCCAGGCCTGAATGGTCCAGTCCGAGCCCATCGGGACATCGGGGACGGAGACGTAGTCGGAGGAACTGTCGAAATTCAGGGCCTTGCCGAAGAGCCCCTCGGTCCACGCCGGAGGCCCGTTGAGGCTGCCGTTCTCGCCGTTGCCGGACGCGTCCGAGACCGAGGTCCCCGTCCCTTCGTCGAACTGCCACAGGCCCCTCGTCTGCCCGGCGACGGCCCCGAGCGGAGCGCCCGTGGCGACCATGGTCTCGCTCGGACGGTCCGCGAAGTCCTCCGCGATCTCCTCGGGAGTCCGGGCCGCGTCCAGGATGCGCACGCTGTCGACGGAACCCCAATTCTGGGTTCCTCCCCCGGCGTTGCCGATGTAGTTCACGTCCTGCGTCAGCTTGACCGAAGAGGTGCCCACGTGGTCCGCGTCGATGTAGAAGAGCGTCTGGCTGCCGGTGCCCACCGCCGTCAGAAGGTGCCAGCCGGACAATGGGTCGACGTCGTAGTTGCAGGAATAGAACGCCGCGCTATAGACCCCGAGAAGGCCGTCGTTGCGCACGAGGATGTGATGATAGTTCGGCCCGTACTGGGTCAAGGTCCGCCAGCTGCCGTTGCTCGCCAGCGGGAATTTGGTCCAGGCCTGAATGGTCCATTCGGAGCCCATCGGGATGTCGGGGACGCTGACGTAGTCGGAGGAGCTGTCGAAATCCAGGGCCTTGCCGAAGAGCCCGTCCGTCCACGCCGGAGGCCCGCTGAGGCTTCCGTTCGCACCGTTGCCCGAGGAGTCCGCCGCCGAGGCCCCGCTTCCCTCGTCGAACTGCCACAGGCCTCTCGTGTGTTCGGCGACGGCCCCGAGCGGAGCGCCCGCGGCCCCCGGCGCGGTCACGGTCGCGCGCGCGTAGTCCTCGTGGATCTGCTCCGCGGTGGCGGAGTAGTTCAGGATGCGCATCTCGTCCAGGAGCCCTTCATAGTACCCGTAGTAGTAGCTGAAACCGGAGACGGCGGCCGAGGGATAGACATTCGCTCTGGGGCTGGTCAAGCCGGTCCGCACCAGGGCCCCGTTGACGTACAGGTGCGGCCGCTTGTCCGCGTAGACCACCGCGATGTGCGTCCAGCCCGAGATGGCGGCGTTGTACACGAGCAAAGAAGGGATGTATTGGTGCCCGTGCTCGAAGACGCTGATCCCGTCGGTCCCGACCGAGACCCCCGCTCCCGCGTCGGCTCCCACGAATCCTCCGTGCACCGGGGCGATCGCGTAGCGCTGTCCCGAGAGCCCGGCATAGCCGGAGGTGGATTCCGCGGTGGCGCTCCGGGTCGCGGCGGGATAGGCCCAGAACTCGATCGTGAAGTTGTTGGGGGCGCCGGTGAGCAGGCCCCCGGCTCCGGCGCAGTCGTCTATCCCGTCGAAGGAAAGGGCCTCTCCGACCTTGCCGGCGGCCCACCCCGTCCCGTTCTGGAGGGTGAAGGCCGCTCCGTTTCCGGAGGCCTCCGAGGCCGCGGTCCCGGAGCCCTCGTCGAAATGCCAGAGGCCCAGGGTCCCCGGGATGTTCCGGAGCCGCGCGTCCGAGAGCCTGAGCCCCACGGCGGGGTCATGGGCCGTGATCCGGGCGGAATGGCTGATTCCGGCCGGAGAAGACGGCAGCATGGCGGTGTCCGCGCTCGCCCATTGCCCATCGGAGCCCAGGACCTGGGGGGAGGAGAACTCCAGCGCGGACGCGCGCGCTCCCCAAAGCACGCTGGCCGCGACCAGGACGACCGTCGACTGCAGCTTCCAATGTCTTTCGGATTTCATATCCCTACCCCCACTGCGAATACTCCGCTTCGAACAGCGAAAGCGACCCACGCCGGCTTCGCCAGGACCTTTCCGTCCGTTGATACCGCATATCGGTTCTCCTCAATTAGGGTAGCCGACATTCTGGTCCTGGTCAATGACAACGCGTTGACTAGAACGTAAGATTTAGGCTTATAAATAAGGAAGTTTTTTTATTTGTCAGCAGAATTCAGTGCTCAGCAGAGGCCGGATCCGCGGATCGGCCGACATCGCCGCAGGACCGGGCTTTCCTCGTCGGAAGACTCTTTAGGATGCGGCGCGACGCACATGCGCGCGTCTTCAGACGGACTGGAAAATGTCAGCAGCCCGCCCCAAAAGAGGAGCTCCGGGCGGGGGGAAGCACCTGGCCGCCGGGCCGGCTCACCTATTCCCGGTCAAAGCCTTTGCCCGGGCGGACCTTGAGGACCATCCCCGGGCGGATGAGGCGGGGATCGCGGATATCGTTGAGGCGGGCGATGCTCTTCACTGTCGTCCGGTAGCGGCTCGCGATCTTGCCGAGATAGTCGCCTTTGCGAACCTGGTAGCGGACGAACTGCGGCCCGGGATTCCAATCCTTGACTTTCGCCAGCTCGGACAGGAAGGCGTCTTTCGTCCCCTTGGGGACGCGCAGCGGATAGCCCTTGCGTTTCTTCGGCGTGCACCAGGCCCTGAGCTCGGGATTGAGGCGCTGCAAGACCGCCTTTGTGGTCCCCGCGCACCTGGCGGCGATTTCGAGGTCGAGGTCTCTTTCGATGGCGACGATGTCGTAGGGCTCGGGCTTTTCGTACTCCACGTTCAGGCCGTAGCGCTCGGGATTCTCGCCGATGAGCACGCAGGCCATGAATTTCGGGACGTAGTGGTGGGTCTCTTGCGGGAGGGCGCCCCGTTCCGAAAGGGTGGCGAAGTCGGTGGCGCGGGAGAACTGGAGGTCCCGTCCGATGCCGTTCTCCCCGCGGTTGTAGGCGGCGATCGCCAGGTGCCAGTCCCCGAACCATTCGCGTAGCTCCGAGAGATAGCGGATGGCCGCCCGGGTCGCCTTCTCGGGGTCGTAGCGCTCGTCGACCCAGTAGGAGACCTCGAGGCCGTACCCCCGCCCCGTGAAGGGCATGAACTGCCACAGGCCCCCCGCGCCGGAGCGCGACAGGGCCTTGAGCTTGTACTCGCTCTCCGCCATCACGAGGTAGAAGAGCTCCTCGGGCAGGCGCGCCTTTCGCAAAGCCGATACGATCATGTCCCGGTAGCGGCCCGAGCGGGCGAGGGCCGCCGCCACATCGGCGGGCCGCTTGCTCGTGTAGAGATGGACGAACTTCTTGGTGGTCTCGTTGTCGGGGTCGATCTCGATGACGTGCGGCCGCGCGCGGGGCTCGGGGATGCCGTTCGCGGGCTCCGTTTGGAGCTCATCGTCCCGGACGTCCAGGGTGGAGGGGCTCTCCGTGTTCTGCTGGGCGCCTTCCCAGGTCCGGACCTTCTCGAGCATGCCGAGAAAGTCCTCCCGAAGCTCGGTCGGGAGCCCGTCCTCCTCCAAGAGGGACGTCAGGATGGCGAAGGAGCGCTCCAGGCGGGCGCGGCCGTCGTGGATCCGGCCTTCGCGGAAGTCCTCGAGGCCCGCGTCGTAGTGCTGTCCGGCCTTGTGGAGACGATCGAGCAGCAGCACCTCGGGATCTTCGGGCTGCGCGACGACGGGCTCTTGCCGCGGGTCCGGGACGGGAGCTTCCTGGGCGGACACGCACCGGTGGGCGCGGCAGAAGAGGACCGCCAGCAGGATGGCCAGGACGCGGATCAGTTTCATATCGTCGCTTATCTTATCAAACCTGCCGCGGGCCGCGGAAATGAGGGTGCGATGCGGGCGCCTCGTTTGAAGGGGTGCTCTGGCCCGGTCACCGACTGTATGCCACGGGCCGCTAAGCCCTGCCCGCCTCCGGCGGGCGATCCCTTGATAACTCAGCGGTGCGAGCGACCGGTCGGCGCTTCGCGCAACCGGCGCTGACCCCGCCGAAAGAAGAGCGCTCCCGGGCTTGGGCCCGGGAGCGCTCTTCGGAAGGCTTGGTGTCCGGTGGGCTCAGCCGAGCTTCTGGCCGCAGGAGCCGCAGAACTTGGCGGCTCCGGGGACCTGCGCGTTGCACTTCGGGCAGGCGTGCGAGCCGAGGCGCTTGCCGCAGTTCGCGCAGAACTTCGCTCCGGCGGCCACGTCGCCGTTGCAGCCGGGGCACTTGGCTGTGGGCGCGACGACCGGCCCGCCGCATTCCGGGCAGAACTTCGCCGTGGCCGGGACCTGCGCCTTGCAGGAGCCGCAGGCGACCACCTGCCGGGGCGAGGCTGTCGCCACCTGCCCCATGACGCCGGCCATCATGCCGCCCATGCCCGCGCCGGCGCCGAGGCCCATGCCGAGGCCCATGCCCCCGCCCATGGCGCCGCCCTCGCTGCCCGCGGCCGTTTCCATGGTGTCGAAGGTGCGCTTCATCCGGTAGTTCTGGCCGCCGAGGATGTCGATCTCGGCCTTCTCGGAGAGCGCCTTCTTCAGGCGCTTGACGGTGTCGTCGTCCTCCGGGACGTTGACGGAGTTGAGGAAGAAGTTTACGAGGTGGATGCCGAAGGCGGCGAAGTCCTTGCCGATCTTCTTCTGCAGGTCCGCGGAGATCTCCTCGAGATAGGCGGTGATCTCGAGGAGATTGACCTTTTTCTTGATGATCGTCTCGGCGATGTAGTCCTTGGCCTTGGTGAGGATGATCCCGCGGAAGTAGTTCGTCATCGTGGCGATGGTGAACTCGGTCATCGTGCCGGAGAGCTGCACGACGAACTTGCGCGAGTCCTGGACGCGCACGCCGAACTGTCCGAAGGCCCGGACCGGGAGGAAGATGTTGTATTTCGGGTCGAGGATCGGGATCGGCGACTTGGTCCCCCACTTGACGTCGAGGTTCGTGGCCTTGTTGACGTAGTAGATCTCGGCCGCGAAGGGCGTCTCTCCGCCGAACGGCATCTTGATGAAGCGCCTCAGGAGCGGGATGTTGGAGGTCCGCAGCGTATGGGTGCCCGGGCCGAGCACGTCGAGAGCCTGGCCGCCCTTGAAGAAGATGGCCTCCTGGGACTGGTGCACGATGACCTGCGTGCCCCAGGTGAGGTCGTCCGGGGGATGCTTCCAGACGAGAACGTCCGCCGGGCCTTGGTACTTTACTCGATCGATGATCGCCATATCCGATCCTCCTCGAAGATGCTGCCTCTATGTTGATACTTCGCGGCGCCGGTTGTCAAGGCGGATGTCACCCCATCCGGGCCTTCAGGGAGGCCAGCATCCTGGCGACGGCCCCGTTCGAGGGGTCGAGCTCGTGGGCCTTCTCCAGGTTCTGGCGGGCGAGCTTGAGCTGGCCGAGGTGCTTCAGGAGCAGCCCCAGGCGGATGTAGACCTTCGGCTCCTGCAGGCCGAAGTCGCGGGCCGCGCGGTACATCTTGACGGCGTTCTCCGCCTGGCGGGCGCGCTCGAGGGTCTCGGCGGAGAGGAAGTAGATGTGCTTGAGGTGGTCCTTGACGGCGAGCTCCTTGGCCTTCTGGAGCGTGCGCAGGGCCTCGCGCAGATGGTCTTCGCCCCGGGCCGAACGGGAGCGCGCGGCCCCGTTGTAGATGTGAAGGAGGCTGAGGGCCTCCTTCATCTTCGGGTTGAGCTTAACGGCCCGCTCCGCGTGCTGCTTGACGCACATGTTCGTCCAGCCGCGCCAGAGGGCGTAGTTCATCGCCTGCAGGTACTGCACCTCCCCCGAGATCGGGGCGTGCTCCGCCGCCTTGCGCAGGTGCTCGGCGGCCTCCTTGTGGAGCTTGCGCTTCACGTAATAGGCGGCCATGCCGAAATGGGCGTCGGGGTCATCGGGGTCCTCCCGGAGCTTCTTCTTGAACTCCAAGAATGCGCGGTCGAGCTGCGGCTTGCCGGCGCGCAGCAGGCCGAGCCCGCCCAGCCCGTGGACGATGGCGGCCCCGCAGAACTCGCAATGATCGACGTCCGACGAGTTCGGAGCCCCGCAGGCCGTGCAGCGGTCGGGATGCGCGCTCATGGTCGCTCCTCCGGGGCCGAGAGCGCCTGCTTGGCCTTCCGGTACATGGCCGTGCGCTCCTCGTCGACCAAGGCCTTCACCTGGGCCGGCTGGAGCCGCATCCGCTGCCCGAAGGCCAGCAGCGCCTTCATCTCGGCGCTCGATATGCTCCCGTCGGCGAGGCTCATCTGGATGAGTCCGCCGAGATAGGCCCGGGCCTGGCTCGCGTCTTTCGGGCGGGGGACCTCGAGCCGGCCGGCCTGGGCCGCCCGCACCAGGGACTGGATCCTGTCGGGCGGGATCCGATGCTTCCGGGCGTAGGACTGGGCGAAGGAAAGCTCGCGCTTGTCTATCTGCCCGTCCATGACCATCGCGCCGACGAGGATCGCCAAGGCGTCCGTCGGTCCCAGGGCCGAGGCCCAGTCCCCGTCGCCGTCCCCGCCTCCGGCGGGACTGGGCGCCCCGGCGGCTCCGGCCGCCCCGGCGGCGACCGGACGGGGCACGGCGCGCGGCCGCCACATCATGCGCGGCACCACCGAGACGACGATCCACTGGCGGCTGCCGTCGTTGAACGGCGTGCTGCAGTACTCGCAGGCGGCCAGACGGCGGTCCGAAGGCGGAGCCCCGCAGTTGCCGCAGCGCAGCGAGCGCAGCCCGGCGCCCGGATTCGTCACGGCGCCGCTCTTGCGGCCCAGGACGAATACGTGGGCCCGCAGGACCTGGCCCTTGGAGACCGGCTTGCCGTCCGAGACCAGGAAGCGCTCGGCCGACCAGCGGACCTGCACGTGCGCCCGGTCGACGTCGCTCTTCGGCTCGCAGGCGAGCGTCTCCACTCCGCCCACGGCCGCGTTCTTGTAGAGGACCTGCTCCCCCTGCCGCTGCCGCACGAAGGAGTCGCGGAATTCGTCGGCGGCCACGCTGCGAAGAGACTCGCCGTGGGGCTCCCAGTGGGCGAGCTGCCAGCGCCAGAACGCCACCGAGGCGCGGTCCTCCAGGAACTGGACGTTCAGCTCGGGGTCCCGCCGCGCCATCTCGGCGAGGCCCGGCACCGCGCGTCCGGGGTCCCTGAGCTTCCACTCGCAGGATTGGGTGATCTCGGAGAGCACCCAGTCGTACTCCCCGGAGTTCACCAGGGACTCGCAGCTGCCGCACTTGGCCGCGTCCGCGATCCGCAGAGGCGCGCCGCAGTTCGGGCAGTGCCCCTCGATGAGGCCGGGCTTCTGGAGGGTCTTCGCGCCGGGCCGCCTCAGCAACGACCAGACTTCGACGAACTCCTCGGCCCGCTTGCCGCTGTTGCGCAGCACGCTCCCGTCCTTGAGCGAGACGTCGGTGTCCACGGCGGAGGCGCGGACGCCGACGTGGATCGTGTCGAAGTGCTTGTCCGATTCGACCTGGACGACCCGCGCCTCGATGATCCGCACCTGCTCCATGCTGTTGCGCAGGCCCAGGGCCTTCTGCATGTCGATCTGGATGGAGAAGCGTTCTATCACCCCGTCGGAGACGAAGGCCCGGGCCGGGGACATGTCCTGGCCGGACCAGGCCTGCTGGATCTTCAGGAAGGCCGCGCCGACCCGGGACAGGAACCCCGCCTCCTCGAACCCCGGATCCCGCTTCTTGAGGCCGGCGAGGTTGGCCCGCTTCCGGAGGTCGCGCTGGGCCGCGGCCCCGCGGACGATGGTATGCCCGACGTAGGCGGACTTCCCCTTCGTGCCCGTGAAGTACATGAAGCCGAGGAAGACGGCCACCGCCGGGATGCCGAAGGCCGGGTAGCGGACGGCCAAGTAGACGAGGTCGATGATGAAGCCCCCGCCGCCCCCGCCCCCGTAGCCGCTCCCGCCGCTGTAGCCGCCCCCGCCGCTGTAGCCGCCCCCGGAGCCGCCGCCGGAGTAGCTGTGGCCGCCGCCCGCGCGGCCGTAGGCCAGGGGCGCGGCCAAGGCCAGGACCGCGGCCAATAGCCCGGCGCGGCAAACCCAGGGTGCGCGGAGGGCTCTCAGATATCTCACGATTCTTATTTATAGACCTCTGGCCGGGTCCTGTCAATAGCGCCGGAAGCGGACCGCCCGGATTTGCTTAAATGGCGTGGATGCGCCGGCCGCTGCGCCTTTTCCTGAGCCTCATTTTGTCGGTCCCGCCCGGCGCGTTCGCGGACGAGGGGATGTGGACCTTCGACAACCCTCCCCGCGACCTGATCGCGCGGCGCTACGGCTTCTCGCCGGACCAGGCATGGCTCGAGCACGCCCGCCTGGCCTCGCTGCGCTTCAACGACGGGGGCTCCGGATCGTTCGTCTCCCCCGAAGGGCTCGTCCTCACCAACCACCACGTGGCGATGGGCCAGCTCCAGAAGATGTCGACGCCCCGGAAGGACTATGTCCGCGACGGCTTTTTCGCGCGCGCCCGCGCGGAAGAGATCCCCTGCCCGGACCTCGAGATCAACCAGCTGGTCTCCTTCGATGACGTCACGCGGCGCGTGCACTCGGCCATCGAGCCCGGCGTCGACGAGAAGCGGGCCAACGAGCAGCGCAAGGCGGAGACCGCCCGCATCGAGAAGGAATGCGCGGACGCCACGGGGCTGCGCTGCGACGTCGTGGAGTTCTATCAAGGCGGGGAATACTGGCTCTACCGGTACAAGAAGCGCACGGACGTCCGCCTCGTCATGGCGCCCGAGATCGACGCGGCCTTCTTCGGCGGCGACTACGACAACTTCACCTATCCGCGCTTCGCCCTGGACTTCGCGTTCTTCCGGGTCTACGAGGACGGCGAGCCTGTCCGGCCCGAGCGCCGCTTCGCGTGGCGCCCGGGCGGGGCCAAGGAGGGGGAGCTGACCTTCGTCTTCGGCCATCCCGGCTCCACCAAGCGCCTGCGCACCGTCGCCCAGCTCGCCTTCGAGCGGGACCACGGCGCGCCCGCCATGCTGAGCTCGTTCCTGCGCGAGCGGGCGGCCCTGCGGGAGTACGCCGGGAAGGGGGGCGAGCAGGCCCGACGGGCCAAGAGCAGCCTGTTCGGCGTCGAGAACGCCATCAAGGCGCTCGCCGGGATGCGGGAGGGCCTTTCCGATCCGGAGACTTTCGAGAAGAAGAAAGAGGAGGAGCGCCTCCTGCGCGAGCGCGCGGCCGCGGACCCCCTGCCGGCCGGGAAGGCGGCCGGAGCCTGGGACCGCATCGCCGGCGCGCAGGCCGAGGTCGCTTCCGCGTTCCCGCGCCTCCGGCACTACATGGGTTCGTCGCGGCGGGGGCACGCATTGACGGGCATCGCGGAGACCATCGTGCGCTACGTGGTCGAGGTCGAGAAGCCGAACGAGGACCGCTACGAGGAGTTCCGGGATTCCGCGCTCGAGTCCCTGCGCTTCCGGCTCTTCTCGCCGGCGCCGGTCTACAAGGACCTGGACGAAGCTCTTTTGGCCAGCCGCCTGCGGGAGTACCTCGACGACCTGGGCCGCGACGACCCCTTCGTGGCCGACCTGCTGGGGTCCACGTCGCCGGCCAAGGCGGCCGAGGCCGCGCTCGCGGCGACCCGTCTCGAGGACGTGGAGTTTCGCAGGAGCCTGGTGGAGGGAGGCCCGGCCGCCGTCGAGCGGACGGACGATTCCCTCATCGCGTTCGCCCGGCGCGTCGATCCCCACTACAGGAGGCTGCGGGACTGGTACGAGGACGAGATCCAGAGCGTCGTGACGCGCGCCGGGCGGCGGATCGCCAAGGCCCGCTTCGCCCTCTACGGGAAGAACACGTACCCCGACGCGACCTTCACCCTTCGCCTGAGCTACGGCAAGCCGGCCTCCTACGAACTGGGGACGACCCGCGTGCCGTACAAGACCGTCTTCGGCGGGCTATACGCCCGGGCCGACAGCTTCGACAACGAGCCGCCGTTCCGCCTGAGCCCGCGCGTAGCCGCGGCGCGCGGCGAGGTGGACCTATCCGTCCCCCTCGACTTCGTCACCGACCATGACATCATCGGCGGCAACTCGGGGAGCCCGGTCGTCAACAAGGACCTCGAGGTAGTGGGGCTGATCTTCGACTCGAACATCCACGGCCTCGTGACGAAATACGCCTATACCGAAGCCCGGGCCCGGGCGGTCGCGGTCCATTCGAGCGCGATCCTCGAGGCCCTGCGCGGCGTATACGGGATGGAGTATCTCGCGCGGGAGCTGACGGGAGAAGAGTAAGGCGGGCACTGGAAGGACAACGGCATTCTTGCGACGGAGTTCCCGATAACGAAGGGGACTGAGCGCCGCAAGGCGAGCTTGCGGCGCTTACTTGGGCTGCTCCTGGCTCTCCATCACCTGCTGCAGGAGCTTCTGGGCGGATGCGACGTTCGACGATGAGGGAAAGCGCGCTGGGATGAAGCAGCGGGCGATACGGAGCGCGGCAGGTGAGAAGGACGTGAGGGCTCGATGAACGCGAAAGAAGGTCCGCAAAGCCGATTGCATCGAGCGGCGCGCCGCTCGGCCCATCCGCTGGGCATACGCCAGGAAGAAGGCTTCTACTTGCTCGGCATCCAGCCGTTTTAAACCGGGGACCGAAGGGAGACGGCGCGCAGTCAGACGGGATGCATCGGCATCCAGAAATGGGAAGTTATTCTTGCGCGAACCCTCAGGAACGTCAGGTCCAAGCCCCGGAGAGGCGAAGATGGGACACGGTCTTCCCCGGCAAACCCCCGGGCCCTTGACAGCGCAAGGGTCGCCGCCTAGACTGATTATGCCTCGGCCGGCCACCCGATGAAAGAACGGCCTGCCGGGAAAGGAACGCCGGAAAACATGCGGCTTTCACATAGGCTGGCGCGGGGGCGGGGAGTGCGGCGCTGGCATCCGAAAGGGGAGGCGCGTTGCTGCCTCGGGTTCAGCAGGAGGGGCTGAGGACGTCGAGTCCGCCGCCTCCTGAGTCCCGTCGTGTGTCAGATGCAGGCTCTCGTCCTGATGATGATGAACCGGGCATGGTCAGTCGAGCGGTTTCCTTGGTCGGATCAAAAACGCGGCGAGGAAGCAGTTCCGCCAAAGACGATGGGTCTGGCTCAGGCTCATCGGACTCGAAGGGATTGGGCGCAGCCAAACGGGCGGCGCTGCATGGGGTAATATTCGGGGGCATTGTCGGTCTAGTAGCTGGGGGGGTCAGTCTTGGCCCCCCGGGCGCTGTCGGTGGAGGTCTCCTGGGCGTCGTCGTCGGGGCGGCGGTGGGGTGGTATTATGGCCACCATCATGACGCGATTTGGAGTGGAATAGGCAGGGATCTGAACGAGTTCGAACGGGACCAATTCGGGAACTAGAAGAAACTTGGCCGCATGGGGAGAAAGCGTGAAGGAAAACGTGACTACTGAAGCGACGATTAGGCTTAAGCGATTGGCCCGTTCATTCGCGGCGTTTGGCTTCTTTCTTATGGTCCCATGGGCGTCATATCTTTCAACTCTCCTTCTGATCAGGAACCGGGTGATTATTGATACTGATTCGGCGGCGTTACTGATTAAGGTTATAACAGCAGTAGCGATGATGTCGTTTTTCATGCTTCCCCTGCTCGTTCTTGCTTCATCTGCACAATTCTATTGGGCCTTTCGAGATAACTTGGCTTGGTCCAAGGTGCTTCGATTCGGAATGCTTCGGGGGTTGCCTATAATGGCTGGCATACTCATGGTGTTTGTCTTGTCATTGAAGGCCAGCGGAGCGGGGTGGTTGGCGTATCTTTTCTCTTTTGGAATCGGCGTGATTATTTACTCAGTTTGGCTTATACGCAAGGACCAGGCAGTATTGGCTACTGAGACCAAGCAGGGAATATAGAGGCGGGGTCAGGCTTGACTTTCGGGACAAACCCGGGCGGCCCCGGCGAATACTTCCCGAAAGTCAAGCCCGGCACCGTGAGGCGGGCACTGGAAGGACAACGGCATTCTTGCGACGGAGTTCCCGATAACGAAGGGGACTGAGCGCCGCAAGGCGAGCTTGCGGCGCTTACTTGGGCTGCTCCTGGCTCTCCATCACCTGCTGCAGGAGCTGCATGCTCTGGTCGAACGCTTTGTTCACGCTCTGCGAGGCCGTCGCGGTCCGTTCGATGAAGTCCCCGCGGCTCTCCCGGGGGATGCTTGGCAGGTTCTCGACGAGGGACTGGCGGATCGGAGCGCCCATCCGCGGCCAGATCTCGAGAAGCCGGTCCGCCGTCTCGTCGTCGAGGAGCGCCAGCGTCTCCTCCGGCGGCTCCTCCATGGCGCTGTAGCGGCCGAGCTTCTGGAGGACCGCCCCCGGGTCCTGCATCGCCTGGTCCATCATCCGCCGCATCTTGTCGGCGGCCGCGGGATCGCCCAGACCCGGCATGCCGCCTCCCGCCGGACTAGCCGTGGGAGCGCCCATCATCCCCGGGAACTGCCCGGAGCTCGCCATCTGCTGCAATTTGCGGGCCTGCATGGTGAATGTGATCGAGCCGATGATGCCGAGGGCCGTGAGGATGCCGAATACGATCCAGGCCTTCTTCTTGGCGATCTTGTGCACTCCGGCCGCGGACTGGACGCTGAGATAGAGGCCGTAGAGCTGCACGGGGATGTTCCCGAACGGGATGACGCCGATCACGGAGCTCACGGGGAACAGGGCCGAAAGCCCGCTGATGACCTGGTAGCTGCCCCTGAAGGGAGCCTTGCCGCCGAGGATCAGGCAGACGACGTGATAGACCGCGGCGCCGATGAAGCTGAAGATCACGGCCATGACGGGAAAGACGATGATCTGGGCCAGCGCCGCCGCCTTGCCGAACATCCCCGCGGGGACCAGGAAGCCGATGAGGCCGAGGATGAAGCCGCTGATCACGGCCCACAGCAGGAGGTTGACTACCGCGGGCCCCATCGGGCCCTTCGGGTCGATCCTCGAGAAGAACGCCTCCGGCTCCTGGAAAAGGGCCTTGGCGTTCGCGATGAGGTTCTGGGGAGAGAAGACGACGTACCCCTCCTGGGGCACGGTCTCGGGCGTCGCCGTCCCGCCGCCGGCGGGCATGCCGGACTGCGGCGCTTCCGGGGCCGCGGGCGCCGGCGGAGGGGGAGCCTGTCCCGTGGCGATGCCGGCCGCCTCCTCGACGTCCTGGGAAGAGAAGCCCTGCTTGACCAAGGCCTGCTTCAGCGATTCGATGGGATACTTCCCCGCGTTCTGGCGGATGTAGTCGATTATTCTGGGATCGGGCATGGCGCGACTATAGCATAAATCGCCCCGGACGATTTAATAGAATAGCCGAATGAAGATGCGCCTCTACAACACGCTGGCCCGCTCGATCGAGGACCTGGAGCCCGTCCGCGACGACGGAGTCATCGGCCTCTACACCTGCGGCCCGACGGTCTACGACTATCTCCATATCGGCAACTACCGGACCTACGTCTTCGAGGACGTCCTGCGCCGCGCGCTCACGTGTCTCGGCCATAAGGTCCGGCACGTGATGAACATCACCGACGTCGGCCACCTGACCAGCCAGGCCGACGAGGGAGAGGACAAGATGGAGGTCGGGGCCCAGCGTGAGGGCAAGACCGCCTGGGAGATCGCCAAGTTCTACGAGAAGAGCTTCCTGGAGGACATCGGCAAGCTCAACATCCAGAAGGCCGACGTCCTCTGCCGCGCGACCGACCATATCCCCGAGCAGATCGGCCTGGTCCGGCGTCTCGAGGAGAAGGGCTTCACCTACAGGACCTCCGACGGGGTGTATTTCGACACCTCGAAGTTCCCGGGCTACGGGAGGCTGGCGGGCGGCGCGCACATGGCCGGCCTCCAGGAGGGCGCGCGCGTCCAGGCGAATCCGGAAAAGCGCGGGCGCTGCGACTTCGCGCTGTGGAAGTTCTCCCCCGAGGGCCAGAAGCGCCAGATGGAGTGGGACTCCCCGTGGGGCACGGGCTTCCCGGGATGGCACATAGAATGCTCGGCCATGGCCATGCGCTATCTGGGCGAGAGCTTCGACATCCATTGCGGAGGCGTGGACCATATCCCGATCCACCACACCAACGAGATCGCCCAGGCGGAGGCGGCCACCGGCAAGCCGTTCGTGCGGTTCTGGCTGCACGGCGAGTTCCTCGTGATGAACAAGGCCAAGATGGCCAAATCGGCCGGAGGCTTCATCAAGCTCTCGGACATCGTCGAGAAGGGCTTCGATCCGCTCGATTACCGCTATTTCTGCTACTCGGCGCATTACCGCAAGCAGCTCGAGTTCTCCTGGGACGCCCTCGAGGCGGCGAGGAGCGCGCGCTTGCGGCTCGGCGAGCGGGCGCTGGACCTCGGGCGGGAGGGCGGAAAGCCCGACCCCGACGGAGTCCGCCGGGCGCTGGACCGCTTCCGGGAGCGGATCGCCGACGACCTCGATGTGCCGGGGGCTTTGGCCGCTCTTTGGGATGAGCTCAAGGGAGGGACGATGTCGGCCGCCAGCCGGCTCGCCTTCCTGAAGCAGGCCGACCAGGTGCTCGCGCTGGGCCTCTGCGGCGCGGGCGACGACTGCCTCCCCGCGGACCTGCAGGCGGTCTTCGACCGGTACGTGGCGGCCCGCGCTAAGAAGGACTTCGCGGCCTCCGACGCCCTCCGGAGCGAGCTGGCCGGAAAGGGCGTGATCGTCAAGGACACCCCCGCCGGCTCGGTCTGGAAGCGCGCATGAAGAGCCCCGGTCGGCGCGGGCGTGCGGGCGCCGGGGAGCGCAAGACCGGTTGGATCTGCGGCAGGCACGTCGTGGAGGAGTCCCTCGCCTCCCGCGAGTGCCGGGTGCTCGAGGTATGGCTTTCCAAGGAGGACCAGCGACGGCTGTCGCAGGTGGCGCGCGTCGCGGAGCGGGCCGGCGCCAGGGTTCGCTGGGTGGCGCGGGGCGACCTCGACCGGGTCGCGGGCGGAGCGGCCCACCAGGGCCTGTCGGCCCGCGTGGAGCGGAGGCCGGGCAAGGGTCTCGACGGCTTCTTGGCCGGGCTCACGGAGCGGGAGAAGGCCGAGAGCGTGCTCGTGGCGCTCGACCGCATCCAGGACCCCCGCAATCTCGGCGCGATCGTGCGGAGCGCGGCCTGCCTCGGCGCGCGCGCCGTGGTCGTCCCCGACCGGCACTCCGCGCCCATGAGCCAGACCGTGCTGCAATCCTCGGCCGGCGCCGCCGGGAAGATCCCCACGTTCCGGGTCGGCAACCTGGCGGCGACCTTGCTCAGGCTCAAGGACGCGGGCTACTGGGTCTACGGGGCCGACCCGTCTGGCCGGCCCGCCTGGGGGCTGCGGCTGAACACGCCGCTGGTGCTGGTCGTCGGCTCCGAGGGCAAGGGCATGCGCTCGCTGGTCCGCTCCTACTGCGACGAGCTCGTGGCCATACCCCAGTCGGAAGCGGGGGTCGCGAGCCTCAACGCCTCCTGCGCCGCGAGCGTGCTGCTCTACGAGGTCATGAGGCAGGCCGGGTCCGGGGCGCGATGAGGGCGTATGATGAGCGCAGCCACGGCCACGGCAAGGCTCACGCGGCCAAGCCGCTCGGCATCGCGTTCGGCCTGACCTTCTTCGTCTTCCTGATCGAGCTGGCGGGCGGCCTATGGGCCGGGTCTTTGGCCTTGCTCGCCGACGCGGCCCATATGGCGGTCGACCTCGCGGCTTTGGGGCTCGGGCTCTTCGCCTCCTGGGCCGCCGCGCGCCCCGCGGACGCCAAACGGAGCTTCGGCTATCACCGCGTCGAGGTGCTCGCGGCCCTCGGCAACGGCGTCGGGCTGTGGATCGTCGTCGGCGTCCTTCTGCACGAGGCGTGGGGACGCTTCTCGGCCCCGCCGGCCGTGCGCGTGCCGGAGATGCTGGGCATCGCGGCGCTGGGCCTTTTGTGCAACTTGGTCTCGGGGGCCGTCCTCTACCGGAGCGTCAAGTCCAACATCAATCTCCGGGCCGTCTTCCTGCACGTGGCCTCCGACGCGCTCGGCTCGGTCGGGGCCATCGCGGCCGGGCTGGTGATGTGGAGCACCGGCTGGATGCTCGCCGACCCGCTGGCCTCGGTGTTCATCTGCCTGGTGATCTCCGTCGCGTCGTTCAAGCTCGTGCGGGACTCGATCCACATCCTGCTCGAAGGGACGCCGGAGCATCTGGACCTGGAGGCCGTGCGAGAGGCGCTCGACGGGCTCGAAGGGGTCTCGGAGGTGCACGACCTGCACCTGTGGTCGCTCTCCTCGGGCAACGAGTCGATGAGCGGGCATCTGGTGATCCGTCCCGGCAAGGACTCGCAGGAGGTGCTGCGGGCGGG
Source organism: Elusimicrobiota bacterium (assembly GCA_043819795.1). Lineage (GTDB taxonomy): Bacteria > Elusimicrobiota > Elusimicrobia > UBA1565 > UBA1565 > JBDREN01. Next base: position 33,398 of record JBDREN010000105.1, read on the forward strand.
GGCGGAGATCCTCGAGAGGCGCTTCGGGATCGCCCACGCGACGCTTCAGATCGAGGCGCCGCGCTGACGCGCGCGAAGGGGAATGCGGCGTCTCCTTCAGCCTGTCAATCCTTCTTCAGCCAGTTTCTAATAGCCGGAAACGAAGTGATCCTATCTACCGAATCCTGCAGCGCTTGGTTCTGCTGCCGTAGCTGTCGGATCTCGTCCTGCATCGCGGCGACTTCTTCGGGCGTCATGCCCGGCTCTCCCTGCGGACCTTGAGGCCCGCCTGGCCCCGCTGGGCCAGTATCTCCAGTATCTCCTTTCAGACCGGCAGGACCTCGAGGGCCCGCCGGTCCTTCAGGACCGATCGGACCGGCGTCGCCCGTGTCTCCTTCGGGTCCGGCTGCGCCCGCGGGTCCCGCAGGGCCTTGGGTGCCCGGATTCGTAATGATCAGCGTATCTTTCGCTTTGGCCCCGAAATTGTCCATGACCGTGAGCTCGATCAGCTCTTCCGCATAACCGTGAGCGTTCATGGTGACAATGTCGCCTTCGGCGACAACGGGATTGTCCGCGTCGGAGAGGTTTCTCCACACCCAGTAGACGACCTCGCCATCCGGGTCATAGGACAGACTCCCGTCCAGCGTTACCTCCTCGCCGGCGGAAGCTTTTACGTCCGGCCCCGCGTTTGCTATCGGCGGCTCGGTTTCCGCCACTTCATATCCTAGGCCCTGTAGACCATTTTGATAATACGCTTGGATCTCTTCCTGGGTCAAAGCCCGGTTGAAGATGGCCACTTCGTCGAGCAAGCCGTCGAAATAGCATCCGGGAGATCCGCCTCTCCCGCCGATGAACAGCCTGCTTGTATGTGTTACTATCCTGGTCGAAAGCTCTGCTCCATAAAGAACCCCATCCAAATACAATCTGATGTTGCTCCCGTCATATGTCCCGACGACGAAATGCCAGTTGCCGTCGTTGATATCCGCTCCTTCGGTGAATAGGATGTCGAAACCATTGGCATCGCCCACGAGCCAAGTCAATTCCGACGCGTCATTGTATTTAGTCCCAAGTCTATAACCATTTCGCCCATTATCATGAGCGGAAGAGACCATGTCATCATTGGCCCCGCCGTCGCTCTTGAACCAAACGGCGATGCTCGGATGCGCCACTCGGATAGGAGAGGCGGTCCCCAGGTCGACATAATCATTCGCGCCGTCGAAGCTCATCGCTCCGCCGACTTGGCCATCGGCCCATATGGCGCCGTGGATCGTGCCATGGCTGTCGTAGCCGGAACTGTCAATCGCGACCGATCCAGAGCCCGCGTCAAGCCTCCAATACCCCATCATGCCTTCTTGTGCTTCGGCTGTCCCAGCCAGAGCTAGAAGCAGCATGACTCCAGCCGCCGACCCCAGTCTTTTCAGTGTTTTGGCCATGGATGGGCTCCCTTCCAGCGATTCCGGTTTTCGCTTCCGAAAGTCTGCTGTCACCAGATTATAGCCCCATGTCGCTGACAATTCAATGACAACCCGGCGACACTGAATGAAAAATCCCTCTTGCTTTACAATCTCTTTTTCATCATGTCAGGGGCCAGGCCGGAAACTTTATCCGGAAGCCTGGCCCGATATCCGGGGCAGCTTCGGTGGGGGGATGAAATCGCGCCCTTCGGGGGATCTTCGAGGCCGCGCGTGTCTGGAGACCTGCGGCGCGGATCGTCCGGCGTGCGGTTCAGCCCTGCCGCTTCTCGCGCAGCGTGAGCGCCCGCTCCAGCTTGTTCTTGAGGACTTCCAGGTCGATGGGCTTGACGATATAGTCGATGGCGCCGAAGAGGAGCGCGTCGTTGAGCGTGGCGGCGTCGCTCAGGCCGCTGACGACCAGGATGGGGATGTCCGAGGTCTTGGGGTCCGAGCGGATCTCCCGAGTGAGGCTGATGCCGTCCTGCTCGGACATCATGATGTCCATGAGGATGACGTCGGGCTTCTCCTTCTCGAGATAGGCTTTGGCCTGGGAGGCGCTGTAGGCGCAGGCGACGTCGTAGCCCAAGAGCGCGATGCCCCTCTCGTAGAGCTCGCAGACCGAGGCGTCGTCGTCGACCGCCAGGACCTTTTTCTTTTCAGCCATCAGGCTTTCCCTCCCCCGATCCAGGCGTCCAGCGGGGCGTAGGCGCCGCCCCTTCGATAGGCCAGCAGCGCCAGGCATATCAGGACGCAGTCCACGCCGATCGCCTGGCCCGCCGTGAGGTGGATGCCGCCGGCGAAGCATCCGCAGTTCTCGAGAGGGATGCCGCGCAGGACCGTCGAGCCCAGCGCGCCGATGAACGTCAGGAAAAGGACGATCCCCGCCGCGGACGCGGCGCGCGCGAGATAGCCGGCCACGAGAGCGAGCCCGAGGACGATCTGGGCCGCCGGAAGCGCGATAGCCGCCGACAGGAGCTGTTTCGGCGGCAGGATATGGTAGGCCTCGATGACGGCCGCGAACTCCTCGGGCGGAGCCCAGACCTTGGGCAGCCCGGAGGCCAGCAGCACGATCCCGATGAGGACCCGGGCGGCGGCGCCGGCCACGGGGCTGTTCCATCCGGGCATCCCCGGCAGCCGCGGGAGCGTCGCCGTCCGGGACGCGCGCGGGATATCCTCGTCGGGGGAGCGTTTCGGGCGCTTTTTCTTGCTCATCCCTTCAGGATATCCTCGATGCGGTTGAGCCCGTGGGTCCGAAGCTGCAGCGCTCCCACGAAGCGCTTCCCGTTGATGAAGAAAGTCGGCGTGGACCGGACCCAGTGGGCTTCGGCCTCCTTGCGGTCGGCCTCGATCGCGGCGAGGGCGGCCGGATCGTCGAGGCACGCGGCGAAGGCCTTCCGGTCGACCCCCAGCTCCGCCGCGTACTCCATGAAGCGCTTCCGGGCTTCGGCGGCCTGCTTCGCGCCGGCCCAGGCGTATTGCTTGGCGAACATGGCGTCGTGGAACTCCCAGAAGCGTCCGGCCCGGCCCGCGCACTCGGCGGCCACGGCCGCGTCCTTGGACAGCGTATGGAAATCCCACGGCAGGTGCTTGAATACGACCCGGACCTTGCCCGGGAAGAGGGTCGTGATCTGCTTCAGGGGCTTGGAGGCCGCGGCGCAGGCCGAGCACTGGAAATCGGAGAACTCGGCGATCACCACGGGCGCGTCGGCCGCCCCTTTGCTCCGGTAGTCCGGCGCGTCCGGGGCGTACGGCTTGGTGAAGCCGCGTCCCGCGGCGGCGAGAGCCGCGGCGGCCAGCAGGATCGCCAGGCCGCCGATGACCCGGCGCGCGAGGCGGGTTTCCGGTTTCATCGGGCTCATCATATCAAAAAGAAACGCCGCCCGGCATCATGTCGGCCGGGCGGCGTTGTCGTCCCGACGAGGGGACGGTTACCGCGAAACCAGCTTGAGGGCGTCGATCATCCCGGAGCCCTGCTGAACGTCGGGCACGTCCGGGATCTTCGTCGCCGCGCTCGTCAGAGCCGCGCGGATCTCCTCGACGCCGTGCGCTCCCTGCGCGGCCACCGCCAGCGCGGCGAGCCCGGCCACATGCGGCGTGGCCATCGAGGTGCCGGAGATGCTCCGGTAGCCGCCGCCCATCCAAGTCGAGTTCACGGACACCCCGGGGGCGATCAGCTCGACCTCCGGTCCGCGGCTCGAGAAGTAGGCGACCCTGTCACTGGAGTCCGAGGCCGCGATGGCGATCGCCTCGGGGTAGGCGGCCGGGAAGCCGACGCTCCTGCCCGAGTTGCCGGCTGCCGCGATGATGGCGACGCCGGCCTCGGCGGCCGCCTTCACCGCGTCGGCGAGCGACTGGTTGCCCCGCGAGGCCCCCAGGCTGAAGTTGGCGACGGCCATCCCGTTGGCGGCGCACCACTGGATGCCCTCGATGACGTCGGCGAATGTCCCGCTGCCGCTGGCGCTGAGGACCTTGACGCCGTAGAGCTGGACGTCGGGCGCTATCCCGACGACGCCCGCGTCGTTGTCGATCGCGGCGATCGTGCCGGCCACATGGCTCCCGTGGCCGTTGTCGTCCTTGAAGGAGACCGTGGGGTCGATCGCGTTGAATCCGCCGGTGACGTTCAGTTCGGGATGCTCGAAGTCGATGCCGGTGTCCACGACGGCCACCTTGACGCCCGCTCCCCGCGTGACCCCCCATGCCTGGGAAGCGTTGACGCGGGAGATGCCCCAGGGGGTGGTCTGTCCCTGCTCTTCCTGGGGAAGGATGTCCGGGCCGGCGGCCGCGGGGGGCGCCTCGGCGACGAGCCAGTTCTGGATGAAATCCTCGTCGATGCGCTTGACCTCGGCGGCGGCCAGGAGGCTCGCCTCGAAGCTCTGCATCCGAGTCTGGGGAGCCATGATCGCCACGGCGTTGATGATCCAAAGGTTGTCGGTGACCAGGGCGCCCGCTTTCCGCACGAGGCTGAGCTGGCGGACCTTCGACGTGCCCTTATGGAAAACGACGATCCGGCGCGCGACGCTGTTGGGCGTCACGATCGGCCACGAGGTCTCGAGGGTCCCGGCCTCCAGGTCCGACCCCTCCATCGATCCGGCGGTGTCCCGGGCCTGGTCGACGATCTCCTGGACGCTGAAGTCCAGCTGGTCGAAGTCCGGCTTGCCGTCCTCGGCCGAGGCCGTCAGAGCGACGCCCACGAGCAGCGCCGCGCACGCCAACCACGTGAACTTATTCTTAAGCATACCCACCTCTGCGTTTTCTGCGCTTCCGGCGACATCCGGGCCGGTTCCCGGTCACTATAACATATTTTCGGCGCGAAAATCCGGCTCGGGGCGTCGCGCACGGGATCGAACGACGCGTTACTGGATCGGGGCGAGCAGGTCCTGCTCCGCCGGCGCGCAGCCGGGGTCGGGGGGCTGGAGCAGCGACGGGGCAAAGGCCGGCCCGGAGGACGGCGCGTTGCCGCAGGGCTTGGGGCTCCCGGCGTGCTCCACGGCTTCCTGGAAGCCGGGCAGACGCGCGTGCTTCCGGACCAGGGTCTGGAAACGCCGCATGGCGGCCGGCCCCGGCGTCCCCTCGAGCTCCGAGCGGAGGCTTGGGTCTTGCCCGAGCTCTTCGAGGAACGGGGCCGCCTCCGCTTCGCCATCGAGCGACGAGAGGGCCAGCAGGACCTGCTTCTCGAAGAGCGTGAACTCCACGACGTCCCCGCTTTCGCCCGGAGCGGGCGCCGTGCCCGCGACCTCGCGCGCTTCCCGGTCCGCGGCGACGACCGGGCGACCGTCCTCTTTCTGGCCCCCGCCGGGGGCGGCCTGGCCGGGGTCCTTCAAGTACCACGCCGCCAGTGCTGCGGCGGTCCCGGCCGTCAGCGCCAGGTAAGCGATGGGGCGTTTCCAAGTCACCGGTAGAGAGCGAGGAAGCGGTCCTCGTATTCCTCGAAGAGGCCGTATCGCCGGAGCGTCACCGCGAGCGATTTCCGGGTTCCGGAGTCGCTTCCCGCTCTTTCGAAGAGGCGCTCGATCTCGTTGCGGCGGCGGCGCGCTTCGTTCGAGCCGGGCTCGAACATGCCGTGGAGGTCGAGGTCGTTGACGTTGGTCGGAAACGAGCGGGCCGACTCTTCGAGCGTGAACCGCATCAGGGCCAGGGACCAGGCCGCGTCCGGGCATTCGATGACGGCCGCCTGCGCGATGTCGCGGGCGTCCACGTCGTCGCGGATGAGCAGGGCCGTGCGGTGCGCGTTCTCGGCGAGCACGCTCGTCTGGAGGTCCCGGTTCCGGAAGGAATACTCGAGGCCCCGCAGGAAGTCTTGGTACTGTCCGGCAAGCCAGTCGGCGAACTCCCCGGCATCCTCCCCGAAGTCCTTGAAGCGGTCCCGCAGGGCTTGAGGCGTCAGTATCTTGGGACGCTCGGAGACCACCCAGCCCTTGCGCAGGCGGGTCCTCTCCGGAAGGTCGTCGAGCGGCGAGACGAGGTGGTACTGGATGCGGGTTATCCCGAAGGTCGACAGGAGCTTCTTCGGCTTGCGCAGCAGATGGGTGCTTTCCAGGAGCTTCCGGATCTTCGCGGGGTCCATACCGCCCATATGATAACAGCGCCTCCGGGGTGCGTCAATGTTTCGCGCCTGGCCCACCCGGCGCTCCGTTCTTTATTAGGGTCACGGCCGCGGATTTTTTGCTACAATGCCCCGGAGTTGATCCGGGTGCGTACGGCCCCGGAGGAGGCAGCCCATGAGAGCACGGTACTTTGGATGGATGGCCCTGGCCGCGGTCGTGACGGCCCTTGCGTCGCCGGCCCGCGCGAGCGGCCCAGCCTTGGATTCCGACCAGATGGATGTCGACGTGAAGGCGATCGTCGCCCAGGCCCGGGAGGCCGCTCGCGAGGACTCCGCCGAGGACCAGGGGGCGCGGGTCGCCTACCGCTCGACGCGGGACTGCGCGTACTTCCGCTTCGAGCCCAACGGGCCCGCAGTCTCGGAGTCGGTGGTCCTGACGAGCACCGAGTACGTCGAGGAGTGTTTCGGGGACCGCGAGCATCGGCACTGCCACGAGGTTCCGCGCTATACGAACCGCGAGCGGGTGCAGATCGAGCTCCGCGACAGGAAGGAGCTTTATCCCTGGGAGCGCGAGACCTTCGAGGCGTGCCTCGACGGGCACTGGCTGAGCGTCTACACCGTCTCCGTGGCCCATGAGTATTCGGAGAGCCGGGTCGGCGGGTACTTCACCCTCACGGCCGGCAAAAAGGTCCCGATGAATCCGGACCGCGATGGGATCGCGGCCGGGGCTCCGAAGGTCTCCGGAGCGGGCTTCGTGGCCGAGTTCCAGGACCGCTGGGCGTCGTATTACGAGGGAGAGGATGTCGTCATCAAGGCCGCTCTCTACGAGGTTGTCCCGGGATGGTTCGACCGCAAGGTCGCCGAGGCTGAGATCTCGTTCCCCGCGGCCGGCCGGTACGCGATCGACTTTTCCGGCGAGACGGGCGACAAGCTGAAGGCCGGCAAGAAGTACTACGTGTACTGGGGCTTCAAGCGGATCGGAGAGATCTCGAAGCCGACGTACGTCAAGCGCGGAAAGACCGAGCAGGCCGTTTATTCCCCGGCGGACGCGTCGCTCGCCGCGGCGTACTGAGCCGGACGGTCGTTCACGCGAGAGGGGCCCCGTAAGGGGCCCTTCCCTATTTATGTCCGGCTCTCGCCGGTTGACATGGCGGGAAAGGGTAGGATATAATATTAGCACTCCGCTTGACCGATTGCTAATTTTGTCTCATACTCTTCACGATGCGCCAGCTCGATCCCAAAGTCGTCTCGGAGCGTAAGAGGAGCGTCCTGCAGTGGGTCGTGCACCGCTACATCGAGACCTCCCATCCGATCGCGTCCTCCAACGTCGCCGAGGACGCCGGTATGGACCTCTCTAGCGCCACGATCCGGAGCATCCTGAAGGAGCTCGAAGACGACGGGTTCCTCACGCAGCCGCACACCTCCTCGGGGCGCGTCCCGACCGACCGGGGGTACCGCTGCTACGTGGACTATCTCCATGACGTTCAGCGGCTGGCCTCCAACGAGAAGGCCCGGATCGAGCGGCAGGTCGGCAACCGGATCGAGGAGCTCGACAACCTTCTTTCCCAGACATCGAGACTCCTCTCCCACATATCCCACAAGACCGGGCTCGTCCTCTCGCCCGAGATCGAGCAGCAGACCCTCAGGCGTCTCGAGCTCATCCCGCTCGGGGGCCAGCAGGTGCTGGCGATCGTCGTCACGCAGACCGGCCTCGTGCGTCATTGGCCGTTCCGCCTCTCGTTCGCTCCGTCGGCGAACCGGATCAACGTCCTGAACCGCTTCCTGAACGAGCACGTGCGCGGGAGGTCGATCCGCGAGGTCCGCGCGACGGTCGCCTCCCAGCTCGAGCAGGCCGACAGTGAACTCCGTGAGCTTCACGGGCTGGCGAACCAGCTCCTCGACGAGATCGACGCGATCGAGGGGCCCGAGCAGCTGTTCATGGACGGGACCGTGAGCCTCGTCGAGGGGGCCGAGAGCCTGGGGGACCTCAACGAGATCCGGTCGCTGATGAGGGTGATGGAGGAGCGGCGCTCTCTGGCGCGGATGCTGAAGGAGGAGATGCGCGAGGCGTTGCCGTCCGGCCGGGCGCTCGGCCGGAAGGGAGTGCAGGTCCGCATAGGAGAGGAAAACAGTCTTCCGGAGCTGCGGAACCTGAGCCTCATCACGACGACGTACCGCGTGGGCGAGCGGGCCGTGGGCGTGCTCGGCATCCTGGGCACGAAGCGCATGGAGTACTCGCGCATGATGTCCTTGGTGGACTATATGGGGCGTCTGGTCAGCAAGACGCTCGAGTTTTGGGACGAGGACGAGCGCTGCGGTGATGACTAAGGAAGAGGCGAAGAGCGACTCTCCCGAGCCCGCGGCGGGGACGCCCCCGGCCGGCGCCGGCGCTCCGGGCGAGGCCGCGAAAAAGGAAGAGGAGGAGAAGAAGAATCTTTTCGACCAGATCGTCCGGCTCAGGGCGGAGTTCGAGAACTACCGCAAGCGGGTCGACCGGGAGAAACGGGAGCTCGTCCTTTACGGCAAGCGCGAGCTCCTCGAGCGGCTCATCCCGCTCCACGACGTGCTGCTGGCCGCGCACGAGCACGTGCTTCGGCACGCCGGGGCCGGGCTGCCGAAGGCGAAGGGCGGCGCGTCCTCGGACGCGCCCCAGGCCGAGCTGGTGAGGGGCCTGGAGCTCATCTTCGCGGAGTTCACGAAGCTCTTCGAGGCGGAGGGCGTCACCGTCATCAAGACCGTGGGAGTGCCCTGCGACTTCGACAAGCACGAGGTCCTCGGACAGGTTGAGACCGACGAGTATCCGGAGGGGACCGTGGTCGAGGAGCTGCAGCGCGGCTACCTGCTGGGCGGCCGGACGCTGCGGGCGGCGAGGGTGCGCATCGCCAAGGCCGGGACGGGGAAGAAATGAGTTTTTCGACACCTGAACGGAGGATATCATGAGCAAGATAATCGGCATCGACTTGGGGACTTCCAACACCGCAGCGGCGATCATGGAGGGCGGCAAGCCCACCATCATCTCGTCCGCGGAGGGCGCGAGCGTGGCCGGGAAGGCCTTCCCATCGTACGTCGCGTTCACGAAGGACGGCCAGCGCCTCGTCGGCGAGCCGGCGCGCCGCCAGGCCGTCGCGAACCCGGACGGCACCGCCACGGCGTTTAAACGGAAGATGGGCGAGAACGTGAAGATCACGCTGACGGGGAAAGAATACACGCCCCAGCAGCTCTCCGCGTTCCTGCTGCAGAAGGTCAAGCAGGACTCCGAGGCGTTCGTCGGCGAGAAGGTCGAGAAGGCCGTGATCACGGTGCCGGCCTACTTCAACGACAACCAGCGCCAGGCCACCAAGGACGCCGGGACGATCGCCGGCCTCGAGGTGGTGCGCATCATCAACGAGCCTACCGCGGCTTGCCTGGCCTACGGGGTCGACAAGAAGGGCAAGGACGAGAAGATCATGGTCTTCGACTTAGGCGGCGGCACCCTCGACGTCACGGTCATGGAGTTCGGCGGGGGCGTCTTCGAGGTCCTCTCCACCTCGGGCGACACGAAGCTCGGCGGGACCGACATGGACAACGCGCTCGTCGACCACATCGCCTCGGAGTTCCGCAGGGAGACCGGCCTCGACATAACGAAGGACAGCATGGCGTCCCAGCGGGTGCGCGAGGCCGCCGAGAAGGCGAAGATCGAGCTCTCGAACGTCTTCGAGACCGACATCAACCTTCCGTTCATCACGGCCGAGAACAACGTGCCGAAGCACCTCGTGCACAAGCTGACGCGCGCGAAGCTCGAGTCCCTGGTGGATTCCCTCGTGCAGCGCTGCAAGGATTCCATCGACAGGGTCCTCGCCGACGCGAAGATCAAGACCTCCGATGTCACGAAGATCATCCTGGTCGGGGGGCCGACCCGCATGCCGATCGTGCAGAAGTTCGTCGAGGAGTACGTCGGCAAGAAGGCGGAGCGCGGCGTCGATCCCATGGAGTGCGTGGCGCAGGGCGCCGCGATCCAGGGCGCGGTGCTGACCGGCGAGGTCAAGGACGTGCTGCTGCTCGACGTCACCCCGCTCACGCTCGGCATCGAGACTCTCGGCGGCGTGATGACCTCGCTCATCGAGAGGAACACGACGATCCCGGTGGAGAAATCCCAGGTGTTCTCGACGGCCTCGGACAACCAGCCCGCGGTGACGGTCCACGTCCTGCAGGGCGAGCGGCCCATGGCGAGGGACAACGTCTCGCTGGGCAAGTTCGACCTCGACGGGATCCCTCCGGCCCCGCGCGGCCTGCCGCAGATCAAGGTGACCTTCGCCATCGACGCGAACGGGATACTGAACGTCAAGGCGGAGGACCTCGGCACGAAGAAGGGCCAGCACATCACGATCACGGCGAAGAACAAGCTGAACAAGGACGAGATCGAGAAGTTCGTGAAGGAGGCCGAGAAGTTCTCCGGTGAGGACGCCAAGCAGAAGGCCAAGATCGAGGCGAAGAACGAGGCCGACTCGGTGCTCTACGCGACCGAGAAGGCGCTCAAGGAGCACGGCGGCAAGGTGTCCCAGGAGGAGCGCGGCAACATCGAGCGGGCCGTCAGCGACCTGAAGGACGCGCTCAAGACCGATGACCCGGCCAAGATCAACCAGGCGAAGGACGCCGTCGTGCAGGCGGCTCAGAAACTGGGCGAGGCGGTCTATAAGGAAGCCGCCGCCCAGCAGCAGGCCGGCGCCCAGGCCGGCGCCTCGGGCCCGAGCGCGGGCACCAACGGCAAGGACGACGCCAAGAAGGACGGCAAGGCGGACAAGAAGAAGGACGACGTGGTCGACGCGGAAGTCGTGGACGAAGACAAGGAGTAGGCGCCTTGCCCCTAACGCATCCCAAGAGCATCCGCCTCAAGCGCTCGAAGTGTCCCGAGTGCCGCGGGCCGCTCGCGCCTCCGCGGCTCGAGTCGGTGGGCGGGACCGTCGTGGCGGGCTGCCGTGACGACTCCTGCGGCTACCGCTTCGAGTTGTTCTTCCTGGGGGACGCCGCGCTGAACTAGATGGCCGACTATTACGAGCTCCTGGGCGTCCCGCGCAACGCGACGGAGGCCGAGATGAAGAAGGCCTACCGGAAGCTGGCGCTGAAGTACCACCCGGACCGCAATCCCGGCGACAAGAAGTCCGAGCAGCGCTTCAAGGAGATCAACGCGGCCTACGAGGTCCTTTCCGACTCGAAAAAGCGCCGGGTCTACGAGCAGTTCGGCGAGGCGGGGCTTTCGGGGGCGGGCGGCGGCGCGCGGGGCGGGACCGGCTTCGGCGACGTCGGGGACATCTTCGGCGACATCTTCGAGAGTTTCTTCTCCGGCGGCGGGGGGGGGCGCCAACGCGCGCGGGCGCGGCGCGGCCACGACCTGCGCTACGAGGTCGAGGTCACCCTCGAGCAGGCCTGCGAGGGCACGCACCTTCCCCTGAAATACGACCGCGTCGAGGCCTGCGCCGCCTGCGACGGGCTCGGCGCCAAGCCCGGTTCGGGGCTGAAGCGCTGCGCGAGCTGCCGCGGGTCGGGGCGCGTGCAGTTCTCCCAAGGTTTCTTCTCGATGACCCAGACCTGCTCCTCCTGCGGCGGAGAGGGGCGGATCATCGAAACTCCCTGCCAGTCCTGCAAGGGAGCGGGGCGTCAGCGCCTGCGCCATAAGCTCACGATACGCGTCCCGGCGGGCGTCTACGACGGCGCGACCCTGCGCATCGCGGGCGAGGGCGAGGCCGGCTCGCGCGGCGGCCCGGCCGGAGACCTCTATGTCCATGTCCGGCTCATGCCGCATCCCTGGTTCGCCCGCGAGGACGACGATCTCATCTACGAGCGACGCATCACCTATCCGGAGGCCGCCCTCGGGACCAAGCTCTCGGTGCCCACGATCTCCGGCGAGAAGGCGCGCATCAAGATCCCGCCGGGCACGCGCGACGGCATGACGTTCCGCATCAAGGACAAGGGGGTGCCCCCGCCTGCACGGCCGCGGCTACGGCGACCTGCTCGTGCGGGTCCGGATCGACGTCCCGGCGGACCTCAACGACCGCCAGCGCAAGCTCCTCGAGGAGTTCGCCGGGACGCTCGATGAGCCGGGGCAGAGCGACGGCGGCGGCGCGAAGGACACGGCCTCGTCGCAGACGAAGGAGGGCGGCGGGATCTTCAAGAGGATCTTCGGAGGAGAGTGAGCCATGCCTCAGTTCCTTCTTTCGCCGGAGGACATATCGGGAAAGACGTTCTCCCTGCGCGGCCCCGAGGCCTTCCACGTGACGCGCGTGCTGCGCCGCCGGGAGGGCTCGACGATCGAGCTTTTCGACGGGCGCGGCGGGCGCTATACGGGCGTCATCCGCGCCATCCACCCCGACGGGAGCGTCTCGGGGGAGATCACCGGCACCGCGCACGTTCCCCAGAAGGAGTACCCGGTGACGATCAACCTCTTCCTGAGCCTGCTCAAGCCCTCTCATTGGGAATGGGCGCTCGAGAAGTGCACCGAGATCGGCGTCGCGCGCTTCGTGCCGGTGATCACTCCCCGGACCGTCATGCAGATGCGCGAGGCCGGCGAGACGAAGCGGGCCCGCTGGAACAAGATCATGGCGGCCGCGGCGAAGCAGAGCCGCCGCGGCGAGCTGCCGCAGCTGGGCGAGACGGTGCACTTCCGCGACGCCATCCTCCAGGCCTCCAAGAGCGGCCTGACTCTGCTCGCCTGGGAGAAGCACGCCGGCGCGACGACCTACGCGGGCCTGCGCGAGGTCCTGCGCGAGGCCAAGTCCAGTCACAAGACGGGCCTCACCGTGAACCTCTTCATCGGCCCCGAGGGGGGCTTCTCCGACGAGGAGGTGGAGATCGCCGAGTACGACGGGGCCTCGTTCTTCAGCCTCGGGCCGAGCACGCTGCGCTCTGAGACCGCGGCGGTGGCGGCCTGCTCCATCATTTTTTACGAGCTGGGCGCGCTCTAACGGATGTATCTTGGATCTCGCGGGAAATCCGCGGGATTTCCCGCGAGATCCGCTTCGGGAAACAGTCTTGGGATTTAAAAGGAATCCCACGGGATTCCTTTTAAATCCCGCTTTGAGAACAGCAAAAGACCAGAGGTCCGTCGCGATTCCCGTTTTGAGAACGACATAACGCCTGGAGGCGTGGCGCGGATCCCGTTTCCAGGGAAGACGATACGCTTTGAAGATCTACTTTAAGACGTTCGGGTGCCGCGTCAACCAGTACGAAACGCAGGGTCTGCGCGAGAGGCTGCTCGCGGACGGGACCTCGCGCGCCGTCTCGGACTTCGGGACGGCCGACGTATGCGTGGTCAACACCTGCACGGTGACGCGCCGGGCGGACAAGGACGCGCTGCAGCTCGCCCGGCGCATCGCCCGGCGCAACCCGGGCGCCCGCCTCCTCGTCACGGGCTGCCTCGCGACGCGCGCGCCCGAGGAGGTCCTCGGCGCGGCCCCGTCGGCCATCCTCTTCCCGAACGAGCGCAAGGGGGAGATCCCCGCGCTCTTGGGCTCCGGCGACGCCGCGGCCGCGATTTGCGGCTTCAGCGGCGCTCGCGGGCGTTCGTCAAGGCGCAGGACGGCTGCGACATGCGCTGCGCCTACTGCGTCGTCCCCTCGGTCCGGTCCCGGCTCTCCTGCAAGCCCTTCGCGACGCTCGAGGCGGAGGTCCGCTCCCTGGTCGCGGCCGGCTACCGGGAGATCGTCCTCTGCGGCATCCGCCTGGGGCGCTACCTGGTCGAAGTCCCGGGCGGCCGGCGGATGGATTTCCTCGGGATGCTGGAGCGGCTCCTGACGCCGCCGGGCGATTTCCGCATCCGGCTTTCCTCGCTCGAGATCACCGACATCACGGGCCGCTTCGTGGACCTCTTCGAGGGCTCGGGCGGCCGGCTCTGTCCGTCGTTCCATCTGCCGCTGCAGAGCGGCTCGGAGACGGTGCTCCGGCGCATGAATCGGTGGTACTCCGTGGAGTTCTACGCACGTCGTCTGTCGGCCCTCAAGAGCCGGCTCCCGGAGGCGGGCGTCTTCACGGACGTCATGGTCGGCTACCCGGGCGAGACCGAGCGGGAGGCGGCCGACAGCTTCGAGTTCGTCCGCGGCTGCGGTTTCTCGGGCCTGCACGTGTTCCGCTATTCGCGGCGCGCCGGCACGCCCGCCGCGGAGCGTTCGGACCATCTTCCGGACGGGACCGTACTGGAGCGGGCCGAGCGCATGCGGGCTCTCGACCGCGGGCTGCGCCGGGACTTCGCGGCGGCCGCGGTGGGGAGCCGGCGCCGGGTCCTGGTGGAGACGCGCGGCTCCCGCCCCGTGGGCATGACCGACCATTTCCTGCGCGTCGTTCTCGACCGCGATCCCGGCCCGGGGCTTCATTGGGCGCGCATCGTGTCGGCCGAGGGCGCGGCCGCCCAGGCTGAAGTTATGGCGTCAGGCTGCAACTTATGAAACTTATGGTCTCGGTAAGTCGGAGTTCGTCCAATAAGTTGCAGCCTGACGCCGGTCCGCCGGTCGGCCTGACGCCGGTCGCGGTTGCTGTTTTTGGAGGGAATTAGATATAGTTGCATCGAGGAGTTTTAATGGCTGACATGGGAAACTGCCTGTTCTGTAAGATCGTCGCCGGAGAGGTCTCGTCGAACAAGGTCTACGAGGATGATCAGGCCATCGCGTTCAAGGACCTCAATCCCGCCGCGCCGACGCATTTCCTGATCATCCCCAAGAAGCACATCGATGGCCTCTCCGCGTCGACCGACGACGACAGGGGCATCCTGGGGCATCTGCAGGGCGTGATCCGGAAGCTCGCGGTCGAGAACGGCCTCGAGAGTTTCCGCGTCGTGGCGAACAACGGTCGCGGGGCCGGGCAGTCCGTGTTTCATCTGCATTATCACTTGTTGTCCGGCCGCCGCATGAACTGGCCGCCCGGCTGACGGCTTCCTAAGTCGGTGCTGCCGGTAAGTCCGTAGGTCGGGGGGGATCGAGGCGGGCCCGTTCTCGGAGTGGGCCCGGTTGCCGTCTATGGCGAGGATCGCCGAAGCTTCCGTCGAAGATATACGCGACCGGACCGACATCGTCGAGCTGGTCCGGGAATACGTCCCGGGCCTGAAGGCGGCCGGCCGCAACCACAAGGCTTGCTGCCCGTTCCATCAAGAGAAGACCCCTTCGTTCATGGTCAACCCCGAGCGGCAGATCTTCCACTGCTTCGGCTGCCAGACCGGAGGGGACGTCTTCGCCTTCGTCATGAAGCTGGAGGGGCTTTCCTTCCCCGAGGCCGTCACGAAGCTCGGCGAGCGCGTGGGCGTGCGCGTGGCTCCGGTCGAACGCGCGCTGAGCCCGGCGGACAAGGATCGGCTGAGGGTCCGCAAGGTCCTCGAGTCGGCCCGGGAGTACTACCACGGCCTGCTCAAGAAGCTCCCCGAGGCCGCCGCCGCCCGCCGATACCTGGCCGAGCGAGGCCTGGACGAGGAGACGATCGGCCGGTTCCGGCTCGGGTTCGCCCCGCGCGCGGGGGGCCTCCTGGCCGCGGCCGGGCGCAAGGGCTATGAGCCCGAGACCCTGCAGAAGGCCGGCTTGGCGGCCCAGCGGGAAGGGCAGGGGAGCTACCGGGACTACTTCTGGGCGCGAGTCCTGTTCCCGATCCTGAACGCCAAGGGGGAGACCGTGGGGTTCGGGGCCCGGCTGATGGGCGACGGCGAGCCGAAATACCTGAACTCTCCCGACACGGCCGTCTTCTCCAAGGGGCGGGTCCTCTACGGGCTCCATGACGCCTTACCCACGTTGCGCAAGCGGCGGGAGTGCCTGCTCCTGGAGGGCTACATGGACGTGCTGGCCGCGTATCAGTTCGGCTTCACCAACGCGTGCGCGCCGCTGGGCACGGCGGTGACCGAGGACCACGTGGCGCTGCTCAAGCGCTACGTGGACCGGATCACGATCGTTTTCGACCCGGACGCGGCCGGGGCGGCGGCCGCGCTGCGGGGCGCGGAGCTCGCCTTGGAAAAGGGACTGGCCGTGGCGATCGCGACGCTGCCGGAGGGGCTCGATCCGGACGAACTGTTGCATAAACGCGGTGTCGAGGCGTTCAAGGCCGCGTTGGAGGCGGCGGAGGACCTGGCGGCGTTCAAGACGGGGCTCTTGCTCAAGGGGAGGAGGAAGCCCCTGCCGTCCGACGTGAAGTCCCGGATCGCCTCGCAGGTCCTCGAGACCATACGGAGATGCCCGGACGAGGTGCTCAAGAGCGAATGGATCCGGGGGTTGGCGGAGCGGCTCGGGGTGGACGAGCAGTCCCTGCGCCTGCAGCTGCAGAAAGGCGCCGAAGCCTCGCCCGCCCGGCGCTGGACGCGCAAGCCCGCGCCGGGCCGCGCGCCGGAGAGCCCTCTGCCGGTCGTGGAGCGCGACATCCTTCTTTACGTGCTGAAGGAGCCGGCGCTCGCGACCGCGGACGAGCGGTCCATCGGCGACGCGCTGGTGACGGAGTCCGATTTCACCGATGAGAGGGCGCGCCGGATATTCGCCCGGCTGCGCGAAGCCCTCGGCGGTCCGGAAAAAGGAGGCGACTGGTCGACGCGCCTGCTGGACGCTCTCGATGTGCGGGACGCGGCGCTGGTCCGGGAGCTTCTGCTCGACGAGCGCGAGGCGCTCGAGCCTGAGCGTGTCGTCGCGGAGCTGGTGGGCCGCATGCGTAAGAAGCGCCGGCTCGCCGAGATCGAGCCCGTCGTGCTCAAGATGGTCGGGGGGGAGACGCCCCTGGACCCGGATATCCAGCGCGAGTACAATCGCTTACTGGCGGAGCTGAGCGGAGGACGGAGAGGAGCGTAGAGCGAATGGCCAGCATTTCCAAGCAGGCGTTGGGCGACCTTATCGAGATGGGGAAAGAGCACGGCTTCCTGACGCTCGAGGAGATCAACCGCTCCCTGACGGCGGGGCACATGTCCTCCGATGAGATCGACGGCCTCATGTCGACCCTCGAGGACCTGGGCATCGAGGTGGTCAGCCGCAAGAAGTTCAAGTCCCATCAGGCCGAGAAGGAGGCCTATACCGAGGAATGGGAGTCCACGCCCGACGTGTCGAACTCCATCCGGATGTACCTCTCCGAGATGGGCAAGGTACCCCTTCTCAACCGCGAGGAGGAGGTGATGCTCGCCCGGAACGTCCGCGAGCGCGAGAAGGAGCTGCGGCTTTTGGTCCTGGAGTCGCCGATCACGATGCGCGAGGTCCGCAACTGGGAGACCCTCATCGCCCTGCAGGAGATGACGCCGAAGGAGCTCATGCCCCGCGGCCGCAAGACGAACTACGAGCTGGCGGCCATGCGCCGGAAGATGAGGGCGGTCTCGCAGTTCATCACGAAGTCCGAGAAGAAGATAAACGCCCTTCGGGACAAGCTCGCGAAGAAGAACCTGCGCGACAAGCAGCGCCAGAAGCTCACGAGGTCGATCGAGGCCCATAACAAGGAGATCGTCAAGAAGATCATCGGCCTCAACCTCAACCAGGACAAGATCAAGCGCCTCACCAACAAGATCAAGAGCGCGGCCGCGAAGATCAAGGAGTGCCTCCACGAGATCGAGGGCTATCAGAGGCGCTACGGAGCCTCCTACCGTCAGCTCAACACCTACGCGAGCCGGGTAGCGAAGCGGAAGATGACCGCCGGGGCTTTCAAGGCGAAGACCGGCTACGCGCCCTCCGCCCTCGACGCGGCTCTGGCCAACATGAAGGCCGTCTCGGAGCGCCTGCAGCGCCTCTTGCACACGATCCCGGTCCCGACCGAGCAGTTCCTCCAGCTCGATCGCAAGATCCGGACGCTGGAGGAGCAGATCCTCAAGGACAAGCTCAAGCTCATCAAGGCCAACCTGCGGCTGGTGGTGTCGATCGCGAAGAAGCACGTCAACTCGAACCTCGAGCTCTCCGACCTCATCCAGGAGGGGGGGCTGGGGCTCATGAAGGCCGTCGAGAAGTTCGAGTACAAGCGCGGTTTCAAGTTCTCGACCTACGCGACCTGGTGGATCCGGCAGTCGATCAACCGGGCGATCGCCGACCAGGCGCGCACGATCCGCATCCCGGTCCACATGAAGGAGCTCATCTCGAAGCTGATGAAGGTGACGCGCCGCCACCGCCAGGAGCACGGCCGCGAGCCCACGCTCGAGGAGTACACGCGCCGCCTGCATATCACGGTGGAGAAGGTGAAGACCGTCCTCAAGATCATGCAGGAGCCGATATCGCTCGCGACGCCGATCGGCGAGGACGAGGACTCCTACCTGGAGGACTTCATCGAGGACAAGGCCGGGCCCGCCCCCTCGAGCGCGGCGCAGTCCTTCCTGCGGAGCAAGGAAGTGGACAAGGTCCTCGCCACGCTGACCGACAGGGAGTCCAGGATCATCAAGCTGCGCTTCGGCATCGGCACCGGCTACCCCAGGACGCTCGAGGAGGTCGGGAAGATCTTCAAGGTGACGCGCGAGCGCGTGCGCCAGATCGAGTCGAAGGCCGTGCGCAAGCTGCGCCACCCGTCGAGGTCCCGCGGGCTGCGCGACTACATGGAATGAGAGGAAGAAACGAAGCCGGGCTGCAGCGCGCCGTGCTGACGGCGGCCGTCGTGCTGGTCCTGCTGATCGCTTATCACGGGGTCCGCAAGGCGGCGCGCCGCTGGGCGGCCCCGAGACCGCCGGCGACCCGCACGGTAGAGCGTCCCCGAGACGCCGGCCGGACCGAGACGCCGCCGACCTATATCCCCCCGATCCGGGTGATCCGGGAGGCGGGCGCGCGGAGGAAGGCCCCCGAGGAGGCTCCTCCTCCGGTCCCGATGCCGCCGATCGCCCCGGACCGCGCGGCGCCGTGACGTGACGCCCCTTCTCATCCTCGAGGGGGGGCTCTGGCTGGCCGTCCTCGGGACGTCCCTCGCCTGGACGGACGCGCTCCTGGCGGAATACGTCCTGCCGAAACTCCTGCTTCTGTCGTTGGCCGTGCTCGTATGCGCCGTCGGCACGGCGCTCTCCCGGCGATCAGGGCCCCGGTTCGTCCGGCCGACGGCCTTGGACCCCCCCTTGCTTTGCGTCGGTGCTGCCCTGCTTCTGTCTACGGCTTTCTCTCAAGATCGTCTTCTCAGCGTCCTGGGCCACTATAATTCCCACGTCCTCGGGGTCTGGCCGCTGCTTCTGTGTGCGGCCGTCTATTATTCCACGGCTTGGCGCGCGGGAGTCGGCGGCGTCAAGCGGGTTCTGCGGGTATGCCTCGTCGCCGGGGCCGTGGTGGGGGCCTATGCGCTTCTGCAGGCGGCCGGGTTGGAGGTCTTCCCGCGTGTAGCGAAGCTGCCTCAAGGACGGGCGATTTCAACGATCGGAGGCCCCGTATTCCTAGGCGCTTACCTCGCTGTTCTGCTGCCGTTGGCTCTGCATTGGTTCTTGTCTGGCGGTCGTGAGCGGGTCTTTGGAGGCGTCTGCGTCGCGTTGATGGCGGGAGGCCTGTGGGCCACGGCGTCCCGTGGTTCTTGGCTGGGGGCCGCCGCCGGATGCGTCGCGTATGGGGCGTTGCGCCACGGCTTCCGCCAGCCGCGTTGGAGCGGGAAGGAGTGGCTGTTCGCCGCTTGTCTGGTGGCGGTCCTGGGCGGCCTCGCCGTCCTCGGGCTCTCGACGCGGGATATCCGTTGGCATGAGGCTCCGCGACTGGAGATATGGAAGGCCGCAGTCCAGACCTTCCAGGGTGCGCCCCTTCTTGGTTCCGGACCGGACACCTTCGAGCTGGGTTTCCGGCGTTTTAGGACAGACCAGTTCATCAGATGGGTCAATGTGCTCGTGTTTCAGATCCACGCTCACAACGACATCCTGCAGGCTCTTGCGACGACGGGGATCGTCGGATTCTCCTGCTGGCTTTTTCTGCTTGTCGGCTTGGTCCGGGCGGCGTTGCGGGGTCTCAGGGCGTCCGAGGGGAGGCTCCTGGCCGCGGCGCTCTCGGCAGGCCTCCTGAGCCTGTTCGTCCACATGAAGTTCAATCCCGCCGGGATCGGGGCTATCGTCGTGGCGGCGGTATTCGCCGGGCATTTGTGCCGCCCGACCGGGGAGGGAGCGTCGCCGCAGCCGGCCTTCTGGCTCGTTGGGGCGGTGCTGGCGTTGGGGATACTGTCGGTGAGCCTAGCCTCGCGCATGGTCTGGGCCGACCGCCAGATGAAGCGGGGCCTCGCGCATCAAAAGGTGGGAAACGAAGGGGTCGCGTACGCGTATTTCAAGTCCGCGGTCCGGTTGAACCGCTGCGAGCTGGAGTACCGCAGGCAGATCGTGAACCACCTGATCGAATGGGCTTACGGGGGACCGGGCGGGGAAGTGCGCGCCGAACTGTTCGACGTCGCGGCCGGGCATGCCGCCACGGCCATGGACTGCCATCCGAACGACATGTATGCCCACTACATCCTCGGGGTGTCGTTGCTCATGCAGGCGCAGGCGGGCCGGAGCGAGCGGCTCGAGCCGGCTGAGAACGCGCTGGACGAAGCTCTCCAGCGCGACTCTTTGTATCTGCCGCTCATCGAGGCCCGCCTGAGGGCCGCGCGCCTGCGCGGGGACCAAGCCTTGGCAGAGCGGCTTTCCTCGAGGGTCGAGTACGTCGAGTCCTTGATGCGTCCGGAGTAGGGGACCCAACGGTGGGCCTACGGACGGCCGGTTCCTCATAGGAAAGGCCCTCCCGCCGTCCCGATGCCTCCGATCACCCCGGACCGCGCGGCGCCATAGAAGCTTCTGCCGCGGTCTTGGACCGCGCATGCGAGCGCTCGCGGCGCGGAAGCCTTCCACGTCTGGGTCCCGCGGGCAAGGGGCCGCGGGACGGAAGCCTTCGACGGGAGGGTGTGACTTTAGTCACACAAAATCGGGGACACACACAAAATCGGTTGACAACACAAAATCGGGCCTTGACAGTGTTCGACGGTACTGCTAGACTTTGATTTGTCGCAATCTGAAACATATGCTTGTGCCTGCGTTTAACGCCGAGAATGCAGGAGGCCGGTCCGCATATCGGGCCGCGCCTTTCATCCTTTTTTCCCTTTTTCTAGCGCTTCCGGCCGGGACGGCCGGCGCGGCGGTAACGATCACCTCGCTGACGGGTAAGGCGGAAGTCCGCGACCCCGCCGTCTCTCCCCTCATCTGGAACGGGGTGACGGTCAACTACATGATGAAGGACGGCGAGGAGATCCGCACCTCCCGCCGCT
>JBDREN010000106.1:0-8900 GCA_043819795.1 Elusimicrobiota bacterium
CGAGGCCCGCGTCGTCGTCGGCGTGGGTCATGACCTTGACTTTGGCGCTCATCCGCCCGTCCGCCGCCTCCGCCGGCGAAAGGGAGACCGCGTTGACCTGCGCCGACCAGCTTCCCACCCCGACATACTCCCCGCCCGCCAAGGACCATTCCCCGGACAGGGGGATCCAGCCGTCCGCGACCCCGTCATCGAAATCTTCGGCGAGCAGCGCGCCGTCGTTCAAAGCCCAATAGCCCACCATGCTGGCCGGGCACTCCGCTTGCGCGCTTCCCGCGGACGCCAACGCCAGACCGATGATCAGACAGACAAGCTCTTTCTTGGTTCTCATCGCGAGTTCCCCCAAAACGACGCGCTCTTCGACCGCGGGCGGGACGTCCCGGCCTCGCCGTCGGGCCCGATCCGGCATACCTGAGTATAGGTCCGGACTGTTGACAAATCAAGGACAACCGGCCGACATTGTTTCGCTAATAATGCCTATTAATTAAGCGTATATTTATTTTATCAGCGCCCGATTTAAGCGCCAACGGACCCCGGGGCCCGAAAGCCCCGGTAACATCGCTGTTACTTGCCGAAACATGCCTGTGAATTGACACCGGGCCGGACTCCTGTTAAATGAATAGAGAAGGACATCGTCCAAAGCAAAGCCGGGGAGACCCGGCGGCGCAAAACCGCGGGGCCGTAGACGCGACATCTGAGAAGACATCCGTGGCCGGCTGGGTTGCCGATGAAACCGATCAAGGTCGGATCGGCAACCCATGATTTGTGACCGAAAGATCGTGTTCTCGGGGGCCCTGGTCGGACTCCTCATATATCCCTTCCCCTCCGCCTTCGCCGATCCCTACGACAGGCTCGCCGAGCAGATCCGGCTCATCGCCAAGCGCAGCGGCGCCAAGCGCGTCACGGTCCTGCCCTTCCTGCCGGTCACCGGCGGAGCCAAGGACAGCGGCGTCGTCCTCTCGGAGCGCTTGGTGTCGCGGCTCGCCGGACAGGGGGAGCTCGCCGTCGTCGAGCGCACGCTTCTGGACGAGGTGCTCAAGGAGCAGCAGCTCGGCCACAAGGGCGTCATCGACCCCAAGCAGACCAAGGAGGTCGGCCGCGTCCTTGGGGTGAACGCGCTCATCACCGGGACCTTCCTGAGCCTCTCGGACGACGAGGTCGAGGTCCATGTCCGGCTGATCGACGCCGAGACGGCCCGCATCCTCGGCGCGGCCATGGCGAAAGTGAAGAAGGAGTGGGAGGAGGACTGGCTCCGGATCGCCTCGACTTGGGATGTACAGCCGGAGGTGCCGGACATCTTCCCGGCCCCGACGGTACGGCTCATCCCGGACCCCTTCCGCGATGCGGTGGCCGACAACCGGGACAGCTGCTCCGGCTGGGAGGAGCGCGCCGACGCGCTGCAGGCCGGAGTGCTCGAGGTGAAGGCCCGCCACTGGGCCACGCGCCTGCGGGATCCCGGATTCTCCCGGGAGAGCCTTACGCGCAACCCCGGATCCGAGATCCGCAACATCGAGCTTCGGCAGTGGTTCTTCCGCCGGACCAAGGAGATCTACCGCGAGGGATACGCGGACGGGATCACGATGTACGAGCGGTCCCTCATGGAGTCGGCCGACGGCAAGGCGGAACGCCTGGCCAAGAACTGCTATTGACGCCGAGCCTGGACGGACGGGCGCCTACGACGACCTGGCGCCGTCGGAGCTGGGAGAGACGTAGATGTAGCCGAAGCCCTTGACGGCCTTGATGCGCCTCTGCAGGACGTTCGGCAGGTTCTTGCGCAGCCGGTTCATCATAATGTCCAGAGCCCGGGAGAGTTCGGGCTTCTTCCTTCCCTCCACGGCCGTGAAGAGTATGTCCTTATCCACCGGCTCGGGGCTGCGCTCGAGCAGGACGTAGAAGAGCTCGAAGGTCTTGGGAGTGAGCGTGGCCACCTGGACGTCCCGGAAGAATACCTTGCGGGTCTCGATATGGATCGAGATGTCCCCTTTCCGGAAGATGTTGAGGTCGAGCTCCCGGCGGCGGAACACGGCCCGCAGCGTCGCCAAGAGCTCGGCCGGGTTCTCGGATTTCTGCACGAAATAGTCGGCCCCGTACTCGAGCCCCATGATCTTGTCCTTGCGATGGCCCGTGACCATGATGATCGGCGTCCTGCCGAGCGCCGGCATCGAGCGGACCAGCTTGCAGACCTCCATGCCGTCGATATCGGGCAAGACCAGGTCGAGGAGGATGCAGTCGGGAAGCGCCTTGCGCGCGAGCTCGATCGCCTCTTTCCCCGTCCGGGCGATGAAGAGTCCCTGGTAGCCCGCGTGCTTGAGCCAGACCTTGAACAGCTCGACCCAGGGCTCGTAGTCCTCGACGATCAGTATCTTATGGCTGCCGGGTCCCATTCCTGTCGCCACCTCTCACCGGGAGTTTAGCAGATATCCGAAGGATTTCAAGCGAGCGGATTTCTCCGGGAACTTCCGGAGCGGGGCCGGCGTCTAATGAAACGCCGGGGAGGGCCGGCGGCGCGCGGCCGCCGCGGCGGCCGGGACGGTTTCAAACTTGACAGTCCCCCCGCCAAGGGAGTATCATATTTTGTAGAAAATACCGCGCTTTTTGGCGGAGGGACGATGTCCGAGACGCGTTGTCGTTTTGATTGGAGACTTTTGGGGGCGGGCCTGTTCTGCGCGGCCTTCGCCGTCGCGGCCTGCGCCCCGAAGAAAGTCGTCAAGAAGGATACGGTGGAGTCCCCGCCCTCGGCCCCGGCCGATACCGACGCCGGGGCCACCTCCGATGAGGGGGGCACTCTCGAGCCGGACGTGCAGTTCGCCGAGGAGGATACCTTCGAGCCCGCGGTGGAAGTCTCCGAGGCCAGTATCCGCGGCAAGGAGTTCCGCGACATCCCCGACCTGCGGACCATCACTTTCGACTACGACATATACTCGCTGACGAGCGAGGCCCGCGCCGCCCTGCGGGAGAACGCGGCCTACATCAAGGACCACCCGGATCTCGAAGTAGTGGTCGAGGGCCACTGCGACGAGCGCGGCACGCTCGAGTACAACCTGGCCCTGGGCCAGCGGCGCGCCAAGGCCGTGAGGGACTACTACATGAGGCTCGGCGTGCCGGGCAAGTCCGTCGCGACCATCTCGTTCGGCGAGGAGCGGCCGGCCTGCGGCGAGCCCAGCGAGGACTGCTGGCTCCGCAACCGGCGCGGCGTGACCAAGATCCGCGCGCAGGTCTCGTCGAACTCTTTCGACAACAACGTCGACACACCCTAGTGGCCGCCCCCCCACGGAAATCCATCTGGGCGTTCTGCGCGGCGATGGCCCTCAGCGGCTGCCTCGCGACCCAGCGCGACATCCTCGATCTCTCCCAGCAGACCGACGGCCTGATGCTGAACATGCATAAGCTCAAGAAGATCATGGGCGATCTGCAGGCCAACCAGGCCGACCTCAACGTCAGGCTCGACGAGATGCACAAGGACGTCTCGATCCTCAACGAGAACCTGAAGGACAACCGCGAGTCCATGTCGAGGCTATCGGGGAAGATGGACGACCTGGGGGCCGCGATCGGGATGAAGGTCTCCTCGCTGGACCGCTCCATAGTCAAGCGCCTCGACAAGGAGACCGAGGAGCGGCAGCGCCTCAAACAGGGGCAGCAGCGCCTCGAGGAGGAGGTCCGCACCCAGGCCGAGGCCGAGACCAAGCGGCGCGCGGAGGAGGAGGCCCGAAAGGAGGCCGAGGAGACCCGCCTGAAGGCCGCGGCCGAGAGCCCCACTCCGAGCCAGCTCTACCATACCGCCCGCGTCCAGCTCACCAGGAAGGAGTACGACCTCGCGGTCCAAGGCTTCGAGGTGTACCTCCAGAAGTACCCGAAAGGCGAGGTCGCCGACCTTGCGACCTATTACCTGGGCCAAGCCCGCTACTCCCAAAAGCGCTGGGAGGACGCGGCGCGCCAGTTCGCGCTCGTCTTGGACCGCTACCCCAAGAGCGACCTGACCCCCGCCGCGCGGCTCCGCTACGCGCTGAGCCTCATGAAGATGAAGGCCCACCTCGACGAGGCGAAGCGCTACCTCCAGTCCATCCCCGAGGACTTCCCGCGCTCGCCGGAAGCCGAGAAGGCCGCCGAGATCCTGCGGGCATGGGAGGCCAAGAAGGCCGCGCCCACGGAAGAAGCGCCCGAGACTCCTGAAGAAGACTCCGCGAGCCCGGAGCAGGCCTCCAAGACCACCGAAGAAAAGCCCTCCGGCAAGGCCCAATGACGGCCGCGGCCGTCGTCCTGGGTCCTCTGTTGGCTCTGTCGGCGATGTCGCCTTCCGCCGAAGCCGCCGAGGTCTACATCGGCCTCGAGCAGACCGCCTCCGCCCGGCAGCAGTGGATCCTCGGCCTGGACGCGTTCCGGCCGAAAGAGGCGCGCCGCCAGGAGGACGTCGAGACCGGCCGGCTCCTGCGCGAGGTCGTCCGGGCGGACCTCCTCTTCTCGCGCTACCTGAATCTTATCGAACAGCCGCCGCCGGCCGACTCCTCGAAAGCCAAGGCGACGGAACACTGGCGCTCGCGGGGGGCGGCGTTCCTCCTGGAGGCCGAAGTCGCCCGCTTAAAGGACCAGGTGACGCTAAGCGCGAAGCTGCACGACCTCGCGGCCGGGGAGGTCATCCTCTCGCGCTACTACCGCCAGAAGGCCGACTTCCTGCGCGCGCTCGCGCACCGGCTCTCCGACGACGTGGTGCGCCAGCTCACGGGCCGCCCCGGCATAGCGCACACTCGCATCGCCTTCGTCAACGATCAGACAGGCGGCAAGGAGCTCTACCTCGTCGACTACGACGGAGCCCGGCCCCGGCGCATCACCTCCAACGGCTCCATCAACCTCCTGCCGCGCTGGCGCCCCGACGGCAAGGCCCTGGCCTTCACGAGCTACAAAGACGGCAACCCAGATCTATTCCTCTACGACCTCGAGCGCGGCAAGATCGAGCCGCTCTCGGACCGCCAGGGCCTCAACCTCGCCGGCGGCTTCTCCCCCGACGGCGCCAGGATCGCCGCGACCATCTCGCGGGAGAAGATCCCCAACGTGTTCATCATCGACGCCGAGAGCGGCGACGCGAAGGCCGTCACCTCGCACTGGGGAGTGGACTCATCGCCGACCTTCTCGCCGGACGGCGGCCAGATCGCGTTCGTCTCCGACCGGGCCGGCAACCCCCAGGTCCACACCCTGGAGCTGGCCACCGGGCGCACGCGCCGGCTGACTCACCTCAACTGGAGCGATTCGCCCTCATGGGCGCCGAGCGGCGAGTGGATCGCGTTCGCGGGCCGCGCCCACCGCAAGGACGCTCTCGACATCTTCCTGGTGGACATCACGGGGACGCGCGTGGTGCAGCTCACCCACGGCGAGGGCTCCAACGAGGCGCCCTCCTGGTCGCCCGACAGCCGCTTCATCGTCTTCATGAGCACGCGCGACGGCGGCCGCAAGCGCCTCCACGTCATGGACGCCGACGGCAGCGCCCCGCACCCGCTGACGGACGTTCCCGGCGACTCGTTCACCCCCAACTGGGGTCCCTAAGCCGCGTCCTGTGGACTGTCTTCAGGTCCGAGATTGCCACCTCGAAAGTCGGACAAAATTCACACTGGCGCGGAATCCCGCCGCGGGCTATACTTCGAGCAATGGGCGCCTACGCGGTCCTCATCAGCGACGAGAGCATCGATTATACGGCATTGGGCCAGGCGCTCGCCAAAGCCAAAAAGATGCCGTTTCAAGACGCCATTCCCGTGGCCCGAAAATGCGGGGGCCTCATCGAGGAGGACATGGAGGCCGAAGCCGCCGAGGCCCTGGCCGCGGACCTCAAGGGAGCGGGGCTCGACGCCCGCGCCGTCGCGCAGGACTCCCTCGCCCGACTCCCCCCGGCCTTGCCGGTCAAGACCCTCGCGCTGGGCGAAGGGAGCTTCCGCATAACGCTGGAGGGCAACGAGACCTTGGACGTGCCTCTGGACACTATCGCCCTTGTCGCCGCGGCCGCCTTCACGGTTTCCACCGAGAAGACGGTGGTCACGCAGGAGGGATCAGGCGCCGCGGCCAAGGCGCTGGAAAAGACTCTTCGGATGGCCACGATGATGCCGATCAAATTCACGAAGGAGACAAAGATCCAGAAGCGGGGCGAGACCGACCTCCTGCTTTATATGGACCTTTACCTGCGGGATCCGGCCAAGCGCCTCCGCATGGACAGCGCCGCTCTCGATTACAGATTCCTAGGCGAAAAGATGACGTACAGCTCACTGACGAACTTCCGGCTCCTCGTCCAGGGCATGGCGAAGCTGGCCGCCTCCGCCGTCTTGAATATGGGGACGAAGATCATCGCCGAAAACCGGCCGATGCGCGAGATGGCCTACGCCTCGCTAGACGACCTCGACCGCGAATCCCGCTGCATCCTAAGCGTCCGGGGAGACGCCCCGCCAAAGCGATAAACGGCCGCCCATGACAGCCGCCGCCGGACGGCGTCCTCGCTTCCGGCCGGCCGTCCGCCACGTCGTACCGGCGTCATGCGTTGAGCATGTTGACTAACTGGCGACCGAAAGAAGAATTACTCAACAAGCTCGACACCCGACGCTTTTCCTATATTTGATTCGCGGAGCAACTCCGGGTCCATTGATACGACATTGTATATCCCATTGATATTGGCGATTGTGTCGCGAATAAATTCGGTTACCGCGTGCTCTGAAAAGCCGTCATCACGAGCGTCCGCCAACTCACGACGCAATGCCAGGCCCAGGGATTCATCCGGGGATTTATAGAGGCTGATCCCGCCGAAGACATTCCAATGCCGGCTCTTGTCGGAGCCGTCTTCTTTATTGCCGGGAAGAAGGAAATTTTCCAGGGCGATCGAACTCGGAAGCAGCTCTTTCGGTATTGTCTTTACCCAGGCAAACGGAATCCGGATCGCTTCATCCAGGAGCCCCACAGCCACCTTCTTGTCCCCGTCCGAAATTCGAAGCGCCTCTCGAAACAACAAAATCATGGGCAAGTTATGATTGCGCAACTCTGAGTCCTGAAAACGAGGTGTCGTGCGAGAAACCGCCCTCAAGTACCTCCGATCATATTGCGCGTACCGGATCAGGTCCCCGATTTTTTTCCGTGTAGAACTCGACTTGTAGTATTGCCACTGGACCCGCTCGACGTAATTCTCGATCTTTTTGAAATCGCGCGGCGAGTCAAGGTTGAGAATATCCAAGTCTTTGCCCAGGTGCGTCTTATGCGCCCTGGCGATCTCAAGCAGGATATCTTCGGCCGAAACGCCCCCCTTCCTGAAGTCCGAGTACATTGGCGAACCGAGCAGCTTCCGCATGGAATCACGAAAGTATAAAATTCTCAGGATAAAATCACTCTGCCCTTTTACGGAAAGGGTCTCCGCATCCTCGACCAGGCCGACCACGTTCAAGAATGTATTCTGGAATTCCCGCCTTTTGAAGAGATCTCGGACATGCTCGATCTTGCCGACGGCATAGTCTCTTTCCAGAGGGGTAAGATCCGACTTCCGCTTGGCGTAAGCCAGACTAAACCGTAAGCCTTCGGAATAAATCTCCGCCTCTAACCGGCCGGCGTATCCCTTTTTCCCGCATCCTTTGATCACCCCCAGAAACTTCAGCGGAGAATTTTTCATCGCCTTATGCTCGAAACAAAGCACCGGCGGCTGAAGATACTCCGTCTCCGGCACATAGCGAAACCATTCCCGGGGAAGAGGAAAATCTTTCCCCGCCGATTTCGCTTTCTCATGGGCCTCATATGGATCCGGATGCCGAAAGAGATGGAAAAGGAGCTCAAAGTCCTCATCATCGATGAAGCCGTTACGATTGATGTCGGCCTTCAACGCGAATTTCGGATCATTGAAGAAGGGAGCCGCCTGAAACCGCCGAAGAAGCTCCGCATCGTGGTCCGACCATCGGTTGTCCGAATCGAAATCGCCCAACATCACCAAGCTGGAGTAAAGAGCGACTCTCTTGATGGGTTGAGAAAAATAAACCGCTCCAAAGACGACTAATAGCGCCAGTGAAATTAAAAATATTCTCCTCTGACGTGTCATTTAATTCGAGTTCTGCCAGTACGGGAAAGATGTTCGGTATCCAGCATAGTGCTCGTCTCAGTCAACAATGGCCCTCTACGCTTATACCCAGTTAAGTCAATCAGCGCTGCATCGCATGCCGAAATGGCCTGTCGAAGCACTGTCGTGAAGTCTCCAGAGGTCAGCCCGATCTTATCAAGACAGCGCTTCTCACCAAATACCACCTGGAATCCATGCCGCCGCGAAACGCGCTGGATGGCACGTCGCAACACTCGCGCTCGGCGTTTCGGATAGAAGTCCCCGGCCACTACAGTGTGTGGTTATTCATAACGCTATTCATTCCGCGTTGCAGCATATGACAGGGTGAATTTGAAGCGGAAAGCCCCTTTGCGTTAGCATTAGAACATTATAGCGTGTCTGATGGCGGACTTGATCACCGCCCATGCCCGATGAGCCACTCCGCGAAGGCCGGGCAGCGTCGCAAAATCAAAGGTATACGCGACACCTGCGATTTCGGCAGCTTATCGTCGGAGCCAGGCGGTTTAGGAACGATTTCCAGACAAGGGTGTGGTGCGCTGACGGAATCGCTGGTGAGACGTCGCGGCCGGGAATGGCTGTCCGTCTGAGGAGCGGTGAAGGCCGGGCTCAGCCCGGGTCGCTGGCGGGAGGATCGTCGCGGGGGCGGCGGACGAGTATCCGGAGCCCGTGGGCCGGCACGTCCACGCTGAGCTTGGAACCGCCGCCTTCGGTACCATGCGGCGTCGCGGAGTAGCCCTGGTCCATCATGTCGGCCAGCGGGGAACCTGGGGGGCTTAGGTTCGCGTCCACCCACATCTCGGCCGAGCGCTGGTCGCCGGACGTGTTCATGACCACCAGG
>JBDREN010000107.1:0-40935 GCA_043819795.1 Elusimicrobiota bacterium
ATTAAACTAATTAAACTTTGAGTTCGTGCGCGCGTTTCGGGTTTGTCCGTCCAATGGGCTAAAGATCCCCGGTTATTCCGGCCTCCGATCAAAAAGTTTAATAAGTTTCATAAGTTGCAGCCTGACACCGCACTTTGGTAACATAATCCCACTATGGCGCGACGCTGCGTGATTTGCTCGAAGGGACCTGTCGCCGGGAACAGCTACAGCCATTCCCATAAGGCTACCAAGCGCGTATTCCAGCCCAACGTGCAGAAGCAGAAGATCGTCCTCAACGGCCAGACCGTTTCGGCGTATGTCTGCACCCGCTGCATCAGGTCCGGAAAGGCCGTTCGCCCCACTCACTAAGGCCGGCGTTCATGGGCCGAAAGGCGGCTGACGCCCTGGCGGTGCTCTGCCTCGCCGGAGCGGCGGGGGTCTTTTGTCTGCCGATCGCCAACCCGGACATCTTCTGGCATCTGAGCGCGGGCCGGTGGATGCTCGATCATCTCGCCTTTCCCCGCGCGGACTGGCTTTCCCACACGATGGCCGGCGCGCCCTGGGCGGATTTCGAATGGCTGGTGCAGCTCCTCTGGGTCGGGGTGTCGCGGGCCGCGGGGGAGACGGGGCTGTGGGCGCTCAAGGTACTGGTCTTCCTCGCCGCGGGCGGGATCCTCTGGAGGACGCTCGGCCTCTACGGGGCCGGGCGGGCGCCGCGGGCGCTGGGGATCTTCATCTGGGCGATCGCGGGGGCCTCGGCCAACGACCTGCGCCCCGAGAACTTCTCGCTGCTCTTCTTCCTGGGCTTGTGGCATTGGCTCGAGGCACGGCGCCTCGCGGGCTCGAGCCCGGCGGCGGGCGCCGCCTTCCGGAAGCGGGCCGCGGCGCTGGCCGCGCTCTTCGCTCTGTGGGCCAACCTCCACGCCGGGTTCCTCTACGGGCTGATCCTTCTGGCGATCTTCGCGGCGGTCGACGCGTTCCGCCGCCGGTCCTGGGAGCTGGCCGCTTTGGGCGCGGCGGCGGCCGCCGCCGCCTTGGCCAACCCCTATGGGGTCCACGTCTACCTCGTTCCTTGGGAGCACTTGACGGCGATCGGGGACCTGACCGAGTACATCCGGGAGTGGCAGGAGGCCTCCATACTGCAGCGGTGGCTCTGGCCCTTCTGGACGGTCCTCGCGGCCGCCTACGCCGCGGTGCTGTGGCGCTACTCGCGGCACCGGGACGTCCCGTTCGAGCATGTCGCTGCGCTCGCCGTCTTCAGCCTCTCGGCCACGGGGCACATCAGGACGGCCGTCTACTTCGTCTCCGTGGCGGTCCCCATCATCGCGGCCGCCGCCGGCAGCTTCGGGCTCGCCGAGCGGCGGCCCCGCGCCCACCGGGCGCTCGTGGCCGCCGGCGCCGCGGCCGCCTCGGCGTTCTTCCTCTTCAGGTTCCTGGTCCCGCTCTCGCGTCTCGAGGCGTTCTCGAACGTCTACGTCCCGGTCCGGACGGCCCGCTTCCTGGCCGAGCAGCGCGAGACGCTCGGCGGACGCCCGCTGTTCAACCCGTGGCACTGGGGCGGCTATCTCGGCTATCGCCTGTTCCCGGACTATCGCGTGTTCGTGGACGGCCGCTACATCTTCCATCCGCTGCTGCGCCCGATCTTCGAGGCGGCGCGCGCGCCGGAGAGCTACCGGGCCCTCATGGACCGCTTCGGCATCGAGGTCGCCGTGGTCCAGCGCACCGGGCAGTTCCTGCGCGTGCCGGTGGATCTCAGGGACGGCGGGGCGGAGCAGCTGATGCGGCCGTATTTCCTGTTCTTCCTTCCGAGGAAGGACTGGGCCCTTGTTCATTGGGACGACCAGGGACTGGTGTTCGTCCGGCGCTCGGCCTTCGGCGAGGAGTGGCTGAGCGCCCATGAGTACCGCTACTTTCGACCCGACGATCTCACGGCCGCCTATCTGATGGTCCGGGAGGGTTTCGCGGCCTACGAGGCCGTGGCCGGCGAGGTCGAGCGCTACATCGCGGGGGCGGGCGAGGCGGGGGAGGCGCGCGCCGCGCGCCAGTGGCTCGAGAGCGTGGCCAAGGCGGCGGGCCGGTGATGAGGAAAAGCGAAGAGCGGGCGTGGCTCACGGCGGCGGCGCTGGCCGCTGCTCCGGCGTTTCTTCTGCCGATCGGGGATCCCGACCTCTGGTGGCACCTGAGCGCGGGGCGCTGGATGCTCGAGCACCTGGCTTGGCCGGGGACCGAGACCCTGTCCTACACTCGCGCCGGCGTCCCATGGGTCGACTTCGAATGGCTCTCGCAGCTGGCCTTTAGCGGCGTTCACGCCGCGACCGGGCTGGCCGGCCTCTGGGTCCTTAAGGTCCTGCTGCTCGCGGCGGCGGGGGCGGGCGTCCATTCGCTGGCGGCGCGGACGCGCATCGCCGTGCCGTATCGCGCGCTCGCCTTGGCGCTCTGGGCGGTCGCGGTCATCCCGCGCGCCGACATCCGGACCGAGCTGTTCTCAATGGCCGCGTTCGCCTGGCTGCTGCGCTTTCTGGAGGAAGTACGGGAGCGCGGCGCCTCCGGGGACCGGACGGCGCGGAGTCCCACCGCGCTCTGCGTGGGGGGCTTCGTATTCTTCGCGTTGTGGGCGAACCTCCACGCGGCTTTCGCCTACGGGTTGCTGCTGCTGGGGCTCTATGCCGCCGGGGAGACCCTCGAAGGGAGAGGGAGAACGCTTTGGGCCTGTTTCGGCGCGGGCGCCGCCGGGACGCTCGTCAACCCGTACGGCCTTCGCCTTCACGCCGTGCTCTGGAGCCACTTCCGGGAGGCCGGCGGGCTGCGGGACTACATCCTCGAGTGGGGACCGCTCAGCCTTGGCCGAATGGGCCACTGGCCCACGTGGCTGCTCATGCTGGGGGCGGTCTGCCTGGCGCTATGGGCTTATCGCGCCCGGGCGTGCCGCATTCCGGTGGTCCATGTCGCCGCGCTGGGGGTCTTCGGCGTCGCGGCGTTCCGGCACGCGCGGGTGGGCGCCTTTTTCTGCACGCTCGCGGTCCCATATCTCCTTGAGTTGGCGGCTCGCGCGGGAGCCGCAGGGAAGGCGTGCGCCGCGGACCAGGCCGCCCGTCGCGCGCGATGGGCCGGAGCGGCCGGGCTCGCCGCGTGCGCGGCGTTCGGCTTGTGGATCGGCCAGGAGACCGGGGTGTTCCGCAAGGTGTTCCACGATCTCTTCATCCCGGTCCGGGCGGCGGTCTACTTGGAGCGCAGTCCGGAGCTGGGCCGGCTGCGCCTCTACCATCCCTGGGGATGGGGGGGCTTTCTGGGCTATCGCTCGCCGACGCGAAAGATCTTCCAGGACGGGCGCTACGTCTTCCACAGCCTGTTGAGGGAAGCCGGAGAGGCCATCCGCTCGCCCGAAGCCTGGGAGGAGTTCCTCGCTCACCACGGGGTCGAGGCGGTCCTCCTGGAGAACGTGCCGCTCATGCTGGACACGACCCGCCGCTATCCCGATGGAACCGAGAGGCCGATGCGCCGGCCGTACTATCTCCGCTATATGCCTCGCGAGCGCTGGGCCCTGGTCTACTTCGACGACCGGGCCCTGCTCTTCGTGCGGCGCGGGGCCCTCGCCGCCGGGCGGCTGGCGGCGCTGGAGTACCGCCTGGCGCGTCCCCGCGACGACGAGGCGCTCGGCGACGCGTTGCGGCGCGGCGAGATCGACGAGGAGCTGCTCGAGACCGAGCGCGCGCGGCACCGGGCCGAGCTAAAGAGCCTGCCGGCGTCGCTCTAGGAGTGTGAGCAATTAGTGGCGTGCCCCTGCGAGTCCGGAGCCTGGCCGAGTTCGAGGCGCGACGAGCGAAGATAGCAGCGCTATCTGAGCGAGGAGCAACGAAGAAATCGGCCAGGCTCCGGACTCCGACCTCAAGAGGATTTTCGCCGGCAAAACCGGCGAAAATCCAAAAGGAGCGGCCGCGCGCTTTCGGGCTGCGCCTGCGTCGCTCGGCGCTCACATCCCTACGGGTATGCTCGCTTCTCGCTCCTTGGCTCGCTCCGAAAGCGCGCGGCGCAGGGGTACGCCACTAATTGCTCACACCCCTAGCCCCGCGCGCGGACGCTCCGGGCATCGCGGGACGGCCGGATTCCGGACCGGCCCATCCAGGTTCGAATCCTAGTCGGGCAGCATCTTTGACGCTAGACGAAACTGGCCCTCCGAGAGGAGGGCTTCTCATTTCGCGGGAACCAAACAGGCCCCTCGATCGTATGCACAGGCATGGGAGAAGAGCTCTCCACCGGAAGCCTCGCCCGCCGGATATTCATGATTCGCGGTCGGCGGATCATGCTGGGCGTCGACCTGGCCGTCCTCTATGGAGTCGAAACCAGGGCTCTCAATCAGGCCGTACGCCGGAACATCGATCGATTTCCCGATGATTTCATGTTCAAGTTGACACGCGAAGAAATCAGGAACATATCACAGATCGTGATATGTTCGAAAAGCCGCACGAAAATAAAGCACTCTCCGAGCATCCTGGCTTTCACTGAGCATGGGGTAGCGATGCTGTCCAGCGTGCTTCGCGGCCCCAAGGCGGTTCAAGTGAACATTCAGATCATGCGCACATTCGGCAAATTGCGCGAAATCATCGCAGCCGACAAGGACTTGGCCAGGCGTCTCGATTCCCTGGAGAAGAAATACGACGCACAATTCAAGGTCGTCTTCGACGCTATCCGAGAGTTGACCACGCCCGCCCCCATCCCTCGAAAGAGAATCGGCTTCGATCGATAGTCGGGGTCAAGCCCGGTTCTGATAACGTCCTATTCGGGTTGTGGACAACCGGCCAGAACCGCGATATTTTGCACTTCTGGGCCGTTTTCGGCCCCCGCCCAAGTTCTAATACTGCCAACGACGGGCAGCCGGCTTTTCGAGCCCTTCGCGAGGAGGGTTCTTTTATATACTAGCACCATGCATTTTACCTACCGCGTCATTTCCCTGTCTCTGGTCGCGGCGCTTGCGGGCTGCCTCGCCTCCGACGAAACGTCCCGAGGTCCCGCCGGAGCGGCCGGCGCGTTCCAAAAACGCGCCGCGGCGGTCGACTTCACCGTCCCCCTCGAGCTCGACGTCTGCATGTTTCAAACACAGCGCCCCAAGAGCGTGGGCTGGCAGACACCCCGCTTCCTCGGGATCTTCGTGGAGCAATTCGAGTCCCGCGACAGGCATATCGCGCCCTTCCGCTCCTACCGCGAGGTAAAGTCGCTCGAGGATTCCGCGACCATCGCGGAGGCCGACTGCGATATCGTAGTGGAGATCGGCGCCATCGGCAAAAAGCGGGGCGTGTGGACATACTCGGCGCGCACGAAAGAACAGCTCTTCAAGATCGCCGTCTCCCATGTAATCTTCCCCAAGCTCGATGCGGTACCCCTGCGCAAGGCGGTGTACAGCGAGTTCAGAACGAATCCCGAGCTTTTCAACCGAATCCTAGCCGAACGCGGCCGGGCGACCCCGCAGCCGGCGGCCGCCGCCGCGCCGGCCGCCGCCGTCAAAATCCATTCGGATATCGACACGCCCGGCTACCGCATGAAGGAGCGGCCCCATGATTTCGCCGTCGTCATCAGGAT
The DNA here is from genome assembly GCA_043819795.1 of Elusimicrobiota bacterium. Lineage (GTDB taxonomy): Bacteria > Elusimicrobiota > Elusimicrobia > UBA1565 > UBA1565 > JBDREN01. The sequence goes on from JBDREN010000107.1 coordinate 5,554, forward strand.
CGACGGCTACAAAGATCTTCCAAGCGCGCAGTTCGCCGAGCGCGACGCCGAGACGATGCGCGCCCACCTTCTCGCCATGGGCTTGCCCAAACGCCACGTGGTCCTCCTTAAGGGCAAGCAGGCCACCGGCAACGGCATGCGCAAGTACCTGGACGAATGGCTCCCGCGAAACGTCAGCCCGGACTCCAACGTCTTCTTCTATTACTCCGGCCACGGCGCGCCCGATACCCGCAACGGCAAGGCCTACCTCGTGCCGTGGGACGGGGACGCGCAGTTTCTCAAATCCACGGCCTATCCGGTTGAGAAGCTCTACGCTTCCTTGAATCAACTCAAGGCAAAGCGGGTCGTTATCGCGCTCGACGCCTGTTTTTCGGGCGCCGGGGGACGCTCGGTCCTCGCCAAAGGCGCCCGTCCGCTCGTCCTCAAGATCGACGAAGGCGTCGTCCCGAAAGGCAAGCTCGTCCTATTCACCGCGGCGGCCGGCGGCGAGATCACGTCCGCTCTCGAGCAGGAAGGCCACGGGATCTTCACCTATTTCTTCCTCAAGGGCTTGCAGGGCGCCGCCAAGGACGCCGCCGGCAGGATCACAGCCAAAAGCCTTTACGACTACCTGAAGCCCAAGGTTCAGGACGAAGCTCGGCTCCAGAACCGCGAGCAGACCCCGACGGCCCAGTACCGATCGGACGTCGTCCTGCGAGGCGACTGAGCATGCCGCGAGCGCTACTCCCCGCCGTTCTCTTGTTTTCCTTCAGCGTCTGCGTCGCCGCCCCGAAGGGCTCTCCAGAGCGTCTCATTGATCCCCACGACAACAAACGGTCGGCGGCCCCGCCGCCCGGGAAGGGAGTCATCTATGTTATCCGTAAGCCCCGATTCTCCCAGAGGGGGGCGAAATTCAACGTCTTCCTTGACGGAAGGAAAGCCGGTTATCTCACAAACCGGTCCTATCTCAATTTCGAGGTCGAGCCCGGGGAGCATAAAGTAAAAGTCACCCATCCGAGCGCCAAGGTCGTGGACGTGGGCAGGGCCGCCTTCCAGGTAAAGGAGGGGATGTCGTACTTCCTGATGGCCAGATACGAGATGTCCGCCTTCAGCGCGGGAGTCAACGCCAAGGTGATCGATGAGGCTGAAGCGCGGGCCATGATCGCAAAATCGAATTTTGGGATATTCATGGCCCCGCCGCGGCGCGCCTCCTCCGTGCCGGCCGGCGGACCCCTGCCCGCTGCCGCCGGCAAGATCCATTCAGATATCGACACGCCCGGCTACCGATCGCCGGAGCGGCCCGATGATTTCGCCGTCGTTATCGGCATCGATGGCTATGAGGGACTCCCCAGGGCGCGGTTCGCCGAGCGCGACGCGGAGACAATGCGCGGCCATCTTCTCGCCATGGGCTATCCCAAGCGTCACGTCATCCTGCTTAAGGGTGAAAACGCCACCGGCAACGGGATACGCAAATACCTGGAAGAGTGGCTGCCGCGAAACGTCAAGCCGACATCCGACGTCTTCTTCTACTATTCGGGCCACGGCGCGCCCGACACCCGCAGCGGCAAGGCCTACCTCGTGCCGTGGGACGGGGACGCCTCTTTCCTCAAGTCCACCGCTTATCCGGTCGAGGAGCTCTACGCTTCGCTGAACAAGCTTCGGGCCAGGCGGGTCGTCGTCGCGCTGGACGCTTGCTTCTCAGGAGCCGGAGGACGATCGGTTCTCGCGAAGGGGGCCCGTCCGCTGGTCCTCAAGGTCGATGAAGGGGTCCTCCCCAAAGGCAAGCTCGTCTTATTCACGGCTGCGTCCAGCGATGAGATCACGGCCACGCTTGAAGACGAAGGCCACGGCGTCTTCACCTATTTCTTCATCAAGGGCTTGCAGGGCGCGGCGAAAAACGCCGCGGGCCAAATCACGGCCAAGAGCCTCTACCGGTACATCAAGCCCAAGGTCCAGGACGAAGCCCGCCTCCAGAACCGCGAACAGACGCCGACGCTGCACACGGCCGGGGACATCGTCATCCGACGCCGCTGAGCTCGGGGATCATCCCATTCTGCTGTAATATGGTGAAACCATGACTCGCAGAATCCTCCCCCTCCTGATGCTGCTCCCCCTGACCGGCTGTGTCGCCAGGCCGTTGGTCAGGGCGGTCAAGAAGGGAGATATCCATGGGGTCCGGACTCTGGTCGAGAGCGGCGCGGATGTGAACGAAGAGGGCGGGTGGTTCAGCAGCTCCCTCAATGATGTCATCGGTCAAACGGCGCTGGAGCATGCCGCCCGTCATGGAGAGCTGGAGATCGCGAAGTTGTTGATCCGGCATGGCGCCGATGTAAACCACGGGAGCGGCGAGTGGACCCCGCTCTTTTTAGCGGTGGAATCCGGGCAGCCGGAGATGGTGCGCCTCCTCCTTGAAAACGGCGCGAATATCTACAGGAGGGTCGTCGAGCGGGCGAAAGCGCTCGACTATCCCGCCATCAGCCGCCTTCTCGATCCCGATTTCTCAGCGTCGCGACCGTCCGCGCCCGCCCCCGCTCCGGCCGCCGAGACCGCGCGGCCCCCGGCCGTTCCGGCGCATGCCGCGAGAGCGATCCGTTCGGACGTCGACAGGCCCGGCTACCGGTCGCGGGAGCGGCCGGACGACTTCGCCCTGGTCATCGGCATCGAGGACTACTCAGACCTGCCCGACGCCAAGTTCGCCGGCCGGGACGCCGAAGCGGTCGTCGCCCACATGCGGGCCCTCGGCATCCCGCGGCGCAATATCATCCACCTCACCGGGACCAAGGCCATCTCCTCCTCGCTCAAGAAGTACCTGGAATCCTGGTTGCCGCGGAACGTCAAGCCGACCAGTCGAGTCTTCGTCTATTTCTCGGGCCACGGCGCGCCCGAGCTCAAGACTGGCGAGGCTTATTTGGTGCCTTGGGACGGCGACCCGAATTTTCTCTCCGACACGGCCTACCCCGTCAAGCGGCTCTACGGCGACCTCGCCAAGCTCAAGGCCAAGCAGGTCGTCGTCGCCTTGGACGCCTGCTTCTCGGGAGCGGGGGGGCGATCCGTGCTGGCGGAGGGGATGCGCCCATTGGTTATGAAGGTGAACCTCGCCAAAGGGCCCGGCGGCAAGATTGCTTTGTTCACCGCGGCCGCGAGCAATGAGGTCACTTCGACGCTTAAAGACAAGGGCCACGGGATGTTCACCTACTTCTTCCTCAAAGGGCTCAACGGCGAGGCGAAAGACGGCCAAGGCCGCGTCACCGCGAAGAGCCTTTACGACTACCTCAAGCCCCGGGTCCAGGACGAGGCCCGGCGGCAGAACCGGGAGCAGACGCCGGCGCTGCACGCCGCGTCGGATGTCGTGCTCCGCGCAGACTGAGTCCGAGAATCGTCGGCGACCGCCAGCCAATTCTTCAGCCCTCGCAAGCCGGAGGGCTTTTAATATAATGGGCCTATGAACATGTTCAAGCGCGTTATTCCCTTGGCGCTGGTCCTATCCGTTTCCGGCTGCGCTTTCGATCAGGTCAATATCCAGCAGCAACTCTCCGCCTACGACACCAAGCGTTTATCCGCCCCGCCACCCGGGAAGGGGCTGCTCTACATCGTCCGGAGGCCGCGGGTCCACCAGTTGGCAACGCGGCTGGACGTCTACATCGACGCCAAGAAAGTCGGCTTGCTGACGAACAAGTCCTACCTGAATTTCGCCGTCGAGCCGGGAGAGCGCAAGATCGCGGTCATGCACCCGCAAGCGAAATACACGATTGCGAAGACCTTCCGCGAAAACGCGGGAAGAGCCGCGGTCCAGGTGGAAGCCGGCAAGACCTACTATCTGAAGACGGAGTTCTTGGCGTTCAAGAACGGCGGGGGAGTCTTCAGCGAACTCCTCGATGAGGAAGCCGGAAAGGCCATGGTCGCGAAATCAATTTTGGGGATCTACGGGAGCGAGGAACGGGTCCCCGGCGACGATCAGATGGCGGGGAACGGGCATGCCGCAGTCCCCTCCCAGGCGCCGCCGCCCGCCGTCCGCCCCGCCGCCGCGACCGCCGAGAGAAAGGTCTCGGACGTCGATACGCCCGGCTATCACTCGAAGGAGCGCCCGGACGACTTCGCCGTGGTCATCGGTATCGACGGCTACAAGAACCTGCCGGACGCCCAGTTCGCCGAGCGCGACGCCCAGACGATGAGGGATCATCTGATCGCGATGGGCTACCCCAAACGCCACGTCGTCCTGCTCAAGGGCGACGCCGCCACAGGCAATGGGATGCGAAAGTACTTGGAGGAGTGGCTGCCCCGCAACGTCAAGCCGACCTCCAACGTGTTCTTCTACTATTCGGGCCATGGCGCGCCCGACGTCGAAAGCGGCAAAGCCTATCTCGTCCCATGGGACGGGGACGCTTCGTTCCTGAAGTCCACCGCGTATCCGGTGGGGCAGCTCTACGCCTCCCTGAACAAGCTCCGGGCCAAGCGGATCGTCGTCGCGCTCGACGCCTGCTTCTCGGGGGCCGGCGGACGCTCGGTGCTGGCGAAAGGCGCGCGGCCGCTGGTCATGAAAGTGGATGAAGGCATCTCTCTCAAGGGCGGGATCGCGCTGTTCACGGCTGCTTCCGGCACCGAAATCACGACCACGCTCGAAGACGAAGGCCACGGCATCTTCACCTATTATTTCATCAAGGGCTTGCAGGGCGCGGCGAAGAACGCCGCGGGCCGGATCACGGCCAGGAGCCTTTATCAGTACCTAAAGCCCAAGGTCCAAGACGAAGCTCGCCTCCAGAACCGCGAACAGACGCCCACCGCCCACTACAAGTCGGATGTCGTGCTCCGCGCGGACTGAGCGCGATAATCAGCCCGCTCGGGACGTGTATGAACGCGGAGAGCGGGGTCCCGCGCGGCCGGCGGTCTAGGCGCTCTCGACGGCGGAGACGGCGAAGGCCGGCGGATTGTCCAGGTATTTCTTGACCGTGCAGAGCTCCGCGGCCTTGACCACGGCTTGCTTGTACTTGTCCGGGAAGCCCGCGGGGAGCCGGATCTCGAGGACCACGCGGGCGATCCTCTTCTTCTGTTCGTCTCGCTCCGCGCGCTGGATCAGCTTCAGGCCTTCGGTCGGCAGGCCCCGTTTCCGGCAGAAAGACAGCGCGTAGATCCCCGCGCACGTCCCGAGGGAGACCAGGAAAAGGTCGAAGGGCGCGGGGTGCGCCCCCTCGCCCCCATCCTCCTTGGACTGATCCGTATTGACGGTGAACCCCTTGTACAGGGCATCCACCCGCCTGCCCCCGGGAAACGTGATCTCCATGTCCATGCGGTCCCTCCTGATTGAAGACGGCTCCACCCCGATGCGCGCTCCGGGCATCGGCGGAGGCTCCGCTTATCCTATCATTTGGGCCCGGAACGGCGACACGGCCCATCGGACCGCGGGGACGGGAGCGAGGGGCGGGAGGGCCGGCGGCCGCCGGCCGGGCGGCATGATGCGGGTCGGGAGCCGCGCGAACGGTGTTTTTCGCGGCCCCGACCTTGCTAGCATTCACTTGGCCCCGGCCTTGCCGCGGCCGGGAGGAGATATGGCGGACAGAACCCGGAAGAAGGCGGACGGTTTGGCGAGGAAGCGTCTCGCCCTCGCGGAGCTCGTCAAGGAGCAGGAAGGCGCCATCACGAGCCGGCAGATACTCAAGAAGAAGACGGGCACCGTGACGGTCTTCGCGTTCGCCGAGGGAGAGGGGCTGAGCGAGCACACGGCGCCCTTCGACGCCCTGGTCTACGTCTTCGCTGGGGAGGCCGAGATCCGCGTCTCGGGCAGGCCCTTCCGGATCCGGAAGGGCGAGATGATCATCATGCCCGCCGGCGAGCCGCACGCCCTGCGGGCGGTCAAGGCGTTCAAGATGATGCTGGTCATGATCCGTTCCTGAGGCTTCGATATCCATCAATAATCTGAAGCGGGCGTCCCGGGCGTCTCGTCCGTTTTGAAGCGCGGATCGCATATTGTCTATACTCCGATCAATGGAAAAGCGCGAATGCTCGTGTCCCGCGGCGCCCCCGGCTACATCCATCTCTTCGTCTGGATGCTTCACGCCGTCATGCGCGAGGCCGTGCGCAAGCACGGGCTGCCGGTGCGCGTTCACTGAGGGAGGCTGAATGGCGAAACCAAGACCGGTCGAGATACGCGTCGCGGACGGCGTATTCCTGAGGACCCGCGTCCTGGGCGGCCGCGGCGCCCATATATGGTTCCTGCACGGCTTCGGCGAGTCCGGCCTGTGCTTCCGGGAAGCCTTCGAGGCCGGTCGCCTCAAGGGTCATTCCCTCTTCGCTCCGGACTGCCCCGGCTTCGGCGCGAGCCCGGCGCCGGCGAAACCTCCGACGGTCAAGGACTCGGCGCGCACGATCGAGGGCCTGATCCGCCGCTTCTCGCGGGGGAAGCGGCTGGTTCTCGTCGGGCATTCGCTCGGGGGGATTCTGGGGACCTACCTGTGCGAGAGTCTGGGCCGCAATGTCCTGGGGTTCGTGAGCGTCGAGGGCAACCTCACGCGCGCCGACACGTTCTACACGAGCCAGGCCTCCGGAGTCCGGGACCCGGTCTCCTGGAAGCGGGAGTTCTGCCGCGCCATACTGCTGCGCTCCCACGCCCAGGGGCGCGAGGACCGCGCCATGATCAGGTATCTGGCCTCGCTGATGATGGCGGATCCGCGGGCGTTCGTCTCCTGGGGGCGCTCCTGCGTGTCGGAGACGGGCCGCACCAAGTCCGGGGACCGCTTCCTGGCGCTAGGCTGTCCGAGGACCTACTTCTACGGACGGCGCAGCATCCCTCCGGCCACGGAGCGCTACCTCAGGGAGCGGCTGACGGGCGGAGGGCCGACCGTGCCCGCCGTCGAGTTTCGCGCCTCCGGGCATTGGCCCATGTACGACGAGACGGAGGTCTTCTACAAGAGGCTCTCCGAGTTCATCGCCGCGATCAGGAAGTAGGACGTCGAGCCTGACGCCGTTCCCCCGATTAGCGCCGCCGGCCTCGTAGATGAGGGTGAGGGTGTGAGGGCGTCAGGCTTCAAGTTGCAGCCTGACGCCCTCAATTGCTATTAATTCTGGAAAGGGTGTCAGGCTTCAACTTATGCAACTTTTGAAACTTTTTCCCATACGAAAGTCACAAAAGTTGCATAAGTTGAAGCCTGACACCGTGAGCAAATGAAACCAGGGTTGGTCGTCCTCGCGGCCGGGATAGGCAGCCGGTACGGGGGGCTTAAGCAGATGGATCCCGTCGGCCCCGACGGAGAGATCGTGCTTTCCTACTCCGTCTACGACGCCTTGAAGGCGGGCTTCGGCAAGGTGGTCTTCGTCATCCGCAAGGATATCGAGGCGGTCTTCCGGCAGACCATCGGCAGGAAGGTCGAGCGACGCTGCCCGACGGCTTACGCCTTCCAGGAGCTCGACAGCCTGCCGGCGGGCAGCCGCGTCCCGCCGGAGCGGAAGAAGCCCTGGGGCACGGCGCACGCGCTCTGGTGCGCTCGCGGCGCCGGAGACGGGGCCTTCGCGGTGATCAACGCGGACGATTACTACGGGCGCGGCGCTTTCGAGCGCATGGCGGCTTTTCTCGGGAGCAAGGCCCTGGACGTCCGCCCCCGCCGGTACGCCCTGGCGGGCTACGTCCTCCGGAACACCCTGTCGGACCACGGCCACGTGTCCCGGGGCGTTTGCGAGGTCGGGCGGGACCATTTCCTGACGAAGGTCGTCGAGCGGGAGAAGATCCGGCGGGATGGGCGCGCCGTGAGGTTCATGGAGGGCGGCCGCTGGCGCGCGCTCGACGAGGACTGCACGGTCTCCATGGGGTTGTGGGGGTTCGACGCCTCGATCTTCGACGCGATCGAGGGCGCGCTCCCGGGCTTCCTGCGGGAGAGCGGGGGCGAACCCAAGGCCGAGATGCAGCTGCCGTCCGTCGTGACGGATATGATCGAGCGCGGCGACGCCCGGGTGCGGGTCCTTCCCACCGGGGAGAAATGGTTCGGAGTCACGCACCGCAAGGATATGGCGCGCGTCAAGAGCTCCATCCAGGAGCTGATCGAACAGGGCTGGTACGGGCGGTCGCTGTGGGGGGACGGATGATCGGGTCTTTGGAGGCGGCGGACCTCCAAGAGGTGGCGCGGCGCTTCCGGGTCGGGGGGGAGTTTCTCGGGGCGCGGCCGTGCGAGTCGGGGCATATCCACGACACGTTCGTGATCGACATGCGGACGAAAGCGGGAGACAGGCGCTATGTCCTGCAGCGCATCAACAACGGGGTCTTCCGGGACGTCCAGGGCCTGCAGTCCAACATCGAGAAGATCACGCGTCACATAAGGAATAAGACCGTCGCCGGGGGCGACGGGCGCCGGCGATGCTTGAGTCTCGTCCCGACCATCGACGAGAGGACGTTTCACCGGGACGCGGAGGGGGCCTATTGGCGGGTGTTCGATTTCATCGAGGGGGCGCGGACCCACGACCTCCTGGACGATCCGCGGCTGGTCTACAACGCGGCCCACGCCTTCGGCGGCTTCCTTCGCCTGATGGGGGACTTCCCTTCGGATGAGCTCGCCATCACGATCCCCCATTTCCACGACGCCCGGCACCGTTTCGAGCGCTTCCGGGCGGCGCTTGGCGAGGACCGCGCGTCGCGGGCCGGGAGCGCCCGAGGAGAGGCCGATTTCATCCTGGCCAGGAAGGACGACGCGGGGAGGCTGCTCGACTTGATGGACGCGGGCGCGCTTCCGCGCCGCGTGACCCACAACGATACGAAGCTTAACAACGTCATGATCGACGATCGCACCGGGGAAGGGCTCTGCGTGATCGACCTGGACACGGTCATGCCGGGCCTCACCGGGTACGACTTCGGCGACGCGGTCCGCCTGGGCGCGTCCACCGCGGCGGAGGACGAGCGGGACTTGAGCCGGGTGCGGCTGGGTCTCGGGATGTTCGACCGCCTGGCTCACGGCTATCTGGACGCCACGCGCGGCCTGATCGCGGCGGAGGAGGTCGACGAGCTGGCCTTCGCCTGCAAGCTGATGTGTCTCGTCACGGGCGTCCGGTTCCTGACCGACCACCTTGAAGGCGACGTCTATTTCAAGGTCCGCGTTCCGGACCATAACCTGGCCCGCTGCCGGACCCAGCTGAAGATGGTATCGGAGATCGAGTCCAAGATGGACGCGATGCGGGAGATCATCGACCGGTATCGCTGAGCATCCGCCGCATCGCCAAGGAGGTGCGCCATGGCCCGCGCAATGAGCCAATATCTGCTGGCGGCCGCCGGCAAGGACCGGCCGGGGATCGTCGCCGCGGTCACGAAGATCCTCTATAAGCACGGCTGCAACCTGGCGGACTCCGCGATGACCCGCCTGGCCTCGGAGTTCGCGATGCTGCTCATCTTCCAGGCTCCGGCCCGGTTCAATCCCGCGGGGATGCGGGGGGATCTGGAGGAGGTCGAAAAGCGGCTCGGGCTGCTTCTGTCGCTCAAACCACTCCGGGCGGCCGAGACGCGTCCCGTGAAGCCGCGGGGGCGTCCGTACGTGCTGTCGGTCTACGGAGCCGACAGGCCCGGCATCGTGTACCGGGTCAGCCGGCTTCTGGCCTCCAAGGGGGTCAACATCACCGACGTTTCCACGCATCGGACGGCCGAAAAGAAGAAAGCCGGCTACGTGCTGCTCCTGGAGGTGGAGCTTCCGCCCCGGCGGCGGCCCGCGGACCTGGACAGGAGCCTTCAGCGCCTGGTCAAGCCTCTTGGCCTCCATGTCTCCCTGCGGCCCATAGAGGTCTCGAGGCTTTAGGCTCGCTTCCTTAAGATGGCCGTCCGCCCCATCCGATTCTTTCCGGATCCCGTCCTCAAGGCTCCCTGCCAGGGCGTCGCTCGCGTCACGCCGGCCACAGCCGCTCTGATCCAAGACCTGAACGACACCCTCGACGCCTCTCCGGGCGTCGGCCTGGCGGCTCCTCAGATCGGCAAGAGCCTGCGCGTGGCGGTCATCGACGTGTCGCGGGGATCCGGGAAAAGGCCCCGGCCCGGCTCCAACCACGGCCGGATCGTCCTGCTCAACCCGGAGATCTTGAGCGTCGAGGGGATCCAGATCCCGCGGGAGGGCTGCCTGTCGGTCCCGGACATGCTCGCCGACGTCAGGCGCTACGCCTCGGTGCGGGTCCGGGCGTTGGACGCGGAGGAAAGGGAACTGGTTCTGGAGGCCGAAGGCTTCGAGGCGCTCGCCGTGCAGCATGAGATCGACCACTTGGACGGCAGGCTTTTCCTCGACCGGGTGGCCAACCTCAAGACCGATCTCTTCCGCCGGAAACACCCCAAGACCTAAGCGTATTAGGATTCCTCTCAGGAGGCGTCAGCGCCGGTCGCGCGAAGCGCCAACCGGTCGCTTGTACCGCTGAGCTATTATGGGGTTGCCCGCCGAAGGCGGGCCAGGCTTCTTGATAGTCTGAGGTGTAAGCACGCCAAGCGCTGCGCGCATGACGCGCTGATTGAATGCGGCCTAGCCGGCTGTTTTCGGCTGTTGGGCCGCCCGGCGGCTTTCGATGAGCGCCATGGTGCGCTTGGCGAGATCGGGATCGGCGGCGAGGAGCTTGCGGAACGGCTCCTCGGGCAGGACGAGGATCTTCGTGTCGTCCTCGGCGCATCGGATCGTGGCCCCGGCCATCGAGAACTCGACGATCGACATCTCGCCGAAGACATCGCCGGGATTCAGCTCCGCGACCCGCATCCAGTCCTTGGTTTTTTCGGGCCTCGTGAGGACCTCCACCTTTCCCTGGGCCACCACGTGGAGGCCGTCCACGCTGACGCCCTTGAACAGGACGGTCTGCCCTTTCTTGAAGCTCAACTGCTCGGCTTTTGGGGCCAGGAATGTGGCCTGGTCCTCGGTGAGGCCTTCGAGGAACGGGACGCGCGTTCTCAGAAACTCGGTGATGCCCATGGCCTCATCACGCGGCTATGCCGTTCTCGCGCAGATAGCGGCGGATCTTCGACCGGGCGCGCGCGGTCTTCACGACGCCCAGCCAGTTCTTCTTCGGGACGGAGCCCTTCCGGGTCTGGATGGTGCAGATGTCTCCGGACTTGAGCTGGTAGTTGAGCTTGACCATCTTGTTGTTGACCTTCGCGCCGACGCACGCATCGCCGATCTCGGTGTGCACGGCGAAGGCGAAGTCGAGGGGGGTCGCCCCCGCCGGAAGGGCCTTTACGTCGCCGGCCGGGGTGAAGACGAAGACCTGGTGCAGCTCGAGGTCGGTCTTCAGGCTTTCCAGGAACTCCCGCGGGCTCTTGAGGTCCTGCAGCCATTCGATCCACTGCCTGAGCCAGTTGAGCTTCTCCTCAAGGTGCAGGTCCTGGCGGCTGTCGTCGAGCTTGTAGCGCCAGTGGGCGGCGATGCCGTACTCGGAGGTGCGGTGCATCTCGTCGGTCCGGATCTGGATCTCGATGAGGTCCCCCTTCGCCGTCATGACGGTCGTGTGCAGGCTCTGGTATAGGTTCACCTTCGGGACGGAGATGTAATCGGTGAAAGTCCCGGTCACCGGCTTGAACTCGGTGTGGACCAGCCCCAGGAGCGCGTAGCAGTTGGCCACGGTGTCGGTCAATATGCGAACGCCCATCCCGTCCTGGATCTCCTCGAAGGGCTTCTCCTGGCGCTGCATCTTCTGATAGATCGACCACAGGCTTTTCGAGCGCGCGAGGGTCCGGTGCGGGATCTCCGTCTCCGCGATCTTCTCGGAGAGCGAGGCTTCGAACCCCTTGAGGGCCCGTTCGCGGCTGGCCGTCATGGCGTTCATCTTCCCGTGGAGATCCGCGTACTCCTTCGGATGCAGATAGCGGAACGCCAGGTCCTCGAGCTCGCTCTTGAGCTGGAACATGCCGAGGCGGTGGGCCAGAGGGGCGTAGAGCGTGACCGTCTCGTAGGCGATGCGTTTCTGGCGTTCCGGCTCCAGGAAGTTGAGCGTCTTCATGTTGTGCAGGCGGTCGGCGAGCTTGATCAAGACCACGCGTATGTCCTGCGCCGTGGCCAGCAGCATCTTGCGCCAGTTCTCCGCCTGCGCCTCGTCGCGGGAGGTGAATCGCAGGGTGTCGAGCTTCGTGACGCCCTCGACGAGGAGGGCGATCTCCTCGCCGAACTCCTTGCGCATGTCCTGCGGGGTGATGGCGGTGTCCTCGACGACGTCGTGGAGCAGGCCCGCGCAGATGGTCGGCAGGTCCAGCTTGAATTCGATGAGGGTCTCGGCCACGGCCTTGCAATGCTCGAAGTAGCGTTCGCCCGAGGCCCGGGCCTGGTCGGCGTGCGCGTCGCGGGAGAATCTGTAGGCCTTCTCGACGATGTCAGTCGGGGTGTTCGGGGAATAGACCTCGATCCTCTGGAGCATCGTCTCGAGATTCATCAGTGGGCTCCGCCCAGCCGCAGCGCGGCGATCGCCGCCAGGCCGGCGGCGAAGAAAGCCAGGCACCCCTTGTCCTCCGTCCTGTGGAGCCGGGGCATGATATCGGCGGCGCCGATATAGACGAAAGAGCCCGCCGCGAAGCCGAGGGCCCCGGCCATGAGCCCCGGCGGGAGGTCGGAGATCTTCCAGAGGCTCGCCAGGCTGCCGACCGGGGTCGCGGCGGCGATTGCGGCCAGCGCCGCCAGCGTGGCCCCGCGCGAGTAGCCGCTCCGGGCGAGGAGGGACGTCAGCGTGAACCCGTCGACGAGCTTGTGCAGCGCCAGCGCGACGCCGATCGTCGTCCCGGCGAGCGCGCCCGCGGAGAACGACACCGTGAGGTTGAGGCCGTCGATGAAAGAGTGGGCGAAGAGGGCCGCCAGGGCCGTCGCGCCCAGCAGATGGACCGAGCAGGACTCGAGGTATTCCGGGCAGGTGTCGCCCATCGCGAGGGTGCCCATCGCGAACAGCAGCGCGAAGGCGATGAGCGCCCCCCAGCCGGCGATGGCCGGGCTGTGCCGCCAGGCCTCCGGGAGGATCTCGGTGAACGCGACGGCCAGCAGCACGCCCGAGCGCAAAGAGAACATCCGCCAGAGCCACCGCCGCGTGAACAGCCGCTCGACGAGCGGCACGAGCCCGCCGGCGACGGTCATCGCGACGGCGGCCGTGTTGAAGCCGATGAGCGCCCCGGTCATGACGCCGTCTCCCGGGCCGGAGCGGCTTCCGGCTCCGGCTCGGCCATCTGGATCTCGTAGAGGCGGCGGTAAAGTCCGCCCCGCCTGATGAGCGAAGCGTGCGTCCCCGTCTCGACGACCGCGCCCTGGTTGAGCACGTAGATGCGGTCGGCGTTCTGGATCGTGGAGAGGCGGTGGGCGATCAGAATGACGGTGCGTCCCTTCATGAGGCGCTCGAGGGCCTTCTGGACCTCGCTTTCGCTGGTCGTGTCGAGGTTGCTCGTCGCCTCGTCGAGCACGAGGACCGCGGGGTTCTTGAGGACCGCCCGCGCGATCGCGATGCGCTGGCGCTGCCCGCCCGAGAGCCGCAGCCCGCGGTCGCCGAGCTGGGTGTCGTAGCCGTCCGGCAGGTTTCGGATGAAGCGGTCGGCGTCGGCGACGCGCGCGGCGGCGCTCACCTGCTCCGGCGTGACGGAATCGCGCCCGATCGCGATGTTGTCGAAGACGGTCTCGTTGAAGAGTATGGTCTCCTGGGTCACGAGGCCGAGGCGCTCGCGCACCGACCGGATCTCGAGATCGCGCAGGTCGGCGCCGTCGAACAGGATCTCGCCCTCGGCGGGGTCGTAGAGCCTCAGGAGCAGCTGCACGAGCGTGCTCTTGCCGGAACCGGAGGGGCCGACGATGGCGATCGTCTCGCCGCGCCGCACGATGAGCTCGACGTTCTGGACGGCCGGGACCTCCCGGGTCGGGTAGCGGAACGTGACGCCCGCCAGCCGGATCTCGTCTTGGAGCTCGCTGAAAGCCCGCGCGCCCGGGCGGTCGACGATCCGCGGCTTCTCGTCGAGGAGCTGGAAGATGCGCTCGCCGGAGGCGAGCCCGCGCTGCAGCTCCGAGTTGAGGCGCGCGAGGTTCTTGGTGGGCGCGTAGGCGGCGAAGAACGCGCCGATGAAGGCGAAGAAGCCGCCCGGCGTCATGTGCCCCGCGATGACCTCCCGCCCGCCGTACCAGATGAGCAGGGCGATGATTATCGAGCCGAAGAACTCCATGAGCGGGCCCGAGAGCGCCGTGGCTCGCAGGTAGCGCATCATCTGCGTGAAGAACGACTGGTTCTCCCCCCGGAACTTCTCGATGGCGCCCCGCTCGTAGTTGAAGGCCTTGATGAGCATCATGCCGTGCAGGCTTTCCTGGAAGCGGTGGTAGATCTGGCCCATGATGATCTGGCTTTTCATGCTGGCGTCGCGCATCTTCTTGCCCAGGACCACGAGCAGCGTCGAGGCGACGGGCAGCCCGAGGAGCGCGATGAGCGCGAACGACCAGTCCAGGTAGAAGAGGACCGACATGAGGACGACCACGGTCAGCGAGTCGCGGATCAGGTAGAGCGGTACGAACTGCAGCGCCGACTGGACCAGCGTGAGGTCGTTGGTCACGCGGGCCAGGATCTCCCCGCTCTTGTGCTCGCTGTAGTACTCGAGGGAGAGCTTGTGCAGGTGCCGGAACAGATCCTCCCGGAGCTCCTGGGTGACGCGCTGGCCGAGCCAGCTCATCAGGTAGTTCTGCACGTAGGCGGCCGAGTTCTTGACCGCCATCAGAAGGGGGACGCCGAGGATCGCCAGCCAGAGCATCGAGTAGTTCTTCGAGATGAAGACGTGATCGATGATCGGCTTGAGCACGTAGACGGAGGCTCCGTTGAACACGGCGACGACGCACATGGCGAGGCCCGCCTGGACGAACCGCAAGCGGTAGGGCTTGAGATAGGGATAGAACTTCCGGAGCAGGCTCATGATGTAGCGTCCCCGCACGCGCGAAGGCCGCGCCGCCGTCCGATCTCCGCGAGCAGGATGCCGGCCGCGCGCCGCGTCGCGCCGGGCCCGCCGAGAGTCTCGCGCAGCGCCAGCAGGTCGCCGCGCAGGGACTCCAGCCGCCGCGGGTCCTCGAGCATCTTCAGCGCGGCGTCGGCCACTCGCGAGGGAGTGGCCTTGTGCTGGATGAGCTCGGGGACGAGCCGGCGCCCCGCGAGTATGTTGGCCATGGCGACGTGCCGGACCCGGATGAGGGCGCGCGCGAGGAAGTAGTTCGGCCAGGAGGTCTTATAGACGACGACCATCGGAAGCCCCAGGAGCGCGTTCTCGAGCGTCGCGGTCCCGGAGGAGGTCAGTACGAGGTCCTGCCTGGAGCGCTCGGCGTAGTTCGACTCCCGGACGATGCGCGGGCGGCCGCCGTCCGGGCCGCGCCAGCGGTCGAGCCAGCGGCGGTAGAACGCGTCGGACAGCTGTGGCGCGGCGAAGACCGCGACCTGCGCCCGCGGGAAGTCTTTCATGATGCGCGCCGCGCTCCGCAGGAACATCGGCAGGTGGCGCCGGACTTCCGACGGACGGGATCCGGGCAGCAGGCCGAGCCGGAGCGGCCCCGGGCCCGCGCGCTCCGGGCGCGGCCGGGGCTTGGGATCGGGCAGCAGGTCGAGCAGGGGGTGCCCCACCCACGTGACCGGCACGCCCGCGTCCTCGTAGATGTCCTTCTCGAACGGGAAGATGACCAGCATGCGTTCGACCCAGCGCTTGATGCGCGCGACCCTGCCGGGACGGGTGGCCCAGACCTGGGGGCTGATGAAGTAATAGGCCGGGACTCCGAGGCGCTTCGCCGCCGCGAGAACGTGCCGGTTGAAGCCGTAGTAGTCGATGCAGACCACCGCGTCCGGCCTTGCGTCGGCCATCAGCGTCTGGAGCCCGCGCAGGAGCTTCAGGAGGGTCGGGATCCTCCGGGCGGGCTCGACGATTCCGACGAGGCCGAGCGAGGCCAGGTCGCCGTGGAACGCGCCGTGACGGCTTTCGGCGAGCGCCTCGCGCGTGAGCGATCCGCCGGCCGCGTGGAGGCGCAGGTCCCGGCGGCGGGCGCCGCTCTGCCGCCGAAGCTCTCGGATGAGCAGGGAGGCGTACAGGTCCCCGGAAGGATCCCCCGCCACGATCAGAATGCGGGCCTCTTTCGCGGCGGCCGGCGCCGGGGTCTCGCGGGAGACGGTGCGCGTCATCTCTTGGCGCTCCGGATGGTCTTCGTGACGGAACGGGCGATGCGCCCGAGCTCGTCCGCGTATTCCGGGGTGAAGGACTTGGCCTGCTTGTGGCGCGAGCGCTCGTACTTATCGAGCTCCTCGCTGATCTGGAAGGCCAGCTTCATCGCCTCGATGCCGTGCTCGCCCGAGGGCCAGGGCTTGCGGTTGTGGCGGATGCAGCCCAGGAAATGGTCGATCTGGATGCGCAGGGGCTCGTCGCTCTTGAGCTTCGGGCTCAGCACCTGCACGTCCGTGAGGCTCTGGATCTTCGGCTTCTTCTTGCGGTACACCTGCAGCGAGGCGTTTAGGTAGTCCACCGAGATGTAGCTGGTCTCCTGGAACACTCGGATCTTGCGGCACCGCTTGAGCGAGACGCGGCTGGCGGTCAGGTCGGCGACGCAGCCGCTCTTGAAGCGGACGCGGACGTTCGCGATGTCCCTATGGTCCGAGAGCAGGCTGGCTCCGATCGCCTCCAGGCTCTCGACCTCGAAGCCGACCAGGGTCAGCAGGATGTCGAGGTCGTGGATCATGAGGTCGAGCACCACGCCGATGCCGGAGACCCGGGGGTCGTAGGGCCCGAGCCGCTCCACGGTGATGTAGCGGGGTTGGCGGATATACTCGATGGCCTTGAGGACGGCCGGGTTGAAGCGCTCGACGTGCCCCACCTGGAGCTGGACCTTCGCCTCCTCCGAGCGCGAGAGCAGCCGCCGGGCGTCCTCGACGGTGCCGGCGAGGGGCTTCTCGATCAGGCAGTGGGCGCCGGCCTCGAGCGCCGCCATGCCCACCTCGAGGTGGCGCTCGGTCGGGACGGCGATGACCACGGCGTCGACCTTCTTCAGCAGCTCCTTGTGGTCCTGGTGCGCGGTCCCGCCGCAGCGCCAGGAGGCCAGCTGGGCGCGAAACATGTTCGAGTCGCAGACGCCTATGAGCTCGACGTCCGGATGCTTGCCGAGGATGCGGGCGTGGTGGGAGCCCATGCGCCCGGCGCCGATCACCCCGAAACGGATCTTCTTTTCCGTCATTCGCCCCGCCCGCCCGCGTCCTCGATGGCCGTCACGGCCAGCTTCATGCCGTCGGCCCGCTCGAGGAACTCCGGCTTATCGAAGATCAGCGTCTTGCCCGCCTCGACGGCGATCGCCGTCACCCCGGCCCGCTCCAGGATATCGAGGGTGTCGAGCCCGAGCACCGGCAGGTCGAAGCGGAAGTCCTGCCGCGGCTTGGCGACCTTCACGAGGACCAGGCCGGGGTCCTTCCCGTGGGACCGCGCGAGCTCGGCGGCGCGCAGCACGGTGGCGTCGGTGCCCTCCATGCCTTCCACGGCGATGACGGCCCGGTCCTTGACGACCACGCTCTGGCCGATGTCGAAGCCGGCGAGCGCCTTCGCGGCCCGCCAGCCGAGCTCGATATCGGCGGCCTCGGCCTTCGTCGGCTTGCGCCGGGTGAGCACGCCCGGCGGGGCGACCAGATGCGACAAGTAGGTCGCCGAGGAGAGCAGCTCGATGCCCTCCTTGGCGAACTCGTCGGCGACGGCCGCGAGGATCGTGTCGGTGCGGCGGTCCTTGAGCCCGGCCAGTATCCTGGCCGCCCGGAGATCGGGCAGCACGCCCCCGAACAGCGAGACGTGCTGGACCTTGCCGACCATCACCACGCGCTTGACGCCGGCGGCTTTGAGGACCTTCAGCGGCGCGCTCACCTGCCCGAGCTTGAAGGTGTGCAGCTCGTCGACGGTCTCGGCGAGACGCGCGTCGGTGACGCCCTTGAGGGCGATAGCGACGACCCGCCGCCCCTGGCGCTTGGCCTCCTGCGCGAACAGGATCGGGAAGCGGGTGGAGCCGGCGATCAGTCCGATGGGCGCGGCGTCGGTCATGCTCATACTCCTAAACCGTCACCTCCTCCTCGGCCTGGGCGCCGACGGCCGGGCGCACGATGCCCCGCCGCGAGGCCTCGATGAATTCGACGAGCTCCAGCACCTCGGGAGGCTGTCCTCCGGCCTTGAGCTGCGCCAGCGCGGCCTCCTGCGTCTGCCCCGACACGAACAGGGTCTTGTAGGCGTCCTTGATGGAGCGGATGACGTCGTGCTTGAGCCCGGCCCGCCGCATCCCGAGCAGGTTCAGCCCCCGCAGCGTGGCCCGGTCGCCCTGCACCAAGCAGAACGGCGGGAGGTCCTTGCCCAGCATCGAGCCGCCGCCGAGCATGCAGAAGCGGCCGATCCGCACGTACTGGTGGACGCCGACGAGGCCGCCGAGCACCGCGCAGTCGCCGATCGCGACGTGCCCCGCGACCCCGACGGAGTTGACGAGGATGACGCCGTTGCCGACCCGGCAGTCGTGGGCGATGTGGGAGTAGGCCATGAACAGGCAGTTCGAGCCGATGACGGTCTCGCCGGTCGCGCTCGTGCCCCGGTTGAGGGTCACGCACTCGCGGACGGTGTTCTTGTCGCCCATGACGAGGCGCGTGCGCTCGCCGCCGAATTTGAGGTCCTGCGGCGGCGTGCCGACGAAGGCCCCCGGATGGATGCGGTTCTCCGCGCCCATGCGGGTGAACTCAACGATGGAGCGCGCCCCGATCGTCGTGCCGGCGCCGATCTCGACGTCCTCCCCGATGATGGCGTAGGGGCCGATCCGGACCGTCGGGTCCAGCTTGGCCGACGGGTCGACGATCGCGGTGGGATGGATGTTCGTCATGGCTTCGCCCTATTTTCCCTTGTCGGCGAGGACGAAGGACATCTCCGCCTGGGTCGCGAGCTTCCCGTTCACGTAGGCCTTGCCGGAGAACCGGCCCGCGCGGCCGCCGAGCTTCAGGACCTCGACCTCGAGCTTGAGGATGGAGCCGGGCGTGACGGGGTTGCGGAACTTCGCGCCCTCGATGCCCAGGAAGAAGGCGAGCTTGTTCTCGAAGCCTCCCTTGGACATCAGCATGACGCAGGCCGTCTGGGCCAGGGCCTCGATGATGAGGACGCCCGGCATGATCGGGTGGCCGGGAAAGTGGCCCTGGAAGAACTCCTCGTTGGCCGTGACGCCTTTCGTCCCGACGGCCTTCTTGCCCTCCTCGACGATGTCCACCGTGTCCACGAGAAGGAACGGGTAGCGATGGGGGATGTATTTCTGGACCTCCGCGGTGGACAGGGTCCGCACCGGGGCTTGGTCCGTCTGCGTCTGCGCGGGTGCTTCAGTGGTCATGATACCCTCCGTTGTTGTGCTGGTTTGCATAAGCGCGTATGGGCGCGGGTCATGCGACGGGCCGCTTGACGCGGGTCTTGCCGCGCATCTTGACGGCCGATTGGCTCAGGAGCTTCGCGAACTCGATGTTGTGGGCGTGACCGGGCCGGACCGCCTCGATGCGGACGCCAAATAGCGAGCGCCCGATCAGGGTGAGGTCGCCGACGAGGTCGAGGACCTTGTGGCGCACGAACTCGTCCTCGAAGCGCAGGCCCTGGTCGTTGGTGTGGATCTTGTCGTGCCCGATCACGACGGCGTTGTCGAGGCTGCCGCCCTGGGCGAGCCCCTGGGATCGGAGAAAGGCGACCTCGTGCTCGAAGCAGAACGTGCGCGCGCCGGCGAGCTCCGAGACGTAGCTCTCCGGCTCCACGCGCACCGAGAGCTCTAGCTTCGGCACGAGCGGGTGGTTGTGGATCAGCGTCGCCGTGATGTCGAAGTGGTCCGCGGGGACGGCCCGGTAGAAAGAGCCCTTGTCCTCGTAGACGACCTCTCCGGCGATGTGGAGATGCCGCTTCGGGTACTCGGGATAGTGGCGGATGCCGGCGTCCAGCAGCGCCCGGAAGAACGGCAGGGCCGAGCCGTCCATGGCCGGCGGCTCGTTCGTCGTCACGAGAATGTCCGCGTTGTCGATCCCCAGGCCGGTCAGCGCCGAGAGCACGTGCTCGACGGTGTGGACCCTGGCCTCGCCTAGGCCGAGGTTCGTCCCCCGGACGGTGGCGACGACGAAGCCGAGCCGCGCCGGGATCATCGGGCAGCCGGGCATGTCGGACCGGAAGAAGCGGATGCCGGCGTTCGCGGGCGCGGGCCGGAACGTGAGCGTCGACGGGTTCCCCGTGTGGAGGCCGATCCCCTTCAGGGTCACCTCCCGCTCGATCGTGGTCTGTGCTTCCATCTCAACCTCCTGCACTGGCGGCCTCCTTGCCGAGCGCCTTGGCGCGGAGCTGCTTGACGGCGTTGTACATGTCCGGCAGCTTGGAGAGCAGGGCCTGCAGCTTCATCGCCTCGCGGTGCGGGCGCGACGGGGAGCCGAAGACGATGGCCTTCGGGGCGATGTCGCCCATCACGCCGGTCTGGGCCGTGACGATGGCCCCGTCGCCGATCGACAGGTGGCCGGCGATCCCGGCCTGGCCGGCGAGCACGACCTGGTTGCCGACGTTCGTGGAGCCGGCCAGGCCGACCTGCGAGATGATCAGGCAGTTGCGGCCGGTGACGCAGTTGTGGCCGATCTGCACCAGGTTGTCGATCTTCGTGCCGGCGCCGACGCGGGTCTCGCCGGTGGTGGCCCGGTCGATCGTGACGTTGGCGCCCAGCTCCACGTCGTCCTCGATGACGACGCGGCCGACCTGGGCGACCTTCCGGTGCGTGCCCGTCTTCGGGTCGGTCCAGTATCCGTAGCCCTCGGCGCCGACGACGGTCCCGGGATGCACGATCACCCGGTCGCCCAGCTCGCAGTAATCGCCGATCACGACCTGGGGATGGAGCACGCAGCCCTTCCCGATGCGGGCGTTGTAGCCGATATGGCACTGCGCGGCGATCCTGGTGCCGTCGCCGACGAGCGTCCGGGCCCGGATGACGCTGAAGGGGCCGACGGCGACCTCCTTGCCGAGCCTGGCCTCGAAGTGGATGTCGGCCTTCGTGCTGAGCACCGAAGGCTCCGCTTTCCAGCGCTCCGCGTGGACCTTCTCCAGCACGTGGGCATAGGCCCAGCGAGGCTCGTCGGCGTAGAGCCTGTTTGCGGGGCCGCCCTCGGCCTTCTTCATCGAGGGCCGCACGAAGAGCGCGCCGGCCTTGCTGGCCGCGACCTGGGACGCGTACTTCGGGTTTTCGATGAAGGCGACGTCCGTCTCGGCGGCCTCGGCGAGCCCCGCGGCTCCCCGGATGACGTATTCCGGGTCCCCTTCCAGACGGGCTCCGGTGAGTTCCGCGATCTCGCGCAGTGTCATTTTCATAGCGATAGTCCCTCGAGCTTGTCGATGACCTTCTGGGTCAGGTCGACGGAGTCCTGTCCGAATAGGATCTGATTCTTGTCCACGACGACGCTCACGCCGTTCTCCCGGGCGACGTCGCGCAGCGCCTGGTATATTTTCCCCAGGAGGATCTCGGCGCGGCGGTCCTCGATCTCGATCAGGTTTTTCTCCACCCCGAGCTGGTACTCCCGGAAAGCCGTCTCCTTCTCGGCGAGCAGGCCCCTCTTGGCGGCGATCTCCGCGTCCAGCCGGGCGAGCCGCTCCTCCGGCCCGACGGGGGTCTCTTCCGCCGCGGCGGCCCCGCCCGCGGCCTCGGCGGGAGGAACCGGCTCCTGCGCCGGCGTCCCGGGCTCGGCGGTCGCCGGCTGCGGTCCCGCCGCCCGGGCCGCATCCGGATCCTTTCCCGACGACGGCTCGATCACGATGGGGTCATGGGTGACGCCGGGGATGTCGATGACGAGCGGCTCGGTGGAGCGGGCGACGGGCTCCTCGGAGGCCTGTCGAGGCCGGTCCTCCTCCGGGGGGGCGGCCGAGGTCTCAGGCGAGCCGCTCTCGGCCGGAGGAGACATCCCGGGAAGGTGGTCGAACTCGAAGAGGGGCGTCCGCTGGGACGTCGCGCCCTCAGCGAGCGGGCTTTCCGGGACGGCTCCGGCCTCTCCTCCGGCGGCGGCCACGGCGGCCGTCGAGGCCGGGACGCCGCCTTCGTGCGCGGGCGCGGCGTCGGGAACTGGCGCGGAGGGCGTGGAGACCGAAACGGGTGCTTGCGACGGGGTTCCCGTTGAGAGAGAAGGTGTAAGCGGCTCCGGACCCGCCGGAGGCGAATCCGGAGCCGCTGGAATCGGGCTCTTGGAGAGGATGTCCCGCTCCAGCTTGATCTTCGCGATCTCGGCGCGCAGGGCCATGAGCTCGGCCTTCTTTAAGTTCACCTGCTCCTCGGCCTGGCGCACGATCTCGCCGTAGCTCTGCTTCGCCTTGTGCGTCTGGGGGAACAGGCGGAAGACCTTCTGGATGTCCACGTAGCCGATATTGCCCCGCTCGGCCCGGTTCTGCTCAAGGCTGATTTCCAGGGCCTCGGGCGGGCGCGCGCCCGAGCCGACGGCGAGCGCCGCGACGACGACCGGCAGGATCCTTCCCGTCTTGCGGATGGCGTTTTTCATCGGTTAGAAGAGGTTCCCGATTCCGAAGTTGATCTGGTAGTTGGACTCGCCCGGCCGGTGCTGGAAGCCGTAGCCCCAGTCCAGGCGGATCGGAAACGCCGGCGTCACGAACCGGATGCCGAAGCCGACGTCCGTCTTGATGTCGCGCTGGTCCTGCCCGACGCGCAGGCGCATGGAGCGCGTGCTGTCCCAGCTGCCCCCGGCGTCGAAGAACGTCACGAACTTCACGATCGTGCGCCGGCGTTCCCGCGCCAGCGGGAAGCCGAACTCTATGTTCGCGACGTCGTAGATCTTGCCCCCGTCCCGGTAGCCGGCCTCGCCGGCCGCGGAGTAGCCTCGCAGCGTGTCCTGGCCGCCGATGAAGAAGCGTTCGTAGACCGGGACCTCTCTGGTCTCCGAGAACTGCGTGACGTAGCTGGCCCGGTTCGCCAGGGTCATGACGAGGGGGTAGCCGCCGACGCTGAACAGGGTCTTGTGGTACGAGCTCGAGACGAACGGCTTGAGGATGTTGATGTCGCCGAAGAGGGGGCCGCCGGACAGGGCCGCCCCGATCGAGTTGCGCGTCCCCTTCGTGGGATCCCAGATGTTGTCCCGGGTGTCGCGCGCGCCCTCGACGCTGATCGAGGACTGGACGCTCGTCCCCTCGGAGAGCGTGTCCAGGAACTCGGGGTCCACGTTGCTGATCGTGATGTTCTGGAACGAATAGCGGAACGAGAGCTGGTATTTGTCGTCCTGGAACCGGGGGCCCACGTGGACCGAGCCGCCCGTGCGCTTGTTGACGAACGCCGAGCTGGAGCCCTCGAACTGGCTGATGCGGCGCGTGTTGAATACGTCGAAGCCCAGGCTGATCGGCTTGTTGCGGACCCAGGGAGTGGTCCAGGAAAGCGAGTAGTCGTTGACGCGGGCGCCGAACGACCACGACGCCTTGGTGCGCCAGGCGCGGCCGAAGAGGTTGAGGTGCTGCAGCGACAGCGTCCCGAGCATGCCGTCGAGCGAGGAGAAGCCGGCCCCGGCCGTCAGCATGCCGGGCTTCCCCTCGAAGACCTCGAAGGTGAGGTCCACCTTGTCGGGGTCGTAGGGGCTCTGGACGTCGAGCTGCACGTCGTCGATGAAGCCGAGGTTGATGATCCGCTCCTGGCTCTTGCGGATCTTGGACATCTGGAACGGCATCCCGGGCTTGATGACGAGCTCGCGCTTGAATACGTAGCCCTTGGTCGCCTTGTAGCCCTCCACGTCGACGTGGTCCACGTAGACGATCGGGCCCTCCGCGATCTCGAAGTGGACGTCCATGAGGCCGTCCTTGGGGTTGAAGGTGCGCGTCGGGACCACCTGGGCCCGCAGGCGCCCTTTCTCGGCGTAGAGCTCCTGGATGCCCCGGATCGAGAGATCGAAGCGCTCCTGGCTGAAGAGCTTCTTGCGGCGGTAGTCGAGGGCCTTGGCCAGGTCCGTGGAGGCGTAGATCGCATGTCCGCCGAAGGTCGTATCGCCGAAGCGGTACTGGCGTCCCTCGTCTACGGCGACGTGGACGAATATCCGCGTGGAGTCCTCGTTGAAGGAGACGCTCGACGACAGGACCCGGAAGTCCAGGTATCCGCGGTTCTTGTAGTACTCCTCGACCTTCTTCAAGTCCTCCGGAAGCTCCTTGGGCGCGTAGACCTTCCGGCGCCGGTTCTTCATCTTCTTGGCGAGCTTCTTCGGCTTGAAGCCGGAGACGCCCGTGAAGCGCACCGCGCCGATCTTGGCCTTCGGGCCCTCCTCGATCCGGAACACGACGTCCGCCTTCAGGGTCGCCGTGTCGATCCGCACGTCGGACTCGATCCGCGCGCGGTGGAATCCCTTCTTGCGGTAGGCCTCGAGGACCTTCTCCGTGTCCGAGCGCAGCTTGACGCGGTCGAAGGGGTCCTTCTTCTCGAGCTCGATCGCCTCGTAGAGCCGGCCCTTCGACATCTCCTTGCGCCCGGCGAACTCGATCTTGCGCACGAGCGGCTTTTCCTCGATGAGGAAGGCGAGGCGGATCGGATGGGGGGAGGGGGAAGCCGACTCGAAGTGGGGCGGCACCCGCCGGTCCCGCAGAACCGTGATGTCGGCCGCGACGCGATCGAAGCTGCCCAGGCTCAGGACCGCCTGGATGTCCCGGTCGAGCTCGGCGCGCTCATAAAGGTCCCCCTTCCGAGCCTTGATCTGGCTCCGGATCGTGTTGCGTTTGACGTTCCGGTTCCCCTCGATGTCGAGTTCTCCGATCACCCAGGGGGACCGCGGGATCTCGTCGGGTTCGGCCGCCCCCAGTATCCGCGCGGCCTCTTCGAGCCCGGGCTTGGGCCGCGGCCGGTCGGCCTCCGGCGCCCGGTACGCGGGCTCGCGCGCGCCTTCCGTCAGCTGTATGTCGAGGCGTACGGCCGAGCTGGAAAGAGCGACCTCGCGCACGGAAACGGCCGTGAACAGGCCGGAGCCGAGCAGGGCCGCGATGTCGCGCGACTTGGCGTCCGCCGGATAAGGGGCCCACTCCCGGGCCTCGATCATCTCGCGCACCCGGGTCGCGGGCGTCCGCTCGAGTCCGAGGACCTGGATCTGTGCGAGGACGGGGCTCGACGCGGACATCGTCGAGACCATCGGCACGGCATCACGCCCCCGAACGGAGGCATCCACCCGTGGGGGGGACGCCGGCACGGCCTCGCCCCCCGGAACGGAGGCATCCCCCCGTGGGGGGGACGCCGGATTATCTCCTGCGGAAACGGGCATGGCGGTCTGATTGTTGTCGGTTTGGCAATACCCAGCGGGAGTAATGGCCGGAAAAATAAGGAGAAATGCGAGGAGTTGGGGCCAAGTCACGCCGGAATCCAGTATACCAAATCGGGTCCGTCCGGGCAATCGGCGCCGCGGGCGGGCAGGAACGCGCGCGGGCGCACGTAAATTATATAAAGAACCGGGCACAAGAACTGCCGGCGCGCGTATCTCAGGAGGCGTGCCGGAACGGGTTCGGGTAGCTGATCTTGCCCTTGACCGCTCCGAAAAACTTGCCGCTGAGGTCGAAGGCTTGGAAGTCCGCGTCGCCCGCGGGGAAGGCCGGCTCCAGGCCCAGCGGGCGCGCCGGCTGGAAGCCGAAGCGGGAGAAATACCGGGGCGGGCCGACAACGAAGACGAGGTCGAAGCCGACGAAGCGGCAGCGCTCCAGCCCGTGGCGCACGAGCCGCTCGCCCACCCCCTGCCGCTGGAACTGCGGACGGACCGCGATCGGCGCGAGGCCGGCGGTCTGGGGCGGATGCGTCCCGGCTTGGGCATCGGCGGCGATCGACGCCTGGAAGAACATGGCGTAGCCGAGGATTTCTCCGCCTCTGTCCGCCACGAGCGAGAGCTCCGGGTTGAACTCCGCCGTCTGGCGCAGCGCGTCCGCCAGCTGGGCCTCCGTCTCACGCCCGAAGGTCTGGCGAAGGATCTCCTGGCTGATCGCGCGTTCCGGCGGGTTCTCGCGGCGGATGATGATGTTCATGGCTGGTGGATGATTCTACAAAACCTGGACTGGCGCTGTCTCACGCGCGCGCGCGAGAACGCAGATAGACGAAGACCAGAAGAAACAGGGGCGAGCCCACGCCGGCGGCCCACAAGAAAAGGTCGATGCGGCCGATCGCCGCCAGCAGCACGAGCAGGTAGATGAAATCCCGCTGGGCGAGCGTGTCCTCGATGGAGGCCAGCGTCCGCTTCAGCCGGCTTCCCGCCGATGCCGGGTCCTGAGCGTCCGTCTCGTCGGCCGCGTCGGCTATCCCGTCGAAGAACGGCGTTCCCTCCCGCGCGCGGGCGGCTTTGCGCAGCATGTGCTGGAATACGAGCGCGGCCGATGCGGCGGCGCTGAGGGCGGCGGCCAGGCCGAGGGCGAGCAGGACCGGCTCGCCGGTCACGGAGAAGCGTCCGATCCCGAGCGAGGCGAACAGGGCGAAGTGGACCAGGTTGTCGCCCCAGAAATCGATGAGCCCGCCGAGGCGGCTTTCCTGGAAGCGGAGGCGCGCCAGCTCCCCGTCGCAGCCGTCGAGGGTCGAGTGCAGCCATACGATGAGGGCCCCGGCCAGCGTGAAGCCGTAAGTGCCCCCGAGCATGAGAATCCCTCCGGCGAGTCCGATCAGCGAGCTGAAGACCGTCATGTGGTTGGGGCGGACCGGGCTGTTGAGGAGCCGCCGCGTGACCGCCAGCGAGATGCGCCTATCGAAGTGCCGGGCCATGAAGCCGTCGGCGTCCTTGACGGCCTCCCGCAGCAGCCACGGTAGGGCCGGGCCCTTGTCGGCCGGCGTCTGCAGGAGGGCGCAGGAGTCGGGGGGCATCGCGCGCTTCTCGTACTCGATCCGGTCCTCGTGCCGGACCGGGACCACCTGGACGACGCCGCGCCGCTGCGCGTCCTGATAGGACGTGGGCCGGTCGTGGCGGCGGGAGAGGATCTCTCGGAGGGCGCCGAGGCGGATGGCGTAATCGCCCGAGACGCCGATATATGGGGGCGCGTAGGCGGCCGCGGCCCCGGAGGAGCCGGAGACCGTCCCCCACAGCCCATCGAGGCCGTCGGGCCAGCGCAGCCGGGCCAGGCTCGCGGGCTCCGGCTTGTGAGCGACGATCCAGACGCGGCGCATGCCGGCCCGGGAGAGAGTGAAGAGCTGGCGCTCCAGGATCGTCAACCCGGCGAAGCGCTCGAGCATCATCGCGGGATGGGAGACATTGAGGACCGCGGCGGTGATTCCGGGAGCCTTGGCCCCGGCGGCGGACGCGGCCCGCGGCGCCTTCATCGCTTCCGGCCTCGCCCGCGAGACCGCGAGTCCGTCTTCGCTCCCGCGCGTCTCCGGCGATACAGCCTGTCGAGGAGCCAGCGGCATTGGCGCGCCTCTTCCAGGGCCGCGGCGCCCGGGCCGCGGGACGGCCTTCGGACGGCGGCCAGGAAATCGCCGAGCATGGCGTGGAGCCATTCGGGATGCGCCGATCCGTGGGAGAGGGGCTCCGGGAAGGCGAAGACCTGCGGGGACCGTGTCCCTCGCGCGAGCAGCAGGCGGTCGTCGAATATCTCGATGCGTCCCTCCGGCCCGTGGAGGACGCCCCAGTGGCCGCGTCGGGGGGCGTTCCAGCTCAGGTGGATGAGCGCGCTTGTCCGCGGGTACTCGATTAGGCAGGTGGCCTCCGTCTCGGTGTCGCCTCCGGGAGGGGATTTTAGGATGCCGGAGACGGAAAGGGGAGCCCGGCCGACTAGCCACCCGGCGAGGTAGAAGGCGTGCCATCCGTGGTCCATGAGGATCCCGCCGCCCGACAGCTCGCGGCTCGTCCTCCAGTTGCCGTCCGCCGCGGGGGTCCCGGCCACGGCGGCCGGGCGGGTGCGCAGGACGTGCCATTCGAGGTGGCGGACGGGCCCGATTTCGCCGGCGGCGACCAACGCGCGGAGTTTTTGGAGGATCGGGGCGTACTTCCAGTTGTGGATCGGGAAGAGCGCGCGGCCGCGCTTGCGCGCCAGGCGGCTCACGCCCTCGAACTCACGCATCGTGAAGGTGAGCGGCTTCTCGCAGAGCACGTGGCAGCCGCGTTCGAGGCCGGCCGCGATATCGCGCGCGTGCGCGTAGGGCGGCGTGGCGACGTCGACGAAGTCGAGGCCCTTCTCCGCGTCATAGAGGGCTTCGGCGCTGGGGTAGGCGCGCAAGCCCTCTATCTCCCGCTCGGCCGCGGCCCGGCGCTCGGCGCTCGGGTCGGCGGCGGCGACGATCGCGAGGCCGGGGACCCGCTTGAACGCGGGGGCGTGCGCGTTCTGGGCCACCTGGCCGAAGCCTATGAGCGCCCCCCGCATCGTCAAAGCCGCTTCGAGACCGCCTCGAAGGTCTCCTCGAGCAGGTCGAGCCCGCGGTCGGCCTGCTCCGCGGTGATGTTCAGCGGCGGGTTGATGCGGATAACGGGCGAGTACGCCATCGTCAGCAGCCCGCGCCGCAGGGCCTCCTCGAAGATCAACCGGCAGGAGGGCTTGGGCAAAAGCTCCTTCGTCTTCCGGTCCTTGACGAGCTCGACGCCTATCAGCAGCCCCCGTCCGCGGACGTCCCCGATGAACGGGAAGCGCTCCCGCGTCTTCTTCAGGCGGCGCAGCATGGCTTCCCCGACCGCGCGGCTGTTCTCGACGAGATTCTCCTCCTCGAGGATGCGCAGCGTCGCGTTGAGCGCGGCCGAGGCCAGGGGATTGCCGCCGTAGCTCGACGAGGAGCCCGAGGGATCCGCGAAGGGCTTGGCCGAGGCGGTATCGGCCGAGGTGATGATCCCAGTGACCGGGAACCCGCCCGCGATCCCCTTGCCTACGGTCAGGATGTCGGGAATGACGTCGTCGTGCTGGCAGCCGAACCAGCGGCCGGTCCTGCCGAAGCCGGTGATCATCTCGTCGGCGATAAAAAGCCCCCCGTTCTCGTGCGCGATCTCCGCGCAGCCGGCGAGGAAGCCGCGCGGCGGGATGACGTTGCCGGCGGTCCCCTGGATAGGCTCGGCGACGATCGCCGCGAGCGCGCCCGTCGTCGAGCGCCGTATCATCGTGCGCAGGAACTCCAGGCAGTGGGCGGCGCAGTCGTGCTCCCCGCGCGTCCCGAACGGGCAGCGGTAGGGGTTCGGGAAGGGGGCGAGATAGGTCCCCGGCATCATGGGCCCCAGCTGCTGCTTGAAGCCGTCGCCGAGCAGGCCGAGGACGCCGCCGGTCTTGCCGTGGAAGCCGCCCCAGAAGCCGATGAACTCGAAGCCCTTGGTGCGGCTCTTCGCCAGGCGGAAGGCCGCCTCGACGGCCTCGGCTCCGCTCGAGTAGAGCTGGACGCGGTCGAGCCCCTCCGGCGTGAGCTTCATCAGGCGGCGGCAGAACTCGACGCGGTTGCGCGTCGTGAAGCTGCCGACCGTGATGTTCGCGGCCTGCTCCGCGAGGGCGCGCGCGTACTCCGGGTGGCCGTGGCCGATCGAGGCCACGCACACCCCCGCGATGAAGTCGATGTACTCTTTACCGTCCACGTCGGTCAGCGTCGCGCCGCGGCCCTTCGCCATCGCGAGCTGGGAGAAGACGGCGATCTGCTGGAGCCCCGGGGTGAGGTATCCCTGTTCCTCTCCGAAGAGTTCGAGGGATCTGGGTCCGGCAAGGGGGGTGGATCCGGTCGCGGTATTCATCAGGGCCTCCTCTCGGCGGATTCGTCCGTCTTGCCCGCGTCTCCCCGGGGGGAGGACGCCGACATCAGGCGCCTCTGCAGGTGCCATGAGATCTGCACGGCGGCCTCGCCGCGCACGAGCGCGAAGCTGGGCCAGGAGTTGAGATCGAGCAGGGTGATGGTCCCGCCCGGGGAGATGATCGCGTCCCCGCCGAAGACCTCCAATCCGAGCTCCCGCGCGCCGCACGCCGCCTGGCGGGCGAGCGCGTCGAGCTCGAAGGGGATGCGGCGGGCTCGGACGGGGTCGTGATAGAACCATGTGAACCAGTGGCCGGGGCCCACGCCGTAGAACTTGACGAGGTCGCCGTCGATGTGGGGCTGGACGACCCAGTGCGTGATCTCGCGCCGGGCGAAGTCGCGCAGCACGCCCTCGGCTTCCGGCCAGGCGGCCACATGGACCACGTCCCGGTCGCAGGTATTGTGGACGTCGCCTCGCTTGATCCACCAGCCGCCGGGCGCGTCGCGCCGGCCCGGGGGCTCGCCGGGCCCTTCCTCGACGGCCCGGATCTCCGAGTCGGGGAAGCGGACCGCGGCGCTGGCCGAGAGGGCCGGTATCATGCGCATCCGGTAGCAGTTCAAGACCGCCTGGGGGGCGTTGACCCACAGCGGCCCGGCCGGGCCGAGGCCGAGCAGGCGCTTGATCCTGGGGTAGGATTCGCACATCGGGAGCACGGCGTCGTGCGCCGCGGGATCGACGGAGTCGATCTCTTCGGGCGCGATCGCCCGGGTCTGCATCCCGAGGTTGCCGAGCTGATCGAGGACCGCCTTCAGGATCAGCGCGTCGTCGGTCTCGCGGTTCGGGGAGTTGGTCAGCTCGCGAAAGATGCCTAGGCACCGAAGCATGATGTCATCCTCTCAGCGGCGGGCAGGTCCTCCGGCCGGTCGACGTCCACGGAGTCCGCCAGGAGGACGCCGCGGACCGGACGCCCGCTCTTCAATAGATCGGTCCAGAAATCGCGCAGCCGGCCGTGGGCCGAGGCCGCGGGCATGGCCGCCGTCACGGGCCGGCCCAAGGAGTATAGGCCGCAGGTCACCGCCTCGCGCCGCGAGGCCGCGGGCCCCAGCGCCGTCACGAGGCCTCCCGCGTCCACGTCGGCCCACAGCGGCTTTTCGTCCTCCACGAAGCGGGTCAGCGCCAGGGCCGCGGCCGGCCGCCCCTCGCTCCCGGACGCCGGAAAGGGGGCGAGGGCCTCGCGCGCGAACCGGCGCGTCTGTTCCGGCGGGATCAGCGCGTCGACCGTGCTGATCATGAAGCTCTCGGCGCGCTCGGCCAGCCGGCGGGAGACGAGACGGAAGCTCTCCCAGGAGGAGGCCGTGTCCTCGCGGAGGAACGTCATCGTCAGGCCGGCGAAGCGCTCTTGGAGATAGGCGCGGGCGGGGTCGCCCGAGCTGTTGAGCAGCACGACGAGCGAGCGGACGCCCGCCGCTCGCAGGCTCGAGACGACCCAGTAAATCAGCGGCTTTCCTCCGACGGGCACCATCGGCTTGACCGTGCCCGGGTAGGCGTCGTGAAGGCGGGAGCCGCGGCCGGCCGCGATGATGCCGGCGGACCAAAACCGTTCCTGAGGGCCACCGGCACTGGAGGCCTTGGAACCCGTGCCGGCGCGCGGAAGCTCTTCCCGCGCACTCATGCGTCCACCCGACGGCCGGAACCGAACAGCAGGGGCTCGAGGTCGGAAAGCGTCCGCAGGACGGGCGCGGCGGCGCAGCATGTCTCGGACGCGTCGCGCCCGCCCGCTACCCACGCATGGGGCATGCCGAGGCCCTCGGCGCCCTTCATGTCGCGCGGGACCGAGTCGCCGACCATGAGGCTCTCCGCCGGCTCCACCCCGAGCCCGCGCGTGGCGTGGAGGAATATCTTCGCGTCCGGCTTCATCGCGCCGACCCGCTCCGAGTCGGCGACCGCGCCGAAGAGGTCGGCCAGGCCTTCGGCGGCGAGGATGGAATCGAGGTTTCCGTAGAAGTTCGACACGATCCCGAGCCGGAAGCTCCGGCGCAGGCGCTCAAGGAGGGGGCGGTTGCGGCGCAGGTGCGCCCGCGCGGAGTCGACGAAGCGGCGCACGACCCGCTCGGCCAGGCCCGGGCCCGCGGCGCCCGGCGCGGCGGCGGCGAGGTTCTCGACGACGCAGCCCGCCTGCAGGCGGATGGTCTGCTCGAGATCCAGCCCGTCCAGGGCGAAACGGGCGGGCAGGTTGTCGTCGGCGTCGTAGAAGGCGCGGGCGAAGGCCTCGCGATCCACGCGCAGCCCTTCCTGAGCGTATATGGAAAGGAACCGGTCGAGCCAGTGGACGCCGTCGGCGTCCAGCGTGCCGCCGAAATCGAAAAGTACCGCCTTTGTCGTTGCGGTCATGGCCATTCGGGGGATTATATAAAATAGGCCTTGACAAACAGCGATAATCCTGTTACAAATTTCAGGGCAGTTGACGTATTTGGCGCCGAGTAGCCCCTCTGGGGGCGAAAGGCGTTTTTTGTTCGGGGTCGGTGGCGTGCATGGGCCGGCGCGCGGTCGCGTTGCGAGCGGGCGGCTGGCTTATCGGGGATTGTCGGGCCAGCGGGGTGGGAGACGGATATGGCCGGACTTCAAGACAAGCTTAAGGGCATCGATCTCAAGGGCCTCAAGGACAAGATCGGGTCGATCCTTATGGGTTCGAGCGACGTGCTCGGCGTCGATATCGGCAGCTACGCCGTGAAGGTAGTGTCTTTTAAGAAGGTGGGCGAGGGCTTGAAGTTGCAGGCGGCCGGCTACCTGCCCATCGGGGCGAAGGCGGACTCCTCCCCGGAGGAAAGGCAGCAGCAGGCGATCAACCGGCTGAAGGCGTTCCTGATCGAGAAGAGCATCCAGATCAAGCACGCGGCCACCTCGATCTCGGGCAACGCCGTGATCGTGCGCTACGTGAAGTTCCCGCAGCTGACGAAGGACGAGCTCCGGGCGACGCTCGCCACCGAGGCCGAGCCCTTCATCCCCTTCGACATCAACGACGTCCAGCTCGGCTTCCACATCCTCAACGACATCGTCGAGGAAGGCCAGAAGAAGATGGAGACCGTGCTGGTGGCGGCGAAGAAGGAGGCGGTCGAGGCCCGCGTTCAGGCCCTCGAGGCCGTGGGGCTCAGGCCCGCGATCATCGACGTCGACTCCTTCGCCCTGGAGAACGTCAACGAGCAGGCGGCGGACCCGCAGCAGACCGTGGGCTCTACGCTCTACCTGAACATCGGGCACACGGTGACCAACCTGTCCATCATCGAGGACGGCGTCACCCGCGTCGTGCGCGACGTGTTCATCGCGGGGAACACGTTCACGAAGGCGATCGTCAAGGCCCTCCAGTACGAATTTCCTAAGGCGGAGGAGGCGAAGAAGGCGAACGGCCTCTTGATCGACGCGGAGGAGAAGGAGAAGGCCCTCCAGGAGGGCAATCGCGACGGGCTGGGCGTCTCTCAGGCGGTCTCGGGGGTGCTCAAGGACCTGGTCAGCGAGCTGCACCGGTCCGTGGACTTCTACCTGTCCCAGGGGCCGGAGCGGTCGATCGGCCGCATCGTGCTCGCGGGCGGGTCGGCCCGCATGAAGAACCTCGCGAAGTTCCTCACGGGGGAGCTGAAGGTGCCGGTGACGGTCCTGAACCCTTTCGGATTCCTGACGCAGCCGCCGGCCGGCGTCCCCGAGGAGGTCGTGCCCGCGATGGGCGTCGCGGTCGGGCTCGCGCTGCGCAAGAACAAGGACTGGGCATGATCAGGATAAACCTCGTCCCCCAGGAGATCCTGGACAAGGAGCTGCAGAAGCAGCGGGCGGTCCAGATCGGCGTCGCCGTGGGCTTCGTGGTGCTCATCTTCGCGGGCATCTCGTTCGTCCATTACTATAAAGGAGTCAAGCTCGCGGGGCACCTCGCGGAGCAGGAGGAGAAGTTCAAGAAGCTGGAGACGATCGTCAAGCAGGTGGAGGCGCTCGAGGCCCAGGCGCTGGCGGTGCGGTCCCGCCTCAACGTGATGCAGGACCTGCTGAAGGCGCGGCCGCTCTACCCGCGGTTCATGACCGCGCTGCTCAAGACCCTGCCCGACGGGATCTGGCTGAAGACCATGACGACCGGCGGGTCGGCCCAGGCGCTGGACGTGGACATGTCGGCCCAGGCGCTGACGGTCGAGAACGCCTCCGACTGGCTGCGGAGGCTCGAGGCCTCCGATATCTTCTCGGGGGCGGTGCTCGGCGCGCTCCAGGTGTCGTCGGCGGACGGGAGCCTGGCGTTCTCGATGCGGGTGACGTACAAGGCTAAGGAGGAGGAGAAGAAATAGCGTCTCCTTGGGCGTGACATGAACCTCAATATCCAGCTGACGAAGCAGCAGCAGCAGTACGTCGCCCTCGCCGTCCTCATAATCGGCGGCGGCGGCTACTCATACGTCAAGTATTTCTGGATGCCCACGTCGAAGAAGATCGCCGAGACCCAGCAGGAGGTCGAGAAGTACGAGCGCAAGATCAACAAGGCCAAGGGCCAGGCCGGCCGGCTCAACAAGATCAAGAAGGAGATCGAGCGTCTCGACCAGGAGGCGTTGGAGGCGGAGAAGCGCCTGCCGAAGGAACAGGACCTTCCAGGAGTGATCGACACCGTCAGCGATCTCTCCCGGCGCTACAACGTGGTCCTGGAGTCGTTCTCTCCGGGCAGGCCTAGCACGAAGCCGCATTTCATCGAGGTGAGCTACGACGTCTCCATGCGGGCGGCGTACCACGACGCGGGCTTGTTCCTGGCCGCGATCGCGCTCGAGGAGCGCATCTTCAACGTGCGCGGGGTCAAGTACGGCTCGCCGGACGCGGCCGGCCGCCTGACGGTCCAGTTCCAGCTGGTGTCGTATCAGTACAAGGGGTGAGATGAGGGCCATTTTCCTGCTCTTGAGCGTCGTTCTGTCGCCGGCGAGCCCGGCGGCGGCGGAGGAGCCGTCCGTGAAGGGCTCCACCGAGGCTGCGCGTCCGGTCAGGGTCGAGGACCTGTACGGCGGGCTGAAGCTCCGGGACCCGTTCCGCGATCTCACCAAAGCGGGCGGCGGCATGGTCGCCATCGTAGCTGCGAAGGAGTTCGACCCCGAGGAGTTCAGCATCCACGCGGTCGATCTCAAGGGGGTCATGAAGGACCGGTCCGGGACCTACGCCGTGCTCGTGGACGGCGAGACCGGGATGGGCTTCATCCTGCGGGAAGGCAAGCTCTTCGATTACAAGAACAACCGCATCCCGAAGGTGACGGGGCGCATCAACGTGCCTCAGAAGACCGTCATCCTGATGACGCCGGATAAGGACGTGCAGACTTTGCGGCTCGGCGAGGAAGGCGCGGAGGACGTGGAGGACGAGGAGTGATCCCATGATCAAGCAATTCGCGAAGCGGTGCGTCGCTCTTATCGTCGCGGCGGGGCTGGTCGGCACGCAGCCCGGGGCGGCCCTGTGGGCCGCCGGGCAGGCCGCGCTCGAGGGAGTCGAGGTGCAGCCCGACGAGATCACGGTCCACCTTTCGGAGCGCGTTCAGTTCAACATCTTCACCACCGCCGAGCCTCCGCGGCTCGTCCTCGAGCTGATGGACACCGAGCACGCGGCCGACCCCTCATACAAGGAGGGCATGGGGCGGTTCCTGACGCGGGTCCGCTCCGGCCAGTACCAGCGGGAGCCGGACCTCGTCTCCCGGGTGGTTCTCTATTTGAAAAAACTCGTCGCGTATCGGGCCAAATGGGACGACACGCGGCTGAAGGTGAGGCTGGAGGGCTTGTCGGAGGACGTTGAGGCGGCCGCCCCGGCCCCCGTCCC
>JBDREN010000108.1:0-4502 GCA_043819795.1 Elusimicrobiota bacterium
CGTTACCCGGGCGTCGCGCATGCTGTCGCATGACGACCATCGTTAAGCCGTGTGCGGGAAATTCGCAAGCACGGTTTGAAAGGGGGTATTTGGAAACCGGGTCCCAGTAGGGATTCCGGCGCCAAGAATCTACCAATGAACAGACTTCCAGCGTTTATCGCCGCGATAAGCCTATTCTTCTCCGGGTGCACGAACTCCGCGAAGCCCCAAGACGACCCGGTGAAGTCCGCCCTGGCCAGCCCCATGAGCCAGCTGAAGTATTACGATTTCGACCCAGGCAAGCCGCTCGCGGAGAGGATCGGCCCGGCCCCGGCCTTCCTGCGAGACGCCATGGCCAGCGCCGACCGGGCGCCGGACTACGAGTCCTACACGCCGACCGCCGAAGAGCTCGCCATGCTTCTCGGGCAAATCGAGCGGCTGCCGGCGGGAATGCGAGCAGCCTTCGAGGAACGGCTCATCGGCATCTACTTCATCAAGAACTTCATGGGGAACGGCCTCACCACCTGGGTCGTCGACGAGAAGAATACGATGTTCGCGGCCATGGTCATCAACCCGGCCGCGCTCTCCCGCTCCCTGTCGGAGACACTGACCCTCCGGGAGCGGTCCCTTTTCAGCGGCGGCCAGGACATCAGGATCGACTGCGGCACGAAGCACCGCGGCCTCGTCTACGTCCTTCTTCACGAAGGCGCGCATGTATTCGACTACGTCCGGGGCATCACCCCCTATGTTGAAGAGGTCATCGTGAAGGCGTTCCGCGAGGGCCGCGGCCTGGACGCTTCCTGGGACGTCTGGGCCGGTTATTCCACCCCTCAAGAAGGGGCTGATTTCCCCTACAGGAAGAAGCTGGGATTCTACGGACTGGACGGCGCGCCGGTGATCAAGGGCTCGGAGGCCCCGGCGCTCTACGCCCAGCTCAGGGGCTCGCCCTTCCCCTCGCTCTACGGAAGCCGCACCTGGGCCGAGGACGCCGCCGAACTCGCGGTCTTCTACCATGTCACGCGGATACTCAAGCAGCCCTACGTGATCGAGTGGCCGGAGAACGGCGCGAGGGCCCGCTACAACCCCATGGAGTCCGCGCGGGTCCTCGAGCGCGCCGAGAAGGTCTACTCCCTGCTGAAGTAGCCCTGGAAAAGCAGCCCAACAAACGCCGTAAGCGTCAGCATTTTTCTGACAAAATTAAACCGATTGTTTGTGCGTTATTTTTCCACTTTCAGGTCAACGCGATGTCCTTGACTTTACGCGGGATAGGGGTTAATTAATAGTGTGTCGAAGGCATCCATGTTGATTCACGCCGCCTTTATCGCGGCCCTGGCCCTTCCCGCCTCCGCGCGGGCTTCCGAGCCGAGCGAGGGGACGCATACGGTGAGCCCCAGCAGCGCGGCGCTCAGCGACTGCATCGCTTCGGGAGAGACCCCTTTTATCCTCGCGCTCCGGCATGACGAGCGGGGGACCCGTGTCGCCCTGGACTACACGCTCCGCTGGGATTTGGCGGATCTCATGCGGCTGCCGACCAGGACCCGGGAGGTAATCCTCTCTCCTATGGGCGGGCTCCGCGAAGTCAGCTGCGGCCTGACCCGGGGCGCCAGCATCGGGGTCTACGGACTGCGCATCCGCCCGACCCGGATCTTCGTCTTCGAGACGGGGGAGCAGGGGCCGCGGAAGGCGGCGGCCGGAGGGCAGCAAGGCGGGGCCAACGGAAACGGCGGCGAGAGCCGGCGGCGCCTCCGCTTGTCTTTGACGCCCGTCATCGACGACATCCGCAGGGACCTGCGGTCGGCGATCCGCAGACAGATCATCGCCTCGGGCTTTGACGCCGCCGTTCCGGAGGCCAGGAACGCCTCGTTCGCCCAAAAAGAGGCGGTCGTGGAGGACGCGATCCTGGCCGGGGAGTCCTTCGGCCTCCGAAGTAAGGGACTCCAGCCGCCGCTCTGGGAGCCCCTCATGGACGCCGTCGAAGGAAAGCCGAAGTCGAAGCGATAGCCCGGCTATCTGCCTTTCCCGCCCTTGTTGTAGTCCCGGTCCGGAGCCGCGCCCACACCCGTCCGCTCCTCCATCAGGCTGGGCGAGCAGCCTTTCTTCAGGTGTCCCTGGCAGGCCGGGGCCGCCTCCACGATCTGCGCGCAGGTACAGCCCCGCGTGGCTCGCATGTCGTAGACCATGCTGGGCAGCTCCCCGGGCCCCACCTCGAACGGGCCGAACCCACCGCCTTCCGAGTAGCGCTTCTGGCCGTACTGGTTCGGGCTGAGCGCCGGCGTCGACAAGCGCCCGTCGCCGCGTTCAATCCACCGCGGGGACATAGGCCCAATGCCCTATCCGCGGCCTCCCCAATAGGCTGACGCGGCCCGGCCCGTTTTGCGGTATCATATACTCACGCTGGATTCTATATTTTAGTGGAGGAACCATGATCCACAAGCTGCTCGCCACGATCCTCGCCGCATCCCTGCCGTCCATGGCGCTCGCGGAGCCGCGCATGCCGGATATCCCGTCCGTGACCTCGGTCTTGGAGACGATCGGGATTCAGGGCGACGAGCTGGACGTGGACATGGACATCCACGGCTGGAGCGACGGGGACTACAACATCCGCGACTCCTTCCTCAACATAGACATCGACGTGGACCGGGAGTCGGACGGAGAGACCTGGCGCTTCGGCGGCGACGTGGACGGCCGCGGCCTGCGGGGCGAGGTGGAGAAGAAGTCGGACGACTCCTATGAGATCTGGGGCGGCGGCCTTAACGTTGACATGCGCAGGCGGGGCACCGACAACTGGGAGATATCCGGCTTCGTAGACGAGGTGAACGGCTCCAACCACATCGACATCACCCTGCGCCAGCGCGGAGGTCCCGGCTGCTACGACGTCTGGGAGCACGGCGTGGACCTCGACGTCAATAGGTGGGCGTCCTCCACCTCCTTGCGCGGGGACATCGAGGTCGAGAAGTTCGGGAAGAACGCCCTGGCCCTGACGGCCATCTTCATCGCGGTCCTCCAGTCCGAGCTCGACACCCAGCAAAGCAAGCCGTAGAGCGCCCGGTCCGAGGGCATCACGAGCGGCGGCCTCCGGGCCGCCGCTCGCCGTTTGTCTGCTCCTTCCCGCTCCGGCCCCGCGCCAATCCCGACAGCGCGGCGCCGGTTTGCTACAATCCTGTTCCGCCGCCCCATGTCCACAAAAACCAAGAGCTTCACATCGCGGATCGCCGCGGTCTCCTCGCTGCTGTTGTGCCTTTGCCTGGCGGCCTGCGCCGGCCCCGGCAAGGGGCTCTCGCGCTCCCAGGCCGGCCGCGGCAGTGCTCTGGCCAAGACCGCCCGGGGCCAGATCGGGCGCCCCTACAAGTTCGGCGGCAGGTCCCCCACGAAGGGCTTCGACTGCTCCGGCCTCGCCTGGTGGGTACATCGCAGGCACGGTATCTCGATCCCGCCCACGGCCGCCACGCAGTACAAGAAAGGCAGGAAGGTGCCCAAGAAGAGGCTGGCTCCCGGGGACCTCCTTTTCTTCACCACCTACCGCCGCAGCCCCTCCCATGTGGGCATCTACACGGGGTTGAGGACGTTCATCCACGCGCCCAAGACGGGCAAGGGCGTGGAGGAGACCAAGCTGGACAACCCCTACTGGCTCAAGCGCTACCTCGGCGCCCGCAGGTATTATTAGGCAGCGTCAGGTGTTAACTTTGATTCCCTCGTAAGAACCCCACTACGCGAAGGGGTTTCGACGACAAAATAAACCGCTCCAAGCCGTCCGCCGCATTCCCTGCGGCGTAAGTTCTCCGCTCGACTCGCGCCCTTCTCCAAGCTCCCTCCTCGCCAGGCTGTGCACAGCCTGGATAACTCTCGCCTGGTTGTGGGCCCGACTCGCCGGCGCCGCACCGCGCGCGTGCGCGGGGGCGCCTCACGCAGGCGAGGCCGTAGCCTCCGGAAGCATCCCGGGTATCGTCGTCCAATACCTCAGCGCCCGCCTCAGATTGCAGCCCGCCGCCTTCAAATACACCGCCAGCCTCACGCGCTCATCCCGCCTGACCCGCAGCTTGCCCAGCCCCTGCACGCGCTTGAGCTCCGAGTTCGTCCCCTCGATCCCTGCCCGAATCGCGTAGCGTCTCTCGAAGTCCGGCTGCGCCTCCTGGCGCTTGAGCCACTCCCCCGCCTTCGTCCGCCCCGTCGGGCAATCCACATCCGGCGGCGGATAGACCTTGCCCGGCTCAGGCTTCCCCATCGCTGGCGCCGGCGCCAACAGGTTCACCCCGCGCTTGGCCGCCTCCGCCGCGTTCGTCGCTCCGCTGTAGGTCGTGTCCGCTACGAGCTCTTTCGGCTTGTGCCCCGACTCGCTCAGCGCGTCGATGACCGGGATCGTTGCCTTGGCGTCACTGCCCGCCGACGGCGTCACCGCCACCTCCGTGATCAGCTCCACGGGATTGTCCGGAGCGCACGTCTCCACGACCTGCACCTCGTAGCCCTTGCCCTTGTGCCCCGAATACATCGCGTCCGGATCGTGCGGCGTCTGCAGGCTGTTGCCC
>JBDREN010000109.1:0-9133 GCA_043819795.1 Elusimicrobiota bacterium
CTCGTGCGCCGGCGTCTGGAACGCGGCCAACCCGGAATACGGGATGCGCCTGGGTTCCACGCGCAACAACTACATGTTCGAGGACCTGACCGGGGTGCTCGACGAGCTGGCGTTCTTCGACCGGGCCCTGTCCGATTCG
Organism: Elusimicrobiota bacterium; assembly: GCA_043819795.1. Taxonomy (GTDB): domain Bacteria; phylum Elusimicrobiota; class Elusimicrobia; order UBA1565; family UBA1565; genus JBDREN01. The sequence goes on from JBDREN010000109.1 coordinate 140, forward strand.
GAGATCCAGCAGTTCTACCAGGACGGGCTCGCCGGCCAAGGCTACGGCGGGGCCGAAGCGGACTCGGACGGCGACGGCGTGCCGGATGCCGAGGACGGGTGTCCCAATGACGCGAACAAGACCGAGCCCGGCGCGTGCGGCTGCGGGGTGGCGGACACGGACTCGGACGGCGACGGGACGGCCGATTGCAATGACGGCTGCCCGAACGATGCGGGCAAGATCGAGCCGGGCATCTGCGGCTGCGGGGTCGCGGACACGGACTCGGACGAGGACGGGACGGCCGACTGCGAAGACGGCTGCCCCAACGATGCGGGCAAGATCGCCCCGGGCATCTGCGGCTGCGGCATCGCCGACACGGACTCTGACGAGGACGGGACGGCCGACTGCGAAGACGGCTGCCCCAACGATGCGGGCAAGATCGAGCCGGGCATCTGCGGCTGCGGCATCGCCGACACGGACTCTGACGAGGACGGCACGGCCGACTGCAATGACGGCTGCCCGGACGATGCGAACAAGATCGAGCCGGGCATCTGCGACTGTGGCATCGTGGACGATTCGGACGGCGACGGCTATTTCGCCTGCGTGGACGACTGCGATGACTCCAGAGCGGGCATCCATCCCGGTGCCGAAGAGACGTGCTACGACGCGCTGGACAACGACTGCGACGGGATCGTCGACGACGGCTGCGCGCCCGGCGCGGGGCCGGGCGGCGAGGGGCCGCCGGGACCGGAGGGCGAGGGCCCGCCGGGCATCGACAACGCGTCGGGACCGGACGGCGAGGGCCCGCCGGGCCTGCGCCGGACGCCTCCGGGCAAGGCCAAGGGAAGGAACCGCTGAGGGCCGTCTTTCTCCGGATATGACGCCGCGGCCCCCAGACCGCGGCCACAGTGACCCCGCAAGCCGCGGGGTCGCTTGTTATGGCGAGACCGCCTTCGTACTCTTGACACCCCTCCGGAGTGCCCTTATCCTAGAAGAAAGACGGTCGATGTAGTCATCCGGGAAGGGGCCTAATGCGTTCTTTTTGCGAGCACGTCTGGTGGAGCGCCGGCTTGCTGTTGGCCGCCGGGGCGCTGCGCTCGCTGACGGCCGCGACGGACGGCGCGGCGGAGGGGCGGGAGACCTTCGAGCTCATCTGCGCGTCCTGCCACGGGCTCGACGGTCGGGGCAAGGCCGGCATGGCGGAAGATGGCGCCGCCTTCAAGAAGGCCACGGACCTCACGTCCAGGGTGGGGGCGAGGTCGGACGAGGAGCTTGTCGCGATCCTGACGAAGGGCCTCGGTAAGATGCCCGGCTTCAGGGGCGCGCACGCGGTCTCGACTCCGGCCGTGGCCGGGATCGTCTCCTACGCGCGGGACTTGGCTTCAGGCAAGGTCCGTCCCTCGCCGGAAGGGAAGGTCGAGAGGAAGATGAGTCGCGGCAAGAGGGTGTACCTCAAGCGTTGCGGCCCCTGTCACGGTCTCCACGGCGACGGCATCTTCCAGCCGGGACGGGTCCGAATGGTGGTGGACGAGCCCGAGGTGGTGGATCTCCGTGACGAGCCGGGGCGCGCAGGACCCGGCTCCCCGGTGATGATGCCCATGCAGTGGTTCGACATAAAAGAGGGAGACCTGACGCCGGAGGAGATGAAGTCTTTGATGGACCGTCTGCACGAGGCGGAGAAGAAGAGGATCGGGTTCACCCTTGATGAGGAAATGACGGACGAGGACTTACAGGCTTTGAACCGGTACTTCGGGGAGCTGGAGCGTCAGAAGCGTCGTCCCGAAGCCGGGACCGAGCCCGGAGGCCCGGAGCTCTCCCAGCCCACGACCGGGCCCTGGCGGCCCAAGCCGCCGGTGCACGAATAGCCCGGCATCCGAGCGCTCCCGAGCGATCATGATCAAGAAGCTGGCGATACTGGGGCTCGCATCGTTCTTCGTCTTGGGATCGGCCTCGATCGGATACTCCAAGGATCCCGAAGAAGCCGTCAAGCTTCTCTACAAGGCCTGGAACGCGGGTGGCGCGGAGGAGATCAAGCTGTTTCGGGAGGTGATCGAGAAGTACCCGGATACCGGCTGCGCGGAGCGGGCGCGGCGCGACCTGGCCAACGCCTTCAGCGGCAGGGGGATGTTCGAGGCGGCGGTCAGGGAGTACAGGGAATACATCAAGAAGTATCCCAAGAGCAATGAGGCGGAGGACGCCCAGCATTGGATCGCGCAGGAGCTCTTTGGCCGGGGAAGGCATGAGGAGGCGTTCAAGGAATACCGGAGCTTCCTGAGGCTGTTCCCCGACGCCTCCGGTAGGACCGTCGAGCACGTGAGATGGCGGATGATCGAGCTCGAGTTCGACAAGCTCAAGGTCCTCACGCCCGAGCGGGCCATCGAACGGCTCGAGCGGATAGCCGATGAATCCAAATACTACCGGCCTCAAGCCCTATGGAGGATCGCCGCCATCTATGGAGACGACCTCGACGATTGCGGGAGATCGGTCGTTCATCTCCGGAGATTCCTGAAGGAATACCCCCAGGCGGACGATTCCGCTACGGCTTTGTGGCGGATCGCGGAATGCCATGGGAATGGGGGCGATATTGCCCGGGCATCGGCCGGATACGAAGAGCTGGCCAAAAGGCACGCGGGGTCCAAGCTCGCGGGGGACGCGTTCATGAGACTGGCGTTCTACGGCGAGGATTTCGAGGAGAACAAAAGCTACGAGGAGGCCTTGAAGGCCTATTCGAGCTTCGCCGAGCTTCTTCCTTCCCAGGGCTGGCACACCAAGGATAGCGGGGGATATGTCGGTTACGGCTACGACAGGGAGGTCACGCGCAGGATAGCCGACCTGCACCGTCTCCGCGGCGAGTACGACAAGGCGGCGGCGGCCTACCTCAAGGTGCTCTCGCACGATGAAGAGTTCCTGGCGGGAGGCTTCACGCATTTCGATAAAGGGCTGCGCTATGAGATCGACCACTCCGATCTGTTCCGCCGGCTTGGGGGCGTCTACGCCGATATGGGGATGCCCGGCAAGGCGGAGGAGGCGCATGAGCGCGCCCGCGAGCTGGACAAGCAGATGTCCAAGATCAGGAAGGTGGTGAGCGCCGAGTTCGGCGGGAAGGGCGAGGATCAGGCAACGGTCTCTTTCAGGAGGATCGATATCAAAGACGGCGAGGCGATCGCGGATATAGGCGTCTCGTCCTCGCCTCGGACCGGATGCGGCTACAAGGTGTGGCTGAAGAAGGGCCTGCTGGGGTGGTCCATCAAGAAGTCCAAGAGGACCTGGGTGATCTGATCCGGAAGGCGGCTGCCGGGCCTCTACGCGGAGCATCATCCTCGTCGGGGAGGAGCTCCGCCGCCCGATGCTCCTCGCCGCCCTGGATCGGCTTGCGTCCGGCGGGCGCGTCGCTCAGACGGCTCGATGTCCGGCAACCAATCCGAGGGCGATCTGGGCCACGTCGAACGCCGCTCGCGGCTTGCCCAGGCGGGCGGCGTTCCGCTTGAGGCGCGAAAGGCGGTCCTTGTCGGCCAGCAGCTCCGAGAGCTTGCGCGGGAGCGCGGCGATGTTGTTGATCTTGATCGCCGCTCCGTTTTCCAGCAGGAAATCGCTGTTGCGGCTCTCCTGGCCGGGGATGGGGTTGACGACGGCCATGGCGGCGCCGCTGGCCAGTGCCTCCGAGCTCGTGAGGCCTCCCGGCTTGGAGACGATGACGTCGGCCAGGGCCATGAGCTCGTGAATCGTGTCGGTGAAGCCGAGCAGCTTCACGCGGTGACGCGACGGCGCTTCGATCTTCGCGAGCCTCGCGCGCGCCTCCTCGTTGCGCCCGGCGACCACGACGATCTCCAAAGGCGACGCGACGCGCAGCAGCCCGCCGTATATCTTCTCGATGGGCCCGAGGCCGAACCCGCCGGCGAGCTGGAGGACGATCGGGCTCTCGCCCGCGAGACCTTGCGAGGCGAGGCAGGCCTCCCGGCTCCCGGGCCGGCTGAACGCGGGATGGATCGGGATCCCCGTGACGCTGATGTCTCCGGCCGGGACGCCCCAGCCCTCCAGGGAGGCGGCGCCGTCTTCCGTGGCCGCGCAGTGGCGGTCGCACGGGCGCGCGGCCCAGAGCCGGTGGGCGTCGAAGTCGGTGGTCACGGTGATGTGCGGGGTGGATATCTTGCCCTTGCGGCGGAGCGAGGCGATGATCTCAGCGGGCAAGAAATGGGTGTTGACGATGACGTCCCAGGGCTCCCGCTTGAGCAGGCTCAGGAAGGGTCTCAGGTTCAGCTTCTCGACGAGGACGCGCAGGCGGTCGCTCTTCGAGCGGGCGCTCCGGGGACGGTCGAGCAGGTCGTAAAGATAGCCCACGACGTGAGGGGCCCTTTCGGCGAGATCCATGTAGGCCTTCTTGTACAGGCGGCGGAAGGTGGCGTTGGTGAGCTCGAGGACGTCGAGGTTCGCCACCGCCGCGTCGGGTGCGGTCTCCGTCAGGGCCAGCTCGACCGCCTCCGCGGCGCGGCGGTGCCCGGCGCCCACCGATGTGGACAGGATCAGGATCTTTCGTGACGTTTCGGTCATCGAGGACTGCGGCGTAGCGGTCGGAGGCCGGGCGGCCTCCTTGCGATTCTACCCGATAGGCTGCCGCTTGTCGAGGACGCGGGCTGGGGAGGGGGCGGCGGAGCGGGCCAGGCTTTCGTCTTGTCCGGATAGAGGGGTTCCAACGGGAGCGTGGCCAGCAGGAGCAGCGTGAGGGTGTTCAGCATGGTCGTCGCCAAGAGAATCTCGGTGGGTAGCAGGATGTCGAGAAGGAGTAGCGCTGCCAGGGCGATCCGCATCCTTATGCCCATCGAGAACCGCACCGGCCGTTTCTCCCGGAAGATCCTGTTCGTCCACATGAGCGCCAGAAGGATGCTGGCGAAAAAGAGGGCGTAATCCACTCGCATGTGGAGGCGGTCTCCGAGTATCGCACCCGCGCCCCGCGTCAAGTAGCCGGGAGTGTTGTGGAATATGTGGGAGAATATGCACGCGAGCAGGCCTTCGCGGAAGAAGACGTAGCACATGAGCATGCTGAAGAAGGCGCGCAGGACGATGTGGACCGGGCTCGCGGTCTCATGCAGGGGGACCCAGATGGCGGTGGTGATGAGGGCGGGAATCCAATAGCTCAGGATGAGCGAGCCGCCCCGCCAGCCGAAAACGCGATGCAGGGAGGCGAATACGATCCCCCGGATCCAGATTTCCTCAATCGTCGGGAAGATGATTCTAGAACTCAGCATCGCCCCTAGCATCAGCGCCATGTCGCCGAGACTGGATGTCCCGCCGGGCAACGGGTCCCGGCTAGCGTAGTTTGGGGAGATCTGCAGCAGGGCCTCGGGCGCGGTCAGCATGATGAGCTCCACGAAGACGTAGCCGGCGACCGCCGCGACGAAGCCCACGCGGACCGCGCGCCAGAGCCCCAGGCCCACCCGCCTGTCCAAGAACCGGGCGAACGGGCGTCTACGCATCATCGTGCTTCGGGCGCCCTGGAGTCGTCCCAGAGTCCGCGAGGGCGGGGCCGCCGGCGCGGCGCAGGTACGCGCAGACCGCCGCCAGGGCGCCTGTGATCGCGAGCGAGACCGCCGTCACCACGAACTCGGGAGAAGACCGGGGAAGAAAGGGCAGCAGGACCAGGCACAAGACGAAGACGGCCAGGGCCATCCGCAGCAGGAAACCGTAGAAGCCGTCCTTGGCGGAGCCTTCAGGGCGCGTCATCTTGGGATTTCGGCCGCGTGATGGCAGGCGACCTTGTGGCCGGAATCGCCTTTGTCCGCGGGCGACAGCTCCGGCGTTTTCTCGCGGCAGATCGCGGTCTCATGCGGGCACCGCAGGTGGAAGACGCAGCCCGAGAGCGAGATATAGCGCGGGGTTCTTGCGGGAGGCGGATCGGCGCATGGGGTCCTGGATCCCCGAAGAAATCCCGGAGGATTTCCCTGAAAAATCCGCTACCATAGTACCAAATCGTACTTCGTGGAGAAGCGGATGAAGATCGCTGTGATGGGCTCATGGAATACCGACGGCGGCGTATGCAGGCATACGACTCCGCTCATCGAGTGGCTGCTCGCCGAGGGCCACGGGGTGAAGGTCCTGACCCACTACAAGGAAACGCCTCACGGCAGGCCGCTCGACGCCGGCGACGAGGATTTCGTGCTGAGGTGCTACGCGACCGCGGGGCAGACGGCGCAGGGGCGCCCCTCTTTGGACACGGAGCTCGTCCTGCGGACGGCGCGCGAAGAGCATCCCGACGTTCTCTTGCTCGAGGACCTGGGCATGCTGCCCCGCGAGGAGCTCCTCGGGATCCTGCCCAAGCTCAAGAAGGCCGGGACGGGGGTGTTCCTCCTGAACCATGACAACGAGCCGAAGCCGGAGGGGGACCCCTTTTGGAAGTGTCTTGAATACGTGGACGCGGTCATCGACTTCCTGCCCGAGCAGGACGAGTTCATGTCGAAGCGTTTTCCCCGGGAGAGGATCCACCTGACCGAGTTTCCCTGTTATCCGGTCCTGGAGGCCGACAAGAGGAAGGCTCGAGCCGAGCTCGGTCTTCCGGAGGACGGCAAGATCGTCCTGACCCTCGGGGAATACGATTATGTGGCTCCTTTCCAGGCCCTTCATGAGTCCAGGTCGGAGGACCCGTCGGTCTATCTGGTCGCTTTGGTGTACGACGAGAAGGACAAAGCCGCACTCGGGGAGAAGCTCAAGGAACTCGGGTTTCCCAAGGGCTACGACGAGGTCCGGGTGGAGAACGGGCCCTGGAGACGGAGGGCGGCGTACGCGGCCGCCGCGGACGCCATCGTGCTCGACAAGGGTGAGGCGACCCCCGGCAAGGGGGCGGTCCTGTCGTCCACCTGTTATCAGCTGATCGGCTGGGGATGCCCCATCCTCGCCAGGGACAACCGCTACTTCCTGCCTTTCGGCGACGCCGTAGCCAGGTATGGGGACACCGGCGGCCTGAAGAAGCGCCTTCGGCAGCTGTTGACGGTTCCCGGGGAGAGGGCGGTCCTGATCGGCCTTGCCACGGCTTTCGCCCACGCCCGGTCGCCGGAGAGGGTCTCCACCCAGCTTCTGCACGTCTTTCGCGAGACCTTGAACCCCGGCCGCTATCCCGCGCGCGGCGGGCTGTCTAGGACAGGGAAGAGGCCTCTCATCAAGGCGAGAACGGATGTCAGCATCCTATCGGGGGGGCAGTGGGTCCGGTGGGAGAGGCTGGTTTACAACGCCGCGGCCATAAGGATCGAGGGGACGACGTACGTCCTTTACCGGGCGCTGGGCTATGACGGGATGTCGCGGATCGGGCTTTGGCGCTCGCGCGACGGGATCAACGAGGACGGGAGGCTCGACTATCCGGTCTTCGCCCCGGAGGAGTCCTACGAGATCCCGCCGAACAAGGAAGAAAGGCAGCTCGCGCATGAGAAGATTTCCGGGATGGTGCGGGAGGTGGGCGGCACGGAGGACCCGCGGGTCGTCCTCATCGGCGGAAACATCTACATGACCTACAGCGCCTTCGGTCCATTCGTCCAGCTGGCCTTGGCGAAGATCAGGGTGGAGGATTTCCTGCGGGCCGCGAGCGGCTCGTCCTCTTATGAGGATTGGAGGAGCCTCTGGACGAGGAACGGCCCCATCTTCAAAGGCATGGACGACAAGAACGCCGTGCTCTGGGCGGCGGGAGCGAGGGACGGGGAAGGGGACGTTCGAAAGGCCGAAGCCGTCTCGCCGCACGTCGCGGATGGCGGCGGGTTTGTGCGGCTGTTTCCTGAGCTTCTCTCGGGCGATTACGCCCTTGTGCACCGCGTGGCGCCGGACATGCAGTTCCTGCATACCGGGGACCTGCGCGCCCGGGGCCCGCGCGTGGGGAGGACGTTCTTCAGGTCGAGACCGTCCATGTGGGACAATATGAAGGTCGGAGCGGGCGCGCCCCCTTTAAAGACGCTGTACGGCTGGCTGCATTTCTACCATGGGGTGGGACGCGGCAACGGCGGGATGATCTACCGGCTGGGAGTGATCCTCACCTCCCTGGAGCGTCCGAACGAGATAACGTACGTCTCTCCCGAGCCCGTGCTGGAGCCGTTGGAGGAGCACGAGGTCCGCGGCTGGACCCCGAACGTCGTGTTCACCTGCGGAGCGGTCCCCAAGGACAAGGACTCGCGCGAGCTCCTGCGCGCGGACGACGCCGTGCTCGTCTATTACGGCTGCGCGGACGAGTCGATCAGCGCGGCCGAGGCCAAGGTCGGCGAGCTCATCCCCTGCTGATGTGATGGTGCCGTGCTTGACTTTCGGGACAAACACACTTTGTGCCGAAAGTCAAGCACGGCACCGCCGTTCGTCTACCACCCGAGGCTGACAAAAAATATAAACCATTATAAACCCACCATTATTTCGCATTAGATGTCAGCGCGTTGTCCTTGACTTGGGGCTGGAACGGGGTTATAACTCTATGACGATGAAGACCGAATACAAGCGCGGAAGCGCGAGGCGGTCGCGCGTTCACAGGAGGCGGTCATGACACATCGGAAGAGCGCCAATTTCGATTCGAGTAGGTGTTTTTGGCCCGCCGGAGGCGGGCGTTCTACGTGGTTCGCGAGGACCGTCTTTCTTTGGCTGGTGCCCGCGGCCGTCCTGCTATCGACGACTCCCGCCCAGGCCGCGTCCTGCGGCGATACGCTGATGGGCGACACCGTCCTCACCGCCGATCTCGACTGCGCGGGGAACGCCCTGATGATCGGCGCGGCCGATGTTACTTTGGATTGCCAGGGCCACTCGATCATGGGCGACGGGAGCGGGCACGGGATCATGGTCGACCGGTACATGAACGGGGTCACGATCCGCAACTGCGGCATAAGCGGCTTCGGCACGGGGATCAACCTGTACTACGTGCAGAGGGAACACCTCATCGAGGACAACGTGATCAGCTCCGTGGATACGGGGATCCGGTTCGGGGATTCGGTGTGGCACAGCACGGTCACGCGCAATACGATCACGGAGGTCTCGGGCAGCGGAATCACCATGTGGTGGAGT
>JBDREN010000110.1:0-2716 GCA_043819795.1 Elusimicrobiota bacterium
GCTCAAGGCGTATGCGTCGTGCGTCGAGCCGATGGAGATCGAGTGGCCGGTCCCGCGCATGAGCTTGGGAGTCGTGGCCGTCGACGCGTGGAGCTGCGCGGAGTAGTCCAAGGTCAGCGTGCTTCCCAAGAGCGGGTAGTCTCCCCAGACGCGGACCGTGCCCGTGTCGAAGTCCTGGTTGTAGGAGAGCAGGTAGTTTCCTTCGCGGTTGAAGCCGGCCGTGGAGATGCCGACCGCCGGGTTGATCCGGGCGGCTTTCAGGATGAGGTCCTCGCTCTTGGAGGCGTTGAAGTACAGCTCGGCGGCGGTGTTGGCCGCGGGGGAGCCCGTCTGGTCGTAGCCGAGGCCGCCGCCGACGAAGGTGTTGCTGGAGGAACCTTCGAGATAGAGGCCGTAGCGGGAGTTGGAGTAGAAGCGGTTGGAGACCAAAGTATTGTTCGAGGTGCCGCTCGACCAGAATCCCTCGAAAGAGTTCGAGTAGACGTCGTTCGAGGCGAACGCGTTGCCGTCGGAGTCGAAGGCGGCGATGCCGGAGCCGGAGTTGTCGTGGACGTCGTTGGAGACGAATGTGTTGTCGTCGGATGAGCCGCCGAGCGCGATGCCGTAGACGGTGTTGGAGTGGACCTCGTTCCCGTCCAGCGTGTTGTTCGAAGAGCCGCCGAGCCCGATGCCGGAGTCGTTGTCGTAGGCCGCGTTTCCGGCCACCGTGTTCTTGGAGCCCCCGTTCAGCCAGATGCCCCTGGAAGCGTTCCGATAGACGGTGTTGGAGGTCAGCGTGACCTCCGAGGAGGAGCCGATCTCGATGCCGTCGTTTTCGTTGGAGTGGGCCGTGTTGGAGGTCACTCTCACGCGCGAGGAGGTGACGAGCGCGATGCCGTCGCCCGAGTTCAAATAGGCGGTGTTGGAGCTCAGGGTCACGTCCGAGGAGGAGTTGAGCTTGATCCCGTCGGTGAGGTTCGAGTGCGAGATGTTGGAGCTCAGCGTGTTGTAGGGGGAGTTCTCCAGGTACAGGCTGCCGTAGTGGTTGTAATGTATGTTGTTGCCGGTCACGGTGTTGCTGGAGGAGGAGCTCTCCAGGTAGATGCCCACATCGTCGTTGCTGTAGGCATGGTTGTCGGTCAAGGCGTTGTCGGATGAGGCGTTGAGCCAGATGCCTTCCCAATCGCTGGAGTATGAGTAGTTCGAGCTCAAGACGTTGCCGGAGGAGGCGCTGAGGTTGATGCCGCTGTCCAGGCAAGAGTGCACGCTGTTGGCGCTCAAGGTGCTGTGCGACACGTTCTCGAGATGGATGCCGTCCCAGTCGCTGGAATACACGTTGTTGGAGGCCAGCGTGATGTCCTCGGAGGAGTCGACGTAGATCCCATGGTACCCGCCGCGGACCGCGCAGCTCGAAACGGACCCCCGGACATCGGACCCGTCGAAGGTGATCCCGTATTTCCCGGAGGCGTTCGCTCCCAGGTAGGCGAACTCGCCGTAGGCCAGGCTGAAGCTGGTCGCGTTGCGCGCCAGGTTCCGGATGTAGGCGCTATCGGCGCCGGCGCCGTCGACGGTCGTGCCCGAGGAGCGGATCAAGACGTTCCGGGTCAGGTTCGCCACGACGATCGGAGCGGTGCTGGTCAAGGTGCGCTCGTTCGCGATGCCACCGCTCCAGGTGATGTTCAGCGTGGCGCCGCCGCTGATCCCCGTGATGACCCTTTCCTCGGTCGCGGCCGGCGCGGTGCCTGTGGTCGGGCCGATGGTGAAGGTGTCGCCCACGGCCCAGGCCGTGGCGCTGGAGGCGGCGATGTCCAGGGCCGTGCCGCCCGCCGAGATGCCGGCGAGCGCGAAGCCGTAGGGGGACTTGGTGGCTCCGCGGACCGTGAAGTCGCCTCCGTCCTGCACGATGAGGCCGTACTGGCCCGCCGTCTGACCCAAGGCCAGCACCAGGTGGGCGGTCGTGCCGGACGGGATGGGGTCGGCCTCGGTCCCCATGTCCAGGTGCCCGCCCGCCGCCACCGTAAGGTCGCCTTGGACCAACGTGAAGCTCGACTGCCCGACGCGGCTGAACTTCAAGACGCCCTGGACGGTCGTCGTGGAGGCCGTCGCCGTGGTGGTGTCGACGGTAACGGTGTGCGCCGCCGAGACGGTGACCGCGTTGCACGCCGTGGGCAGGAAGTCCTGGTCCCACGTGGACGTCTGCGACCAGTCGCCGGTCTGCGCGCTGGTGAAGGCCTGTTCGCAGGTCGTGTCCGCCCAGCCCACCTTGGCGTTGGCGTCGTCGTCGTGGTCCTCGCCGAAGAGCGCGCCCGCGTCAACGGGCAGGCTCCGGAAGGTCCAATCCAGGCTCGAATCGGTCCCGGTCACGCGCACGTTGTAGGCCGAGTCGAACCCGTGCGAGGAGCGCGAGAGCCCGAAGGTGACGCCGTGGAATACCGCCGTCGAGCTCAGGTCCCGGGCCGTGATGTAGGCGTTGATATCCGAGGCGAAGCCCAGGTAGTCGAAGGTCGAGGTCGTGATGGATACCCCGGCCGAGCCCGAGAGCTGGAAGCCTTCCGGGTCCATGTTGGTCATGGAGGAGTGCTCTGCGGTGAACGCTCCCGAGTCCACGAAGGTGTAGTAGGTGCTCCCGGCGAGCATGTCCACCAGCGTGTGGGTGCCGTCCACGCCCTTGAGCACGACGCCGGCGTCCGCGTCCGCGCGCAGCCTCGAACGCCCGCCCCGGAAGGCGTCGGCCGAG
>JBDREN010000111.1:0-2647 GCA_043819795.1 Elusimicrobiota bacterium
GCCCCGTCCCGCCCGTCATCTCCCGGGCCTTTCCGAACTGCTCGAAGGTGTTGAAGAGCCGCGGCATGTCCTCTTGGCTGATGCCCGGCCCCGTATCCTCCACCGTCACCCGGACCGCCGAGTCCGCGCGGGACACGGAGATCGCGATCCGGCCTTTTTCCGTGAATTTCACCGCGTTGTTCATGAGGTTCGTGAGCACCTGGATGATCTTGTCCCGGTCGAAGCGGAGCCCGGGCAGGACCGCGCCGTTCTTGTAGGCGAGCTCCAATCCCTTTTTCCTGGCGATGGGGGCCATGGTCTCGAGGACCTCTTTGACGGCGGCGCCGAGGTCGTCGACCTCGAAACGGAAATCCATCCTTCCTGCGTCCAGCTTCTGGAAGTCCAGCACCTCGTTGATCAGGCGGGCCAGCCTGTCCACGTTCCTGTTGGAGATGTTCAGGAGCTTCCTCTGGTCCGCGTTCACCTCGCCGGCCATGCCGTCGAGCACGATCTCGACGCCTTCCTTGATGGCCGTCAGCGGAGTCCGCAGCTCGTGGGAGACGATGGAGATGAATCCCTCGCGGATGTCCATGGTCTTCTTGAGCTCCCGCTCGGCCTGCTTGCGAACGGTGATGTCCTCGAAGACCTCGAGGAGGGCCTTGCGGCCCTTGTAGACCATCCCCGTGTGCGTGATCTGGAGGGTCTTGCCGCCCAGGACGCCCGCCGCCTCGACGACTTTCGTCTCGCCCAGCTTGATCTCGCTCTTTAGAGGGCAGTCGGGGCACGCCTTCTTGTCGTCTTTGTAGAGCTCCCAGCACTTCTTGCCGACGATGTCGCCTCCGAGCGCGGCCTTCAGCTTGTCGTTGGCGAAGAGGATGTTCCCCTGCTCGTCCACGATGTCCATGGCGAAGGGGATGGTGTTGAGGAGGGCCTCGTTGAACCGGTTGACGGCGCGGACCGCGTCCTCGGATTGGAACCGCTCGGCCATGTCGCTCAGGTTCCTGGCGACGGCGTCGATGAGGCCCCTCTCCTCTGCCAGGAAGGGCCCCTCGTCCTCCTCCGGCCTTTCCTCGAGGTAGCGGACCTCCACGGTCCCGATCCGCTCGCTCCCGGCCATGATGTCGCTGGCCTGCCTCCAGGCTGACTCGGCGAAGTTCTTGCTCGCGTACTCCCTGTCCCGGATCCGGATCCGCGCGCAGGCGACCTCGGGGTGGCGCCACGCCAAAGGCAGGATCTCCGTCACCCGCTGGGCGATCTGCCCCAGCGAGACCCCGGGCTTGTCCGCCATGCTGGACACGGCGTGGAGGCAGTCGAGCTCCTTGACGCGCTCCCGGAGCATGTCGGTCCGCTCCTTGAGGACCTGCTCCGCCACCTTGCGGTCGGTGATGTCGCGCGCGAGGGCGAAATTGTAGTCCTTGCCGTCGAACTTCACGCGGGTCACCGCGACCTCGACGGGGAATACCCGGCCGTCCTTGGCGCGGTGCACGGATTCGATCGTGAAGGAGCCGCTCGCCTTGATTTTCCGCAAGTAGCTCTCCCACGCCTCCCGCGGGAACCGGGGGTCGATGTCGAAGACGGTCATGGCCGTCAGCTCCGTCCGGGTGTAGCCCAGCCGGCGGCAGGTGGTCTCGTTGGCGAAGATGAGGCGGGCGTCGTCGTCCGTCCAGAATACGGCGTCCTGGATCCTGTCGACGGAGGTCTGGGTCAGCTGGAGCGCTTTCTCCGCCTCCTTGCTCTCGGTGATGTCGGCGAAGCTCTCGATGCCGCCGATGACCTCGCCTCTGAAGTCCCGTATCAGCTCGGCGTTCTTGGCGATGTGGCGCACCCGGCCGTCCTTGGTCCGGATCGTGCACTCCTTGCCGCAGACCGGCTTCTTGACGTCGCCGGCGAGGAGGCCGCAGCGGTTCTTGCAGGGATCGAGGGCGAACACCGCGCAGCTCTTGCCGATGACCTCCTCGGCGGTGAAGCCCGTGATCTGCGCCGCCTTCTTGTTCCAGCTCGTGACGCGGCGCTCCGCGTCCACCGTGAAGATGGCGTTCGGGGTGATGTCGAGCAGGGTCTCGGCCCGGTTCTTCGCCCTCCGCTGGGCCTCGGCGGCCAGCTCGTGCCGCTGCATCATGGTCCACAGGAGCTTGGCCGCGGGGCCTCCAATGATCTCGGCGCCGGCGGGCTTGACGCTCTCGAGGTGCGTCTGGACGCGTTCGCTGCCCGTTGTGTTGACGATCGCGTGGACCTTCTCCCCGTTGAGGAACGCGCCGACGTGGGTGGCCGTGGGGATGTCCCAGCTCCTGGCCACCGCCAGGCCGGCCGCGTCCGGGTCGGGGTCCACGACCCCCAGGACCTTCACGGTCGAATTGCTGCGCAGCAGCCCGAGAAGGGCGATGCAGCCCTTCCTGCCGCCGACGATGATCATGTTCGTCATATTAACCTGCCGCTGGCCGGGGTCTTTTCCCGCTTCGAGGATAGGATGCCTTGCGGCCCTGGCGTAATGCTCAGCCCCAACTCAAATAATCCTCAAATATCAATTGGCGTCAGGTGTTAACTTTGTTGGATCTTCTCGGAATAGAGTGGGTCCCGTCGAGAAAATGGGGTTCAAAGCCGGTCAACTGATTTCTTCTCCAGATTGCCGCACTTGCGTAGAATCTTGAGCCGGAAGTAGGTCCAGTCA
>JBDREN010000112.1:0-16264 GCA_043819795.1 Elusimicrobiota bacterium
GACGGAAGCCAAGGCCGCTAAGGAGCCTAAGGAAACCAAGGCGGCCAAGGAGACTCCGGAGGCGGCATGAAAGAGCTAGCGCTTTATCTCGCCAAACACCTGGTGGATTCTCCAGCCAAGGTCGAGGTCAACGCGGAGGAAGACGGGGATCTTACCCGTCTGACGATGCGGGTCGCGGATGAGGACAAGGGTAAGATCATCGGCAAGCAGGGGAAGGTCATCAAGGCGATCCGAGCCGTCGTCGGCGTATCGGCCGCGAAGAGCGACCGTAGGGTGATCCTCGACCTGGAGTAGGATGGCCGTCAGGCGCCGGCCGCGTCTTCGGATCGACATCGTCACGCTTTTCCCGGGGATGTTCGCAGGCCCCCTCTCGGAGAGCATCGTCGAACGGGCTCGGCAGCGGGGGATACTCGAGCTGGGCGTCACCACGCCGCGGGATTTCACCGAGGATCGGCACCGCACAGTGGACGACCGTCCCTACGGCGGCGGGGCCGGGATGGTCCTGATGGCCGAGCCCCTCTACCGCACGATACGTAAGCTGCGGCGGCTCCGGCGGGGCTCGAAGGTGATCCTGATGTCGCCCCAGGGCCGGCGCTTCGACCAGAAGCTCGCGCGCGGGCTCTCCCGGCAAAAGCATCTGATCCTCGTTTGCGGGCACTATGAAGGCATCGACGAGCGGCTGATGGACTTCGTCGATATGGAGCTTTCCATCGGGGACTACGTGCTCACGGGAGGCGAGATCCCCGCGATGGCGGTCGCGGACGCGGTGACGCGGCTGCTTCCCGGGGTCTTGGCCAAGGAGGAGGCCGCGGCCCAGGAGTCGTTCTCCGAGGGGTTGCTGGATTTTCCTCAATACACGCGCCCCCGGAAGTGGCGCGGCCGGGAGGTCCCGGAGGTCCTGCTCGGCGGGGACCACGCCAGGATCGCCGAGTGGCGGCGCCGGGCGGCGTTGGGGGCGACGCGCCGAAAAAGGCCCGAGCTAGTGAAAAAATAAGCTATAATGAGGCGCTATGGCTGGACAAGTGAAAAAGAATATCCCCGTCTTCAAATCCGGCGACACGATTCGCGTGCACGTCCGGGTCGTTGAAGGGGAGAGCGAGCGCGTCCAGGTATTCGAGGGCGTCGTGCTTCGTCGGCGCGGGGAGGGCGTTTCCGAGACCTTCACCGTCCGCAAGGTTTCCTTCGGTGTCGGCGTGGAGCGGACGTTCCCGCTGCAGTCGCCCCGCGTCGCCAATATCGATCTGGTGCGCAGGGGCCGCGCGCGTCGCGCGCGCCTCTACTTCCTGCGCGAGCTCTCCGGCAAGGCGGCGCGTCTTCCCGAAGACAAGCGGGGCAAGACCCAGGCGGCGGCGGCTCCTAAGGATGAGCCGACGTCGGATTCCGCTCAGGTCTCCGAGACGGCCGAGGACCAAGCCTCCAAGTCGGTCGAGGCCGCTCCGGCCGTGGCCTCGGATTCCTGAACGGCCGGGCTTTGCCCTCCTTCCGTTTCCATCGCTTCGATGAGGCGCTGCGGTCCCGCTACGGGGTCGAGCGCCTCGTGGGCGTGGACGAGGCCGGACGCGGGCCGCTGGCCGGCCCCGTCGTGGCGGCCGCCGTCGTTCTCCCCCCCGATTCCTGTCCGGATCTCGAGGGCGTGCGCGATTCCAAGCGCTTGGCCCCGAGCCGGCGGGAGGCTCTCTTCCTCCGCATCCGGGCCCGCGCGGTCCGCGTCGGCGTGGGCTGGTCCCTCCCGGAAGAGATAGACGACCGGAACATCCTGCAGGCCACCTTTTTCGCGATGCGCCGGGCCCTGGCGCGCATGTGTCCGGGAGAGCTGCGCGATCCCGCGACGCTCGTGGTCGTCGACGGGGATAAGACGATCCCGGGGCTTTCCGCGCGTCAGGAGTCCTTCGTGGCGGGCGACGACCGCTCGCTCTGCGTGGCCAGCGCCGGCATCGTCGCCAAGGTGGTTCGCGACCGCTGGATGAGGCTGCTCGACCGCCGGCACCCGGGCTACGGCTTCGGACGGCACAAGGGCTACGGCACCGCGGCGCATTTCCAGGCGCTCGAGCGCCTCGGACCGTGCGGGGCGCACCGGCGGAGCTTCCTGCGCCGGCGTCTCGAGCCGGCGGGAGCCCGATGACCCTCAGGAGCCAGGCCTTGGGGCGTTCGGGCGAGCGCCGCGCCGCGCGCTTCCTCGAGGGTCTTGGCTGGCGGTTGCTCGACCGGGGCTGGCGCAGCCGCTACGGCGAGATCGACATCGTGGGGCTCGACGGGACGACCCTCGTTTTCGTGGAGGTCAAGACGCGGTCCTCGGCGCGATTCGGGACGCCGGAGGCCGCGGTCGGGCAGGCCAAGCGGGCTCGTCTGGTGCGCTCGGCCCTCCATTACATCGAGGCCAAAGGCGACGGGGGCCGGCCACTGCGCTTCGACGTCGTCGCTCTCGAGGGCGACGAGCTGCGGCACATCCCGGACGCGTTCCAGGCGGAGGGTTACACGCGATGAAGTGCCCGGCGTGCGGCTTCGAGACGCCCGACGCCCAGGGCTGGTGCGATTTCTGCAAGGAGCCGTTCCGCAAGAAGGCGGCCGAGCGGGCCGGGGATCGGACGCCCGCGATCCGGGAAGCGCCCGACGTCCGCGACGCGGAGGCCGTGATAGCCGTTCCCGATCCGGTCGAGCTCAAGAAGACCGTGCCCGTGCCGCAGCACGTGCTCGAAATGCTGAAGCGCCAGCGGGCCGAGGCGACTATCCCTGAGAAGGTCGAGATCCCCCCCGAGTTCGCCGATCTCGATCCCGGCGGGCGCGTCCCCCAGGCGCCGCCGCTCGCGCGCAAGCTCGCGTGGGTGTTCCTGGGCATCTGCGTATTGTGGATCTTCGTGGCGACGATCTGGATGGTCCGCAATAAGGAACGCATCGCGGCGAGAGCCGTGTCCGGCTCCCTGCAGGGCATCAAGAGATAGTAGGTCCTACCAGACGTTGCGCAGGCAGGCTTCCATGATGTGGCCGGCGGTGAGGCCGTACTTGTCGTAGAGCTCCTCGCCCTCGCCAGACTCGCCGAAGTCGCGGGTGCCTAGCCGGACGACGGGACATCGCTCGCGCCGCCCGGCCAACGCCTCGCAGACGGCGCTCCCCAGGCCGCCGACGATGTTGTGGTCCTCGACGGTGACGATGCGCTGGCTGCGCGCGGCGGCATAGAGGGCCGCCTCGTCGTCGAACGGCTTGATGGTCCCGGCATTGACCGCGCGGACGGCGAACCCGCGGCTGACCAGGCCTTTCGCGGCGGCGACGGCGTGGTGGACGGTCGCGCCGGTCGCGAAGACCGTCGCCTGCACGCGCGCCTTGGCCGTTCGGCGCGGCCCCACGCGCGGCTTTCGCGCGGGCTCGTAGACCGTGTCCGCGACGGAGACGCGGAACCTGTAGCCGGGCTTATGGACCGCGGGGAGCTTCTGGCGGGTCAGGCGGATGTAGACCGGCCCCTCGCGGCGGATCATCCATTCGACGGCCTGCCGGGTCTCGATCTCGTCGGCGGGCTGGAGGATCGTCAAGCGCGGCACGGCGCGCAGGGCCGCGAGGTCCTCGAGGGCCATATGGGAGGCGCCGTCCGGGCCGACGCCGAGCCCGGCGTGCGTCCCGGCCATCTTCACGTTGGCCCGGTTGTAGGCGACGGCGACCCGGATGGTCTCGAGACGGCCGCTCAAAAAACAGGCGAAACTCGTGACCACCGGGGTCTTCCCGCAGAGGGCCAAGCCGGCGGCGACGCCGAGCATGTTGTGCTCCGCGACGCCCAGATCGAAATACCGCTCCGGGAATCTCCTCATGAACTCGCCGGTCATGGTGGACTTCCCCAGGTCGGCGTCGAGCACGACGAGCTCGGGATGATCCTCCCCGAGCCGGGCCAGCTCTTCTCCGAACGCCTGGCGCGTGGCCTTAGGCGGCGAGGATTTCCGACACGGCACGATCGGCCTCCTCCTTGCCCGGGGCTTTCCCGTGCCACCCCACGGCGTTCTCCATGAACGAGACGCCTTTCCCTTTGACGGTCTTGGCGACGATGGCCAGCGGGGCCGAGCGCTCCCGTCCGGCGGCCTCGAGCGCCTCGGTGATCTGGCCCAGGTCGTGTCCATCGATCGATAGCGTCTCCCACCGGAAGGCGGCGAACTTATCGACGAGCGGGTCGACATCCATGATCTCCTTCACGGGGCCGTCGATCTGCAGCCCGTTCTGATCGACGATGGCCGTGAGGTTGCCCAAGGCGAACTTCGGTGCCGACATGGCGGCCTCCCACACCTGGCCCTCCTGCAGCTCTCCGTCGCCGAGGATGCACCAGACGCGGTAGTCTTTCCTGTCGAGCCTTCCGGCCAGGGCCATCCCGACGGCGATCGAGAGCCCCTGTCCGAGCGATCCGGTGGATGCCTCGAGGCCGGGCAGGCTCAGGCGGTCCGGGTGGCCTTGAAGCGGGCTGCCGAGCTTGCGCAGGGTCGCCAGCCGCTCCCTCGGGAAGTAGCCGGCGCGCGCGAGCACGGCGTAAAGGGCGGGGCAGCAGTGCCCCTTCGAGAGCACGACCCGGTCCCGGTCCGGCCAAGCCGGCTCCTGGGGCCGGTGCCGCAGGTGGCGGGAGTAGAGGGTCGCCAGGATGTCGATGATCGAGAGCGAGCCGCCCGGATGGCCGGAGCCGGCCTCCTCGATCATCCGGATGATGTCCACGCGGAGGTCCCGGGTGAGGGTCTTGAGGTCTATCGGGCGCTCGGTTTCCTTCACGGGAGGCACATTCTATCAATAAATGCTAAAATTACGCCAATAAAATGGGAAACGACAGCTACCTCAGGTCGGTCAAGCGCGCCGCTTCGTACATTCGTTCCTCCGCCCCCTCCTCTCGCACCCCACGCGTCGCCGTGGTGCTCGGCAGCGGGCTGGCGGGCTCGATACCGGACCTCAAGAAGACACGGACCATCCCGTACAAGGATATTCCCGGCTTTCCCCGGATCACGGTCAGCGGCCATAGCGGCCGGCTGCTGCTCGGCGAGCACTCCCACCGCGGCCGGCGGCTCGATGTGGCCGTCCTGGAGGGTCGGTTCCACTATTACGAGGGGCACTCGATGTCCGAGATCACGCTGCCCGTGCGAGCTCTGCGCTCGCTCGGATTGGAGACGCTCGTCTTGACCTCGGCCGTCGGCTCCATGCGCAAGGCCCTCAGGCCCGGCCACATCTGCGTGGTCAAAGACCACATGAATTTCATGGGACAGAACCCCCTGCGCGGCCGCCATACCGCCGAGTACGGGGCGATGTTCCCCGACCTCGTCGGCGCCTATACTCCCGAGCTGCGGAAGCTCGCGCTCGCCGAGTGCCGCCGCCTGCGCATGCCGGCGCGGGAGGGCGTCTACGCGGCCGCTCCCGGGGCGTCCTACGAGACCCCCGCCGAGATCCGGGCCTACCGGCAGCTCGGGGGCGATGTCGTCGGGATGTCCGTCGTTCCCGAGGCCATCGTGGCCCGGCAGATCGGCTTGAGGCTCCTCTGTCTCAGCTGGGTCGCCAACATGGCCGCGGGGATCAGCCGGGAGGCCCTCGCTCACCACGACGTGCTGGCCCTCGGGCAGCGCATGGCGGGCCGCCTGCGGTCCCTTCTGGAATCCCTGTTCCTCCGGCTGTGAGTCCGCGTCCCTCCCCCGCGGGGAGGGATGCGCAAGTGAGAGGGGGCCGAGTTCTCCCTCTCCTCGCGGGAGAGGGCTGGGGTGAGGGATAATTGATATGCGCATGCTAGACCTCATCGCGAAGAAACGGGACGGAAGCGCCCACACCGCCGAAGAGATCGCGTTCATCGTCAACGGCGCCTCCAAGGGCGATCTCCCCGACTATCAGCTCGCGGCTTGGCTGATGGCCGTGGTCCTGCGCGGGATGACCCGGGGGGAGACCGTCGCGCTGACCGACGCGATGGGACGCTCGGGACGGTCCCTGGACCTCTCCCGCCTGAGGGCGGCCAAGGTCGACAAGCATTCCACCGGCGGCGTCGGCGACGGCGTTTCGCTCGCGCTCGCGCCGCTCGTCGCCTCGACCGGCGTCGCGGTCCCCATGATGTCCGGGCGAGGCCTGGGGCACACGGGCGGGACGCTCGACAAGCTGGAGTCCATCCGCAGGTTGCGCGTGAATTTATCGGTGAGCGCCGTCGAGAGGCAGGTCCGCTCGATCGGCGTATGCATGTTCGGCCAGTCCCAGGACCTGGCCCCGGCCGACCGCAAGCTCTATGCGTTGCGGGACGTCACGGGCACCGTCGCGTCCCAGCCCCTCATCGTCGGGAGCATCCTCTCGAAGAAGCTCTCCGAGAGCCTGGACGCGCTGCTGCTGGACGTGAAGTGCGGCTCGGGCGCGATCTTCCAGGAGGAGTCCGAGGCCCGGGCTCTCGCGCAGGAGCTGATCCGCACGGCGAAGTCGCTGGGGCTCAAGTGCGTGGCGGTCCTCACCGCCATGGACCAGCCTCTCGGGCGCGCTATCGGCAACGCCCTGGAGCTGCGCCAGGCCATCGATGTCCTCCACGGGGACGCCTCCTCGTCCGACTACGTCGAGGTCCTCCTGACCCTCGGCGGCTGGATGCTGCACTTGGCCGGCCGGGCCCGGAACTGGGAGGAAGGAGCCGAGCGCCTGCAGGAGCTCATTCGGGACGGCAAGGCCGCTGCGAAGTTCCGGGCGATGGTGAAGGCTCAGGGCGGCGATCCACGCGTGGCGGACCAGCCGGACCGCTTCCTGCCGCAGGCCTCTCGGAGCCTGCCGTTCCGGGTGGAGCGAGGCGGCTTCGTGGGCCGGATCGACGCGCTCGCGACGGGCCGGGCCGCGGTGGCTTTGGGGGCCGGTCGCGACCGCATCGAGGATAAGCTGGACTACGGCGCCGGGATCGTGTTCCGCAAGAAGGCCGGCGACCCGGTCCAGCCGGGCGAGGAGATCGCCCGCCTGTACGCGGACGACGCGGAGCGGCTCCGTCTTGGACACGACATTCTTTCCAAAGGCGTTCAGACCGTCCCGCGCCGGCCGAGGCGTACGCCGGTCGTTCGGCGCGTATGGAGGTGAGCCGGCGCATGCCTCATCGCGTGACGATCTGCGACCACCCGCTGATGCGGGATATCCTGGCACGGCTTCGGGACAAGAATACCCCTCACGAGGATTTCCGCGCCCTTTTGGCGGACGCCGGGATCATCCTGGGGCTGAAGGCCTTGGAGGACCTTAAGACGCACGCGAGCCACGTGCGCACGCCGCTGAAGACGGCCGCCGCGCAGCGGATCAGGCAGCCCGTGATCCTCGCGGCGATCCTGCGCGCGGGCGTCGGGCTCTTGCCGGGGCTGATGCGCCTTCTCCCCCGGGCGCGTGTCGGGCACATCGGCCTTTACCGCAACGAGGAGACGCTGAACCCCGTCCGGTACTACGTCCGCCTGCCGCGCGGCCTGAGCCGCAGCCTGGTGCTGCTGGCGGACCCCATGGTGGCCACCGGCGGCTCGGCCGCGGAGTCGATCCGGATCCTCAAGACGGACGGCGCCAAGCAGATCACCCTTGTCTCGCTTCTGGCCACGAAGACCGGCATCCGGCGGGTGCTCCGGGACCACCCCGACGTCCGCATCGTGACCGCCGCGGTCGATCCGGTCCTCAACGAGAACGGATACATCGTGCCCGGGCTGGGCGACGCCGGCGACCGCCTCTTCGGGACCTGACCTCGAGGTATATCGTTATGGATTCTCAGGCGAAGACCCATCCGGAAGATCAGGACGTCCGCGCGACCGTCTCCGACATCGCGCGGCATGAGGGCAAGCGCGTCACGCTGCGCGGCTGGCTTTACAACAAGCGGTCGAGCGGGAAGCTGCACTTCCTTCAGGTGCGCGACGGCAGCGGCACCATCCAGTGCGTCATCTTCAAGGGCGACGTCTCCCCGGAGGTCTTCGCTCTCGCCGGGAGCCTCACGCAGGAGTCCTCCATCGTGGTCACCGGAGCGGTCCGCGCCGACAAGCGCTCGCCCGTCGGCTTCGAGGTCGGGGCGACGGACCTGAAGCTCGTGCAGATGGCGCAGGAATATCCGATCACTCCCAAGGAGCACGGGACGAGCTTCCTCATGGACAATCGGCACCTCTGGCTGCGCTCCTCCCGCCAGCACGCGATCCTGCGCGTGCGCAGCGCGCTCGTCAAGGCGATCCGCGACTTCTTCGACGAGCGGGGCTTCACCCTCCTCGATACGCCGATCTTCACGCCGGCGGCCTGCGAGGGCACGACGACGCTCTTCGAGACCGCCTATTTCGAGAACAAGGCCTATCTGACGCAGAGCGGCCAGCTCTACGCCGAGGCCGGGGCCTTGGCCTTCGGCAAGGTCTACTGCTTCGGGCCGACCTTCCGGGCCGAGAAATCCAAGACCCGCCGTCACCTGACCGAGTTCTGGATGGTCGAGCCCGAGGTCGCCTACTGCGACCTCGACGGGGACATGGACCTGGCCGAGGAGTTCGTCGAGTCCATCGTCGCGCGCGTGCTGCGGGAGCGCCGTCGCGAGCTCGAGCTGCTCGGCCGCGACGTCGCCAAGCTCGAGGCCGTGAAGCGGCCGTTCCCCCGCATCACCTACACCGAGGCCGTCGAGCGGCTCAAAAAAAAGGGCGTGGCCGTCGAGTGGGGCCAGGATTTCGGCGGGGACGAAGAGACGATCCTGGCCGAGGAATTCGACCGCCCGGTGATGATCCACCGCTATCCGGCCGTCTGCAAGGCGTTCTACATGAAGAACGACCCCGAGGACCCGCGGCTCTCGCTGGCGGTCGACATGCTGGCGCCCGAGGGCTACGGCGAGATCATCGGCGGCGCCCAGCGCGAGGACGATCTCGCGACGCTGACCGGCAAGATCAAGGCCCACAACCTTCCGGAGGAGGCCTTCCGGTGGTACGTCGATCTACGCCGGTACGGCTCGGTCCCGCACGCCGGGTTCGGGCTCGGGATCGAACGGACCGTGGCCTGGATCTGCGGAGTCCGCCACGTCCGGGAGACCATCCCGTTCGCGCGGACGATGACCCGGCTGTATCCGTAGGTCGCACCCTTCGCTGCGCTCAGGGCCTGAAGGCCCGCGCGAGAGAGGTTTCGTGCTCGCGCGGGTGCTCCCCCTGGGGGCTGCCGCCCCCTCGGGCCCGCAAGACCCTCCGGGCCTTGCGGGTCACCCCCACTAAGGTCGGCGGGCCATGCCGCCGGCCTTATAGGTCCCGGCTTTCTTGGCCGGTAAACGAACAGCCCCCGGGAGGGGGCTGTTGTTGGGTGGTCGTATGCGTCTTAAAGGGCTATATCTGCGGGCTCGCTTCGCCGCAGCTATTGGGCCATACGCAGGGGCGGACCTTCACGAGGACCGGCAGGGGGCGCGCTGAGTCGCCGCACGTGTTCGGCCAGATGCAGGGGCGGACCGCGGCGGTCTGGATCATCGTCTGCGAGCTGCACTTGTTGGGAAAGATGCACGGCTTGAATTGGGCGGTCTGCGTTTCCGCCTGAAAGACCGAGGTGAGGGAGAGCATCAAAACCAGTTCGAGCATACTTCCGTGTCCTCCGTACGGCTTCTCCTTCCTTATCCGACAGGACCATAGTACCTATATGGCGCATGGGACCTTATGACCCGCGTCAAAACGGGATGTTGATCCAGGTCAATGACGCGGGTCAAGCGCCCGCGGTCGGGCGGGTCAGGAGAAGTGGCCGGCGACGCTGCGGGCTTTTTCGACGTCTATGATGACGATGTCCCTGCCCTTGCGCTGAACCAGACCCCGGGACTCGAAGTCCTTGAGCAGGCGGACCGTGGTCTCGATGGTCAGGCCCGCCATCTCGGCGATCTCCCGGCGCTTGAAGTTGCACACGGCGGGACGGCCCTTCTTGCCGGAGGGATGGGTCATCATGCGTATGAGCGTGCCCGCCAGGCGCGAGCGCGCCGGCTTGAAGGCTATGTCGCGGGCCATGGCCTCGCTGCGGCGGACATCCCGGGCCACCTCGTGCAGGAGGGCCAGGGCTCCTTTCGGGTGCTCCAGAAGGAACTTCCACAGGGCATCCTCGGTGATCATGGACATGACCGACTCCTCCATCGCCTCGGCGCTGCCGGCGTAGGGCCAGCGAGCGAGCGAGGAGATGTGGCCGACCAGGTCCCCGGGGGACTCGATGCGCACGAGCAGCTGCTGCCCCGTGCGGCTCGCTTTGTATATCTTCACCTTGCCGGTGCAGACGACGTACACCCCACGCGGGGTTTCCCCCTCGTAGAAGATGGTCTCGCCCGGGCGGAAGCGGTTGGCGATGCGTATCTCCCTCCATGATTTCTTGGAGGGCCTGTCGCTGAGGAGATCGTAGTAGCAGTTCTTCTTGAACGGGCACCAATCGCAGTTGGGCGCTTCTTTCTTCGAGAATCCCATGATCGCTCCGTGGCCTCGGGGAGGACGGACCCCGCCGGCTAAGGATTATGGGGCAATATTACAACATTGCCCTCCGGGCGACAAATGTCAGAGGCCGGCTTCGGGATCGTCCGAGTAGGACGTCAGAATCTGCTGGAAGCGGGGAAGGTCCCAGAGGGGCTCGAACTCGTCGTCGGTTCGAGCGAGCAGCAGCGTTTTGCGCAGCTGCTCGCGCGTGTAAGCGTTCTTGAGGGACTTCTCGAGGTAGCTCAAGGCGTCGCTCAGGCGGCCGTCCAAAGAGTGGCAGAGCGCCAGCTCGTAATAGGCCGAGGAGCTCGCCGGCAGCTTAGTGAGAGCGTCCTCGAGCACATCGATGGCTTCGCCGGCCAGGCCCACATGGCGGTAGGAGGCGGCGATGCGCTCGTAGATGCGGGCCTTGGCCCGGCCGTCGAGCGTGCCTTTTCTCTCGTCGGCCATGAGCGCCGCGTCGTAGTAGTCGATGGCCTCCCGGTAGCGCTGGGAGCGGTAGGCGCTGTCGGCCGCTTCGAGGCGCTCAACCACCCGGGGGTCCTTGAGCGGGGCGTCAAGCGCTTCTGATATCGTCTCGGTCGGCACGTCCCGGATCGAGTCGCGCAGCGAGTCGAAACCGCGGATGCGCTCCTCGGCCTCGTCCTCGGTGAGGGCTCCGGCCTCCACCGCCTCGTAAGCGTCCAGGATGACCTCGTTCTGGGGGATTTCGAGCAGGCCCGAGAAAAGAGAGTCGCTTCGGATCAGCCTGGCCAGATGCGGATATGCGTCCACGCGCCGTGCGCGTCTAACGCTCACGCGGAGGTTCGCGGAGGCCATGTCCGGATTCTTCATCTTGTGGCGGAGCCTGGCCGCGTAGAGGTGCGGCATCGGGTTGCGTGGAGAGGCGCGAGCGGCTTTCCCGATGGCGTTCAGCGCCGGCTTGTAGCGCCCGAGGGCCTCGTGGCACTGGGCCAGGCTGTGATAAAGCAGGAACGGCTCCTCCAGCGACCCCAGGCGCGGCTCGAGCGCGAGGGCGGTCTCGAAGGCCTCGACGGCTCTCCGGGCGTCCTCCTTGTCGGCCTTTTCCGCGCTGCCGCGCAGGAATGCCCGCTGGTAGTGGGCGTAGCCGAGCTGGAAGAAAGCCTCGACGGAGCCGGCGTCGGCGCGGATGGCCCGCTCGAAGAGCTTGATCGCCCCGGCGTACTCCTCGGAGTTCATCTCCCGTACGCCGCGCTCCACGAGCCGCTCGGCCTGGCCCGCCAGGGCGGGGACGGCGGTCGCCAGCATCAGCATGATCGTGAGAAGGCGTTTGGACATCTGTCTCATGGCTCGGCGCTGTTCCTACTTACCCATTATACGACGGCTCCCGCCGGGATGCGAGGGTCGCCGGACCCTGGAATTGATGGGTCTATGGGCCTAGGCCGTCCAGTGGTGATCCGCACGCGGCGGGGCCGGGGCTGCGCGCGAGTGTCCACGTGGACAGTCAGCCCGTTCCTTCAGTGGACTCCTCGTTTGGCCGATCGTACGTGGCGTTCGGCAGGGACGGTCGAGGGCCGCTGGGCGGCCGTACGGGGCGGGCTTTCGACGAGAGATCCGACCGGGGCGAAAGCGTCTTCGAGTCACCTCGACTTCAAGAAGGCGACGGTCGTCAAGAGCGTCGACGTGGACTTCCCGGCCTGGATGGTGGACTTGCTTGACAAGGAGGCCGTCAAGCTGAACGTCTCCAGGCAGGCCGTCATCAAGATGTGGATCCTCGACAGCCTCGATCCGTCTCATCGGGCGACGCGTTGATCCGTTTGCTTGCCAGCCTCCGTCGAAATGGATACAATCTTTCGCTGTTGGTGGCCGTAGCTCAAGGGTAGAGCGCCAGGTTGTGGCCCTGGAGGCTGCGGGTTCGAGCCCCGTCGGTCACCCTTTCGATTTGTCTTGACATTTGTCCGGACGTCTGTTATCCTATCGTTGAGGGCGCCGTCATGGCAAGAACGCTCGAACGATGGGACAAGATGCTGGCCCGGCTGCAGGAGCGCCTCGGTCTCTCCCAGGAAGAGCTCGCCCGCATCCTGGGCGTCAGCAGCCGGAACCTGTCACGCTGGCTTTCCGGCGAGATTGGGAATCCCGGGGAGTCGCACTTCCAGAACCTCCTCGCCATCGAAGAGATCGTCGGGGAAGCGGGTAAGGCCCTCAAGCCCGACAAGATCGCGCTCTGGTTCCGGACCCCGAATCCGGCGCTCGCGGACCTGCGCCCCCTCGACCTGCTCGCAAGCCGCAGCGGCCAGGCGCGCGTGAAGAGCCTCCTCGGGCAGGTCCGCTGGGGCATCCCCACCTAAGCTTGGCCTCCTCTCTCGCATCCAAGCTCAAGTCCCTCCCCAGTATCCGCGTCAAAGGCGAGTTCTTCCGCATGGTGCGGGAGGAGGACGCTGATGGCCTTCTCTCGGCCGGGCCCAGCTTCGCCTTCGGCGGCCGTTACAGCAAGCCCGGCGAGTTCGGAGCGCTCTACCTCAGTGATGACCCAAAGACCTGCGAGGCGGAGAAGCTCAAGCAGGTCGCCGGTCGGCGCGATCTTCTCCCCCCTCAAGCGCTCGGCCGCTTCGGAGCGGACGTGAGCGGTGTCGTGGACCTCACCGATGACGACAACCTGAAGAAGCTGGGTGTGTCCATAGGCCAGCTCACGGATCCGCTCGACGTGACGTTGCCGCGGGAGATCGGCGCTGCGGCGCGGAGCCTTGGCATCAGAGCCCTGCTGGTGCGGTCAGCGGCCGCGCTTGGAAAGAACCTGGCCGTCTTCGAGGAAGGCTTGACGAGTCCGGACTGCACCGTGAAGGTCATCAACACCCAGCGCTGGACCGTATGACGAGGCGACGTCCTCGGCAGAATTCCCAGGCATCGATCCCTGTGCCAAGATAGGGTGAGACAGATGTCGGTCCTGAGATTGGTGTGCAGGGCCGTGGTCCCAAGCACCTCCGTCAGAGGCGGAGGTGCCAGATCAACCCCCTGGCCGATCTCTACATGGGCCTGGACGAGCACATGACGCCCAACGCCATACCGTAGGGGCGTCAGTGCGGCGCGCTCCCGCGCGACCGCCCCCCGTCGCGGACTTCCTCCCCGCGTAGCCCCCGCGCGCTTGCCGGAATGCGTGCAGGGACCGGGCGAGCGGAAAACGGCGGCGCCCGGCCCCCGAGCGCCCGCAGGCTAGGTTTGGGCTTGGCGGGGAGCGGTCCCTCTCCCACGGTCTTCAAATAAGATATTCTGCGGCCGCCCGGACAGCGCCCAATAGCAAGGGCATGGACTTTTTGACGACCGCGGTGGTGTCGGGGGCCCACAAGAGGCGGCTCTGCCGCAGGACGCGCGCGATCGCCAAGAGGGACAAGGTGGACTTCTTCGAGCGCGACACCGAGAACATCGAGGGGGCGCCGGTCGTGGTCCTGCTGGGCAAGGGGGTCGCCATAGCGTACGGGCTCCCTCTCTCCGTGACGGGCAAGAGCCCGTTCTTCGACCGGGAAAAAAAGAAGTAGCGGCTTCCGGCGCGAGGTTTCCGGGACTCGCGGCGCGGACCCCTTGCGGGCGACAGGAAAATCGAAAGTAGATTTTGATTGACGGGGCTTAGGCGGATCCGGCGGATCTTTCCCGGATCCGCTGTTTTTTCGCTTGTGTATAACACATTAGTATACTATAGTGTGGTATATGAACAAGCTCCAACTCGCCAAGCTGCGCCAGCGGATCCGCGAGCTCAAAGCACGCCGCAATACGCTGGAGGGTATCGCCCAACAGCACCACGCCATGGTCGCCGCCTCGCTCATCGAGCGCCGCTTCCGGCCCGGAGCGCCTCCGGCCTACTACCTATCGATCCCCGGCCCGCAGAACAGCCGCCATCGCTACGTTCGTAAGCAGGAATTGGAGTTCGTGCGCCGGCATAGCGCGGCTTGGCGGGAGTTCGGCCGAACGATGGCGGAGTGGACGCGGGCCAATGAAGAGATCGAGCGACTGCTGCGCCGGATCGGAAAGGGCCGGTGTCGAAATGTCGATGCGCTGCTGCGGAGGAAGAAACGGTGAACACCTGGCACCTGTGGCGTGAAGACAAGCAGGCCGTGGCCCAAAAGCTGGAGCAGGGACAGGACCTCGACGGGCACACCAGCGCCTTTGGCGACAACGACCTGGTCATCGGGTTCCTGATGGTGGAGGGGTTCTGGTCGGTGCTCGTCGAGACCGAAGCCGATGGGCTTAAGAAAGATAACGGCTACCCCCCACGAACGCTCAATGGGCTGTGGGCGCTGTGCGAGTTGGCGGGTGTGGAGCGGATCGCGCAGAGCGGGAAAGTCATCGGGGATGAAGCGCTTCTGCGGATGGTGGGGTTCCAGGTGGAGCAGATCGAGAGGGCCCGGGCGCAGGGTCGGCTACGCGTGGACCCGGAGACGCTGTCGAACCACTTGGGCCGCATCAGCGAGGCATCGGTGGAGAAGAGCTGGTGGGAACACGTGCGGCTGTTGAGGTCGAAGAAATGGTACCGGGGCGGGGTCTACGCTGTGGACGGTACGGACATCACCATCCCGTACGGTGAGAAGGCTAACTACGAGGGGGCTGAGCATCGCGGCGAGGCCGTCGGGTACAAGCTCGTCGTGGTGCTCAACATCGAGGAGGGCAATGAGCGGGTGGTGGGCTGGATCCTGGGGGGATTGGCGCGCAACGAGAAGACGCTGCTAAAAGAACTCATGTCCCGGTTGCGAGAGCAGTTCGGGCGCTTGGGCGATTGGATGAAGGTGTTGGTGATGGACCGGGCGTATTGGGGAGCCGAGTTCCTGGGGAATCTGAAGAAGGACGAAGGCGTCGACTACGTCATTAGAGCGAGGAGCGAAAAAATCGCGGTGGCGCAGGATATGGAAGGGTTGTCGACGCTTGGAAGCACGGTATGGCATGAGGTCGAAGAAGAGCACAGCCGGTTAGGAAGGATGAAAGTGAAGATGGCGGGATTTCCGGATTTGCCGCTGTGGGATGAGGGGGATGTGGACCATGGGCCGTGCCAGGGAGTGATCGCGGAGGAGTACGATTTGAAAGGACGGCGGCTGCCCGAGCGCGATCGGTTCTACTACGTGACGAGCTTGCCGGTCGATCCGAAGTCAGCGGGGTCGGTGCAAAGCGTGCGGACGTACTATCGGCGTCGCTGGGCGATCGAGAACCAAGGTTTTTGGGTGCTCACCAAGCGGTGGAACCTCGACACGTTGATCGCTCGCAACCTCAATGCCATCCGTGCCCGATTGAATTTCGCGCTGCAGCTCTACAACGCGGAGAACTGCTGCGCGTGGAAGCATCCGGGGGACTTTGAGGACGAATTTCATCGGCTAAAGAGACCTCCGCAAGGAGAGCGGCTGGGCCGGCCTTCGATCATGGTCTACACCCCTGAAGGTGAGATCGCAGCGTTCCAGGTCAACGAGTACAAGGATTTGATAACGAAGGCTGTGACAAAAGAAGTCACACATGAAGTCATGAAAGAAGTGACGGAGACCGTAAAGAAGGAAGTGAAGGACCGGATCCGCGAGGGTCTGGAGCAGGGCCGGCCGCTGGACGAGGTCCTGGGGGATCTTTGAGATTTCCGGCCTAGGCCGGAAAAATCGAAAGTAGGGGAAGGCCCCAAAACGGGGCCCGGGCCGGACTATCGACGGAAAGTAGCCCGGTGGGGAGAGTCCGCTCAAAATCTACTTTCGATTTTCCTGGACCGGCATCCGCGGCCTTGCCGAGAAGGGAAATGCCTGTTATGCTTGAGGTTGGAGGTTGAGTGCCGCTCACCGACAAGGCTCCGGGAAAGCTGGAACAGCGGGTTCTTACGGCCCTTAAGAACCTGCCCCCACCGCGCGAGTCGCAAGGACTCACGGTCGAACCTCAATTTATCGATGAGGATTCGCGCGTCGTAACGCTGCGCCTGC
>JBDREN010000113.1:0-6065 GCA_043819795.1 Elusimicrobiota bacterium
GGTCCAGCCGGCCGCCCAGGCTCCGGCGACTCCTCCTCCGGCCCCGGTCCAGCCGGCCGCCCAGGCTCCGGCGGCTCCGCCGCCCCAGGCCGGCCCTGCCGCCCCGACCCAGGCCCCGCCGACGCCCCTCCCCCCGCAGCCCAAGGCGACATACGTCATGCCGGCCGAGCCGCCCCCGCTCGCGAGGGCGCTGCCGCCGTACGCCAAACCGGGCGGCCCGCCGATCAAGCCGGGCAAAGTGCACCGCAGACGCTCTTCCAGGGCCCCAATGCCGGGCCCCGCGACCGAGCACAGGCCGATCCCGGCGCCGCCCAAGAAGGCGCCGGTCGCGCTCAAGCCCCTGGAGGTGTCCACGATGGTCATCGTCCGGGAGCTCGCTGAGAAGATGGCCGTCAGCCCCAACGACCTCATCAAGAAGCTCATGACCCAGGGCGTGTTCATGACCATCAACCAGCGCATCGACTCGGAGACGGCCATCCTCATGGCCGCCGAGTACGGCTTCGAGCTCAAGGTCACGCCGCTGCACATGGAGGAGGAGATCGCCGGACTCGACACCGTCGAGGAGAAGCCCGAGGACCTGCGGCCGCGCCCGCCTGTCGTCACGGTGATGGGCCACGTGGACCACGGCAAGACGAAGCTGCTCGACGCCATACGCGAGACGAACGTCGTCGAAGGCGAGGCCGGAGGCATCACGCAGCATATCGGCGCCTACCAGGTGAATACCGCCAAGGGCCAGATCGTCTTCCTCGACACGCCGGGCCACCAGGCGTTCACGGCCATGCGCTCGCGCGGCGCGAAGGTCACCGACATCGTGGTGATCGTGGTTTCGGCGGTGGACGGCGTCATGCCCCAGACAGTGGAGGCCGTCGACCACGCCAAGGAGGCCAACGTGCCGATGCTGGTCGCGGTCAACAAGATCGACCTCCCGGCGGCCAACCCGGAGAAGGTCCGCCAGGACCTGGGCAAGATCGGGCTCGTGCCGGAGGACTGGGGCGGCAAGACCATCTTCGTCGACATCTCCGCCAAGAAGCGCCAGAACATCGACAAGCTCCTCGACATGTTGCTGCTCCAGGCCGAGATGCTGGAGCTGAAGGCCAACCCCGATCGCCCCGCGGTGGGGACGGTCGTCGAGGCCAAGATGGACAAGAAGCGCGGGACCGCCGCCACGGTGCTCATCCAGAACGGCACGGTGAAGGTCGGGGACGCCTTCGTCATGGGGCTCTCGGGCGGCAAGGTGAAAGCCCTCATCACGGAGCACGGCGAGCGCATCGCGAGCGCGGGGCCCTCGACGCCGATCGAGATCCTGGGCGTGTCGGGGAACGTCCCGCACGCCGGCGACGTGTTCAACGTCGTCGAGAGCGACAAGATGGCCCGAGAGATCATCGAGAAGCGCAACCGGGTCTATCGCGAGGAGTCCCTCGCCCACAAGGCGCAGGTATCTCTCCTGAACGTCCGGGCGACTCACGCCAAGGAGCTCCCCGTCATCCTGAAGGCCGACGTCCAGGGATCGGTGGAGGTCCTCAAGGACTCGCTGGAGAAGCTCTCGACGCAGGAGATCAGCGTGCGGGTGATCCATTCGGGCCTGGGCAACGTCAACGAGTCCGACGTCCTGCTCGCCACGGCCTCCAACGCCGTGATCCTGATGTTCCACATCGCCCTCGAGCCGCGCGCGAAGGACACGGCCGAGAAAACCGGGGTCGAGGTGCGCGGATACGACGTCATCTACGAGCTGACCGCCGACGTCAGGGCCGCGCTGGAGGGCATGCTCGAGCCGGAGATCGTGGACGTCCCCATCGGCAAGGTGGAGATCCGCCAGGAGTTCAAGATCCGCGGCGGCAAGATCGCCGGGGCCTACGTCCTCGAGGGCAAGGTCGTCCGCGGCGCGCGGGTCGCGGTCCTGCGCGACGGGCAGCGGCTGGGCGACGGGAAGGTCGAGTCGCTCAAGCGCTTCAAGGACGACGCCAAAGAGGTCGACAAGGGCCTGGAATGCGGCCTATCGCTCACCGGGTACAAGGACTGGAAGGCGGGAGACCAGCTCGAGGTCATCGTTCAGGAGAAGCGCCTGCGGCGTCTGCAGCCGTCCGCCTAGCGGCCCGCGGCGCCGGAGCGCTCAGAGTCGTCATGTTCAAGCGCAGCGAACGTCTCCGCGAACTCTTCCTCCAGGAGATCAGCCTGGGCCTCCGGGAGGTCAAGGACCCCGGCCTGTCGGGGTTCATCACGGTCACCGGTCTCACCCTGTCCGGAGACATGAGATCGGCCAGCGTGTTTTATTCCCTGCTCGGGAGCTCGTTGGACCGGGCGAAGACCCAGCGGGCCTTGGACCGCTCCGTCGGATTTCTCCGCCAGCGGCTCTTCGGCAGGCTCCGGGTCAAGTACGTCCCGAAGCTCGTCTTCGTATTCGACGAGACCCCTGGGAACGCCCACCGGATCGAGACGTTGCTCAACCGCATCCACCGCGAGGAGACCCCCGCCGAGGCCGAGCCCCCGGCGCCGGACGCCGACGCCCCTCCCGAGGGCGACCGGCACGGCGCCCCTCCCGGGGTCGACGCCGCCCCGGAGTCGCCCGGCGAGGGCCTCCACAACCTCGCCTCGCGCGCGTCTCGGCGCGCCCGCAAGAGACGCCGATGACCATGCCCGAGGGGCTTCTCCTCGCCGATAAGCCCAAAGGGTGGACCTCGCACGACGTCGTCGCGGCCGTACGGTCGCTTCTGCCCCGCGGGACGAAGGTCGGCCATTCGGGGACCCTGGACCCGATGGCCACGGGGCTCCTCGTCCTCCTCATCGGGCGCGCGACCAAGAAGGCGGCCGTCTACCAGGGGCTCCCCAAGACCTACAGCGGACGCATCCGCCTCGGCATCGAGACCGAGACCGGAGACCTCGACGGCGCGACGACCCGCGAGGCTCCGGTGCCGGAGACCTCGCAAGCCGAGCTGCAGGCGCTCTTCGACCGCTATCTGGGCCTGGTGGAGTTGCCGGTCCCGCGCTTTTCGGCCGTCAAATGCAAGGGCAGGCCGCTCTACAGCTACGCACGTCGCGGGGTGGAGGTCCCTCCCATGAAGCGCAGCTCGCGCGTCTACTCGTGGGACCTGCTCGGTTGGGCCCCCCCTGAAGCCGCGTTCCGCCTGAGCTGCTCGAGCGGGACCTACGTCCGATCCCTGGCCGTCCGCGTCGGCGAGGAGCTCGGCTGCGGGGGCACGCTGAGCGCGCTCCGGCGCGATAGCGTCGGAAGCTTCGACCTGTCCCGGGCGTTGACGATCGATCGGATCCGCGCGCTGGCCGCGGAAGGCATCCCCGCGCTGATGCGCCACGCCGTGGAACCGCTCCCCCAGGAAGCGCGCGCGTAAGGACATGGCGGTTAAGGCGGGTCGGCTCGGAAGCGGGCGCGGGGCTCCGGACGGGCCTCCGAAGCGCAAGTCCGACCGGTTCCTAGTCACGATCGGGACCTTCGACGGGGTGCACCTCGGGCACCGCCAGCTCATCGCATGGGTCGCCCTGCAGGCGCGCGCTCTGGGGATGCGCACCCGCGTCGTGTTCTTCGTCGAGCCCCCGCGCTTCCATTTCCAGCCCGACCTATCGGTCCCGCTGCTCACGACGAGCCGCGACCGCCGCGCGATCATCAAATCCCTCGGGATAGAGCGCGTCGAGGTGCTTCGCTTCGGTTCTCGCTGGGCCGAGATGTCGAGCGCGCGCTTCTTCGATGAGTACATCGTCCGCCGCTGGAAGGCCGGCGGCCTGCTCGTGGGCAAGGACTTCGTGTTCGGGAAGGGACGGACGGGGGACCTCAAGTACCTGAAGGAGGCCTGCCGCCCGCGCGGGATGCGCCTGGGGGTGCTGCCGCTGGTGCGCGTGGAGGGCCGCAAGATATCCTCCTCCCGCATCCGGAGCCTGCTCCTGGCCGGAAAAGTCGAGCGCGCCGCGCTCATGCTGGGGCGCCCCCATTCCGTCTCCGGGAGCGTCGTCCGCGGACGGGGGCTCGGCGGACGCATCGGGGTGCCGACCGCGAATGTGAGGACGCCCGCGGAGGCGCTCGCGCCCCCGGGCGTTTTCCTCGTGCGCGTCTCCGGAGAAGGCATAGGGGCCGGGCTCGACGCATTTCCCGAGGGCGCCCGGCATGGCGCCCCTGCCGGGGTCGACGCCGCACCGGACGCCGACGCATTTCCTGAGGGCGCCCGGCATGGCGCCCCTGCCGGGGTCGACGCCGTCTGCAACGTGGGCACGCGCCCGACCGTGCGGGTCGCGGGCCGGCCGAAACGGACCGTCGAGGTCCACATCCCGGGCTTCAGCGGAGAGCTCTACGGAAAGACGCTGCGGGTCGAGTTCCTCCGCCGCCTGCGCGGGGAGCGGAGCTTCCCCTCGCTGGAGGCCCTCCGGCGCGCCATCCGCCGGGACATCCGTCGGTGCCAGGCTTCAACTTTTCCAACTTATTGAACTTATTCGGCCGAGAGGGAGATCGCCGGGGACCAAAGCTTATCGGAAGCTTATGAGTGGCGTCGGAAAGTTGCATGAGTTGAAAAAGTTGAAGCCTGGCACCGATATCACCGTCCTCGACTTCAGCAAGCTCCTGCCGGGGCCCTTCTGCACGATGATCCTCGCCGACTTCGGCTGCCGGGTCATCCGCGTCGAGCTCCCCCACTGGCCGGACACCCTCAGAGAGTACGGTCCCCGGATCGGCGGGCACGGCTTCTGCTATTGGATGGCGAACCGCAACAAGGAGTCGCTGTGCCTCGACTTCCGCAAGCCGGCCGGGCTCCGGGTCCTGGCGAAGCTGCTTGCCAAAGCGGACGTGCTCGTCGAGGGGTTCCGGCCCGGTCTCATGGGGCGCCTGGGCCTCGGGCCGAGAGCCCTCTTAAGGCGCTTTCCGCGCCTGAGCTATTGCTCGATCACCGGGTACGGCCGGGAGGGTCCGCTCAGCCGCCGGGCCGGCCACGACATCAACTTCCTGGCCGAAAGCGGCTTCCTCGGCGCGGGCGACTCGAACGGGGAGGTATCCTTCCCGGCGGCCCAGGTGGCCGACCTCGGCGGCGCGACCACCGCCGCGGCCGCGATCCTGGCGGCGCTGCTCGCGCGCGCGACCACGGGCAGGGGGCGCCGCATCGAGGTCTCGATGACGGAGACCGCCTTCTCGTGGCTGGTCCTGCCGCTCGGCTTCAGCTTCGCGACCGGGAGGCCCTTCGATCCCGCCGAGCATTGGTGGAGCGGCCGGCACCCCTTCTACCGGATATACCGGACCAAGGACGGCCGCCGTCTGGCCGTGGGGGCGCTCGAGAGGCCGCTGGCGGTGGACCTGCTGCGCCGGATCGGGCGCGGCGACCTCGTCGCCGCGCTGGACCGCGCGGACGCCCGCGGCCTGGACGCGATCGAGCGCGAGCTCGAGCGCGCCTTCCTGAAGCGGACTCTCGCGCATTGGCGCCGAAAGCTGGGAGGAAGCGACGTCTGCGTGAGCCCGGTGCGCACGGTACCCGAGGCCCTCGGGCAAGCGCGGCGTTCCCGGGGGAATGCCGTCGTCCGCCTCACGCGCGGCAAGGGCCTGCCTTACGTGCGCAGCCCCGTCCTCGTCGGGGGCAAGGAGCTCCGGCTGCGCCGGCCGCCCCCGGCGCTAGGCGCCGACAACGAGGCCGTCCTGCGCTCGGCGGGGATCGGCGCGGCCGAGATCCGAAGGCTGAAGGCCTCCGGGATGCTCTTCTCCAAGAGCTGAGAGCCTATCCCGAATATACCTGTCGGACAGCGAGATATTCTCCGGCGAGCCGCGGCGCGATGAGCGCGCGTCCCCGCAGGGCTAGCAGCCCGTGGCAAAAGTCTTCCGGGGCCTGCAATCGCCTGGAAGCGGCCTGCGCCTGCGTTGCTCCTCGGTCACATCCCCTCGAGGGATGCTCCCTCGTCGCGCCTTGGCTCGGCTCGCTCCAGGCGATTTCGCCGTCCGAAATACTTTTGCCACGGGCTGCTAGTACTACTGTGTCATAAACGGGATGCCCTCAACCCGCAGCCGGGACAGCGAGGCAGTTCGCGCGCGATCCTGCGGGCGATCAGATAACGCAAGGTCGCAATTGAGTCGGGAACGTGGCGCT
>JBDREN010000114.1:0-31592 GCA_043819795.1 Elusimicrobiota bacterium
TCACTCGAATCTACGATCCGGAGCAATGGCGGGCCTACTGGGCGAAGCTCCTCGACCTTCATGGCCGATGCCGTGTCACAAACTACTCGCTGAGCTTCTCGGTTTTATGAACTCGTGTACGACTGTGGGACACTATTAATATTCCTGGTTTCATGGTCTTATCCATGTCCTCCCTGAACGCATTGTCCTGTCCAGTTCAAATTGAAACATGAAGTGGTCCGGTTCTACTAAGTAGGCAAGATTAGCGCCTTTCGGCACGGCTTCGCGCTCAAACATTCCTTCCTGAGTCAGTATACCCCGCCTGCGTGAGTTGTGCAATCCTGTTTTGACGCCTGTTTTGACGCCGTTTCGGCCCCGCGACGCGGCGTAGAGCCCGGATTCGCCCAGGACCAGCCGCGTCAGCGACCACCAGTCGCGCTGTAGGAGTATCCCACTGGAGGCACCGATTGATCTTGTATCGCTCATAGGAACTGGTCGAACTCTCCGTTCAACTTGAACGCCTCCTTCAGCCTCTTGAGAACCGGGTCCTGGGGCCTCGTGTGCTTCATTTCATAGGCCGATATGCTGGCCTTGCAGACCCCGATAATCTTGGCCAACTCGAACTGCCGGAGCCCCTTCCTGATCCTGAAATTCCGAAGCCAGGAGCCGAAGTCCGAGACCGGCGCCAACAGATCGAAGGCGTCCGCACCCTCCGGGAAGGCGTCGGCTAGGCTCCCGCGGAAGTAAGACAGGAGCTTGCCCATCGCGTCCGGCCGCATCCCCGCCTTGCCACGCTCCAGCTTGCAGATGGTGGCGCGGCTTACGCCGGTGCGCTGTTCCAGGTCCACAATGGTCAGGCCCTGACGCTTCCTTAGGAAGCGAAGACGGCCGCCGAGAGGGAGTTTTTCCAGGTCAGGCGAGACGAACATCGTATTTCTGACGGTTTTTTCAACGGATAATTTCTTACCCTCTGCGTCCTTGTGGGGCAAAATTTAGCCTCAGCCCTTCTCGTCACGGAAGGGCTATTGCTTCGCCAGGCCGACGCGCCCCCCCCCCGCGACCATAGACAGAATCCCCCCGGCCAGGGCTGAGGGGATTCCATTACCGAATGCGAGCCGACAGTCTCAGGCCCGGACCCGCCGCTTCAAGCGACTGGGGTGGTACCCGTTGCGGCTCACGGCCTTGAGACCTCTTGCGATGCGCTCGCCGTAGTCCGGGTCGGCCTTGCGGAAGTGCGCGACCATCTTGGCCTGGATGCGCGCCGGCACGTTCTTGAGGGTGCCGACGATGTTCGCCGCCAGGCGCGCCTTCTCCCCCGCGCTCATCAAACGGTAGAGGTTGCCCGGCTGGACGTAGTCGTCGTCCACCCCCCGCTTCTGCTCATAGCGGTCCGCATCGCCCGAGATCTTGAGCGGCGGCTCATGAAACCTGGGATCCGCCTGCGGTCCGCCGAAGCTGTTCGGCTCGTAGTTCGGGGAGGGCCCGCCGTTGTCATCGAAACGCATAAGACCGTCCCGCTGATAGGTGTTCGCCGGGGCATGGCGCGGCCGGTTGACGGGCAGGCGCTCGAAGTTCACCCCTAGGCGATACCGGTGGGCGTCGGCATAAGCGAAGATGCGCGCCTGAAGCATCTTGCACGGCGACCAGGAGATGCCGGGCACCATGTTCGCGGGGGAAAAGGCGGCCTGCTCGATCTCCGCGAAGTAGTTCTGCGGGTTGCGGTTGAGCTCCAAGATGCCGACCTCCTTGAGCGGATAGTCCTTGTGGGGCCAGACCTTGGTCAGATCGAAGGGATTCCAGCGGTAGTCCTCGGCCTCGGCTTCGGGCATCACCTGGACGTAGAGCTTCCACTTCGGCCGCTCGCCCCGCTTGATCGCGTTGAAGAGCTCGTGGGTGTGGTAGTCCGGGTCGGAGCCGGCCAAGCGGGCCGCCACTTCAGGAGGCATGTTCTTGATCCCCTGCATGGTCTTGAAGTGGAACTTCACCCAGAAGCGCTCGTTCTTGGCGTTGATGAAGCTGTAGGTGTGACTCCCATAGCCGTTCATGTAGGGGATCCCCAGGGGAATGCCACGGTCCGAGAAGAGGATCGTGAGCTGATGCAGGGCCTCGGGGACCTGCGACCAGAAATCCCACTGAGGGGTGTCGTCTTTCACGTTCGTCTGCGGATCGCGCTTCTGGGTATGGATGAAGTCCGGGAACTTCGCCGCGTCCCGGATGAAGAAGGTCGGGGTGTTGTTGCCCACCAAGTCCCAGTTGCCTTCCTCGGTATAGAACTTGAGAGCGAATCCCCTCACGTCGCGCACCGTGTCGGCCGAACCCTTCTCGCCGGCGACGGTCGAGAAGCGTCCCACGAACTCGGTCTTCTTGCCGATCTTGGAGAAGATCTTCGCCTTGGTGTATTTCGTGATATCCTTGGTGACCCGGAAGGTCCCCATCGCCCCCGCCGCCTTCGCATGGACGACCCGCTCGGGGATGCGCTCCCGGTTGAAGTGGGCCAGCTTCTCGGTAACGAAATGGTCCTGCATCAACGTCGGTCCCCGCTCCCCCGCGGTCAATGACGTCTGGTTGTCCGGCACGGGGATACCCGCGGCCGTGGTCATTCTCTTGGTCTTGTTCATAGCCTCACCTCCGTTATCGTGCGCACCTCGACTGCCTCACCTAGCAACCCCATCTTGCCTAAGCCTACAACATCCGCGCGACAATGGGAACCCCGCTGGATCAAGGCTTTCGGACTCTGAACCGCGTCTTCCATATCCCATATAATTCCCATATAGGATGTATTCCTATTTATTTGCTGGCCTATATATATACAGCGATTCTGGAGGCTTTGGAGCGTGTCCTTCGCGCGCACCCAGGCCGCTTGCCGGTCGGCTCGACCCGAAAGCGGACGCGGAAGAGCATATCATGCAGCGGGAGGACATGACGCCCAAAGAGATGGACGCGATCCTGAACAAGAAATCCGGCATCCTGGGCATCACCCAGCGCTACGTGGACCGGCGCGACGTGCTCGAGGCGGCTGGAAAGGGCGACGCCAGGGCCCAGCTCGCTCTCGATATCGAGGCGTACCGGATCAAGAAATACATCGGCGCCTACGCGGCGGCCTTGGGCCGCGTGGACGCCGTCGTGTTCACCGCCGGCGTCGGAGAGATGTCGTCGGTCATACGGTCCCAGGCCCTGCAGGACCTGGAATGCCTGGGCATCGAGATCGACGAGGACAGAAACGAGCTCGCCAAGACGAGGAACGCCGAATGCGTCATATCGGCCGACGAATCAAAGGTGAGGGTCTTCGTGATACCGACCGATGAGGAGCACGTCATGATCGAGGATGTCGCGGCCCTGATCGAGGGAGCATACGACGTCCATACGGACTTCACCTACCGGTTCCAATCCAAAGACTATAGGAACTCCCACCGCGACGCCGAGTTCGAGCGG
The DNA here is from genome assembly GCA_043819795.1 of Elusimicrobiota bacterium. GTDB lineage: Bacteria > Elusimicrobiota > Elusimicrobia > UBA1565 > UBA1565 > JBDREN01. Next base: position 3,412 of record JBDREN010000114.1, read on the forward strand.
GAATGCACAACGGACGAGTCCCTGCGATGGGTCTCGGCCTCGCCGCCGTACTGGTTCCCCTGAGGGGCGACCCGCAGCTGGGCCCTCCGGGCCCGGTGGCTCGGCTCGCCCCAGACGATTTCGCCATCCGAAATACTTTTGCCACGGACTGCTACGGCATCACGAATCAGCCCAGGACTCCTAATCCAGCCGCGCCTTGAGCTTGTCGGCCTGCTGCAAAAGTTAGGCGCCCGTTTGTCATCAGGTACTCTTGATAACCACGTGGATAATGTTCTATTTTGAGGCTGCAATCAGGGAATCGGGAATGGTATCCATAAAAGTCCTTCTCGTGGACGACGAAGAGGAGCTGCTCGACACACTCGGCAAGCGCCTCAATAAACGGGGCTTCGCCGTGACCACCGCCGTGAGCGGCGAGGAGGCCCTGGCCGAGTTGCAGGCCGGCGACCACGATGTGGTGATCCTGGACGTCTTCATGCCCGGCAAGGGCGGCATCGAGACCCTGAAAGAGATGAAAGTCATGAAGCCTCTCGCCGAGGTGATCATGCTCTCCGGGCAGGCCACCCTCGAATTGGCGATCGAGGGCATGCAGCACGGCGCCTTCGACTTCCTCGTCAAGCCCGCGGCCATGGGGGACCTGGTCGAGAAAATCAACAAGGCCTATGCCCGCAAGGTCGACCACGACGAACGCATCCGCAAGGCCGGCTTCGTCAAAGAGCATATCCTGGCCGCACCCTCCGGGGACCGGGAGGCCGCCGACAAGCCGGCCGGGCTCTCCGGCCTGCCGGCCGACTCGCACCGTCTGCTCGTCATCGGCCGCGACAGCGATTTCCCCCGGGAGCTGATAGAATACGCGCTGGACCTGTCCAAGCGGATGTCGTACGCCATCCTGGCTCTGAACGCCGCCGGGTTCGACAGCGGGTCATTCAAGCATTTCCCGGCCGCCCGGCAGCGCGTGTGCCGGGATTTCCAGGAGATCTCGGAGAAGAACGCGGCCTTTTTCGAGCGGCTGGCCCGGAAGGAATCGATCCCGTTCGCCCATGTGGTGAAATTTTGCGGGCACGACGAGGCAATCGCCGAAATCGTGAGCGAGGCGGGGCACGTCGACTATGCGGTCTCGGAATCCGAGGAAGGACCGGAGAAGGGGCAGATCGTCGCCTATTGCCCCGTATAGGCGGGCCGAGCGCTGATGGACATCCACTTCTTTTTGAAGCTCTCCCTGATCCTCTTCATCTTTCTCCTCTGCTATTTCTTCCGCCGAGAGAACGCGGAGAAGGAGCGGTAGCCCGGCGCGGACATGACCCCCGAGATGATCCTGACGATGACCGTGCTGGCCTTCGCCATATGCCTTTTCGTCTTCGAATGGGTCCGGGTGGACGTGGTCGGGATCATCATGATGGTCATGCTGCCCCTGCTCGGGCTGATCTCCCCCAAGGAAGCCTTCGTGGGCCTGAGCAGCAACGCGGTGTGCTCGATCATCGCCGTGATCATCATCGGGGCGGGGCTCGACAAGACCGGCGTAATGAACCAGATGGCGCGCCCCATCATCAAGCTGGCCGGCAAGAGCGAGAAGCGGATCCTGGTCCTGATCTCCGGCACCGTGGGCGTCATCTCCAGCATGATGCAGAACATCGGCGCGGCCGCCCTGTTCCTGCCCGCGACCCTGCGCATCTCCAAGCGCGTCGCGGTCCCGGCGTCCCGGATACTCATGCCCATGGGCTTCTGCGCCATCATCGGAGGCACCATCACCCTGGTCGGCGCCAGCCCCACCATCCTCTTGAACGACCTCCTGGTGCTGGAAGGCAGGCAGCTGGAGCCCTTCGGCCTGTTCACGCAGACGCCCATCGGGATCTGCCTGCTGGGCTCCGCCCTTCTCTACTTCGGCCTTTTCGGCCGCTACGTGCTGCCCGCGGGCGGCGGCGACGACGACAAGGGCGTGACGGCGGCGCTTCTCGAGGAGTACCGGGCTCTGGAGACCATCTTCGAGATCAGGCTCCCGAAGGGAAAAGCCGACCGCCGGACATTGGCGGAGATGGCCCTCCGGCGGCGTTTTCTCGTCACCGTGGTGGCCATCCACCGCGCCGGCCAGAAGAAGAACATCCTCGTCCCGCGCAGCACGGACCTCATCGAAGCCGACGACACGTTGGCCGTCGTCGGCAGGGAAAGGAACATCCGCAGGCTCGCCGAGGAACACGGCTGGCAGCTCAAGGAAGGCCTGGAGGTGTTCGCCGAGGAGCTCTCCCGGACAAGCGCCGGCATGGCCGAGACGATCGTCTCCCCCCGGTCGGCGATCATCGGCCGGACCATGCGGGAATCCAACCTCAAGGGGCGCTTCCAGCTCAATCCCATCGCTTTGGTCCGGGGCAGGAAGGCCTTCTACAGCGGCCACACGCAGATCCCGCTGCAGATGGGAGACACCATCCTCATGCAGGGCCAATGGGCGCACTTCCACCACCTCAAGAACCTCCCCCAGCCCCGGGTCCTGACGTTCTCGTCCCCCCTGGAGGGAGAGATCCTGCGCCCGCAGAAGGCCAAGCTGGCCGTGTTCTGGCTGACGGTCGCCCTGGCCCAGATCGTATTTTTCAAGGTCACCCTGTCCGTTGCGCTCATGTCGGGAGCCCTGGGCATGATCGTGACCGGCGTCCTCTCCATCGACGAGGCCTACCGTTCCGTGGACTGGATGACGGTGTTCCTGCTCGCCGGGCTCATCCCCCTGGGCATTGCCTTCGAGAAGACCGGCACGGCCGCTTTCATCGCCCACGGCATCCTCGGGCTCATCGGGCAGCCGGCGCCCATCATCCTGTTGGCCGTGGTCGGGATCATTACGTCGTTCTTTACCCTGGTGATCTCCAACGTGGGGGCCACGGTACTGCTGGTGCCCCTGTGCATGAACATGGCGGTCATGGCGGGCGCCGACCCGCGCATGGCCGCGCTCGTGGTCGGGCTGTCGGCCTCGAACACGTTCATCCTGCCCACGCACCAGGTCAACGCCCTGATCATGCGGCCCGGGGGCTATCGCACCGTGGACTACGCCAAGGCCGGAGCGATCATGACCGTCCTCTTCCTCGCCGTCGAGCTGACGGTCATCTATTTCTTCTATGGGATCAACTGAGGCCTGACCGGAGAAACGAAAAGTGGCCAACGTAGCGATATTCAGCGGGACCCATTGCCACGGCGAGGCGGTCGCCCGGGCCGTGGCGGAGGAGCTCGGATACGGGAGGATCGAAGAGACGCTGATCGAAGAAGCCTCCCGGCGCTTCGCGATCTCCAAAGATAAGCTCATCCGCGCCATGACCGGCCCCCCGCCCTTCTGGAACAATTTCACGCGCGAAAGAGAGAAAAACGTCGCGCGCCTGAAAGCGGCCCTCGCCGACCTGCTCCTGGAGGACGACCGGCTGATCCACGGCTACGCCGCGCACCTGGTCCCGAGCGCCGTCTCGAACATCCTCCGCGTCTGCGTCATCGCCAACTTTCCCTATCGGGTCGAGCAGGCCATGCGGGCGACGGGCAGGCCCGAAAAGGAAGCGGCCAAGACCGTCCGCAAGGACGACGAGCAGAGTCTGGGATGGACGCGCCACCTCTTCGAGAAGGCGCCCTACGACGAGAAGCTCTACGACCTGACCGTGCCGATGCAGAAGTCCTCGGTCGAAGAGGCGGCGAAGCTCGTCTGCGAAACGGCGCGGAGCTCCTCGCTCGAGACTACGGACATCGCTCGCCTCGCGGCGAGGGACTTCCAACTCGCCGCCCGGGTCAACCTCGCCTTGGCGGAGGCCAACCACGACGTGGACGTGAGCGCCCGGCACGAGGAGGTCACCGTCTCGCTGAAGCACCACGTCATGCGGCTGAAGTCATACCAGGAGGAGCTCACGCGCGTCGCGCGGGGAGTGTCCGGAGTCAAGGGAGTCCAAGTCGAATTGGGGCCCAAGTACCGGGCCCCGGGGATAGGGATGAGCGCTAATATAGAACTACCGCCCAAGATCCTGCTCGTGGATGATGAGAAGGAGTTCGTTCAGTCTCTCTCCGAGCGCCTGAAGAAGCGCAACCTGGAGTCCACCGTCGTCTATGACGGCAAGGAGGCTCTCGAGCTCGCGAAGACCGACCAGCCGGACGTCGTAGTGCTCGACCTAATGATGCCCGGCATCGACGGCATCGAGGTCCTGCGGCGCCTGAAGAGCGCTCATTCCAACATCGAGGTCATCATCCTGACGGGCCACGGCTCGGAGCAGGAGGAGAAGCTCGCGGCCGACCTGGGGGCGTTCGCCTATCTGCAGAAGCCGGTCAACATCGAGGTTCTAGCCCAGGTCATGAGGGACGCGTACAAGAAGGTGAGCGAGGCCAAACGATCCGGGCAGGATAAGAAAGACTAGCCGGGGCCGGCGGACGAGCCGTCCGCGGGGAGAGCGCGTGCCGAAAGAAGAATACATCGGGATCAAGAAGCCCGCCCGCAAGGAGGAGTCGGGGCGGGAGGAGGCCCGCTACCGGAGCCTCTGGCGGCTGTCCGTCATCGTCACGTCCCTCGTGGCCATCATCCCCCTGCTGATTATGACCGGGGTCGACTACGTCCACGACCGGGAAGCATCCCGGATCGAGAGCGGCCTCTCCGTCAACCGCATACTCTCCACGAACAAGCGCAGCCTGGAAGTCGCCCTGGAGGAACGTCTCGGCGCGCTCTCCCTCGTCCTGAGCGAAAACTCCTACCGGGCCCTGGCGAACGACGCCGGCCTGTCCGCGCGGCTGCGGCACCTCCAGGTGGCCTTCGGCGGTTTCGTGGATCTCGGGGTCATAGGCTCCGACGGAGTCCAGATCGCGTACAGCGGCCCGTACGACCTCAAGGGGAAGAGCTACCAGAGCCAGGACTGGTTCCACGAAGCGCTTCTCCGCGGGACATGCGTCAGCGACGTCTTCATGGGGTATCGCAACTTCCCCCACATCGTCATCGCCCGCCGGCATCCGAAGGACGGCAACGGAGTCTTCATCCTCAAGGCGACCCTGGACATGAACCTGCTCAAAAGCCGGCTGCATGACCTAGAGCTCGACATCCAAACGGACGCGTTCCTCATCAACAAGGAGGGCGTGCTGCAGACCCCATCCGCATCCCACGGCCCCGCGCTGAAGAAGGTCGACCTCGGCATCCCTCCCCGGCTGCGCGGCGCCAAGGTCGTGCAGGAGCGGCGCGCGGACGGCGCCCGAGTGACCTCCGGCTACGCCGCCATCGAGAAGACTCCGTTCACCCTCGTCGTCATCAAGCGCCAGGCCAATCCGTTCGACGCCTGGCTCAGGCACCGCCCCGCCATGCTCTGGTTCCTCGGGATCAGCATCGCCATGATCCTCGCGGTGGTGCTCTTCAGCTCGCGCCGGATGGTCACCAGCCTCCGCGAGGCGGACGCGCGCCGCGCCAAGGCGCTCCACGACCTCGAGTACACCAACAAGCTGGCGACCATAGGCCGCATGGCGGCCAGCGTGGCCCATGAGATCAACAATCCCCTGGCCATCATCAACGAGGACGCCGGCCTCCTCCAGGATATGGCGACATTCGCGGAGGACCATCCCCAAAAAGAGAAGACCCTCAAGCTCGTCGACTCCATCCAGAGATCGGTGCAGCGATGCGGCAACGTCACTCATCGCCTGCTAGGGTTCGCCAAGCGCATGGATATCCGGAGGGAGCCGATCTCTCTCGACAAGCTCATCGAGGAGGTCATCGGCTTCCAGCAGACCGAGGCGGTCCACCGCAACATCCGGATCGAATGCTCGTTCCCGGAGACGATCCCGCCGATCTTGAGCGACCGGGGAAAGCTGCAGCAGGTATTCCTCAACATCCTGAGCAACGCCTTGGCCGCCGTAGAGGACGGCGGAAGGATCGACATCCGCGTCACGCAGGTCGACAACAACCGCGAGGCCGTGATCATCAGCGACAACGGCACCGGCATATCCGACGACGACCTGGGCCACATATTCGAGCCCTTCTACTCCACAAAGGGCGAGTTCGGGACCGGCCTGGGGCTTTCCATCACCCGGGACATCGTGGCCAAGCTGGGAGGCACGATAGACGTCCGGAGCAAGGTCGGCAGAGGAACCAGCTTCATCGTGACGCTCCCTATCAAATCGAGGGACTATCAGGAGTAGAGCGTGGAGAGATTAAGGATCCTGCTTGTCGACGACGAAGAGGAGCTGGTCTCCGCCCTGGTGGAGCGGCTCCGCTTTCGGAGCATCGAGTCCAAGTACGCCCTGAACGGCACCAAGGCCGTCGCGATGCTCCAGGTGGAGAGCTTCGACGCCGTCGTTCTGGATCTCAAGCTCCCGGGGATCAGCGGCGTCGATGTCCACAGCATCATCAAGAAAGAGTACCCGGACCTCCCCGTGATCCTGATCACCGGCCACGGCGCGCCGCTCGAGCAGCTCGGATTCAAGCCGGGGGAGGGCTGCGAGTTCCTGGAGAAGCCGGTCCGCATAGAGGTCCTGGTCGACAAGATCAAGGACGTGGCGAGGAAGCCGTGAGCTCCTCCGCGGACCCGGAGCGGACCCAGCTTCTCCGAGAGCGGGAACTGGCCTTTTTCGGCGCGGTCACAGCTTCCGTGTCCCACGACCTCAACAACACCGTGGCCACGATCGAGCAAACCGCCGGGTTGCTGGAGGACATCATCCTCGAGTGCGCCGGCAGCCCGACGATCGACAAGCAGCAGGCGGGAAGGATCGCGGAACGGATCGGCAGGCAGTCACAGCGGGGGGCGGAGATCATCAGAAGGCTCCGGGCCTTCGCCCACAGCGTCGACGACCCGGAGCGCGAGATCGAGCTCAACGAGGTCGTCGAGACCGTCGTGGCCCTGGCCCGCCGCATGGCGGACCGCAAGAGAATCGCGCTCGAGCGGCGCTCCGGCCAGGAGCGGCTCACGATCCGGAACAGCGCCTTTCGCGTGCAGCAGGCGCTCTACATCTCCATCCAAGAGGCCGTGACGATCGCCCCGGAGGGTGGAACGGTGACGCTCGGCACGATGCGCCGGGATTCCACGGCCCGCATATGCGTCGAAGGCGCCTGCGACACGCCCGGGGGAGAGCTCGATCTTCCCTTCCTGAACATATTGATGGGTCAGATCGGCGGGGAGATCGAGGCGTCGGTCAAGGATAGCCGCGCCTGCATCCAGCTCGTCTTCCGTGCTGCGTCATGAACCGCGCCGGGAGCCTGGTCGGAGAGAGGGACAAGACGGCCTAAGCTCATGGACAAACAGAAGCATTATCAGAGCATCAGAAGAAGCATAATCGGCATCGTCGCGTTCGTCTCCCTGACCCCGCTCCTAATAATGATGGGGGTCACGGCCTATGAGTTCCATACGGCGTACCGCTCCAAGGTCCTCGCCTACCTCGTGCAGGTGGTGGAGAAGCACGCCGACGACATCGACACCTTCCTGGACGAGAGGCTGGCGGACATCCGCGTCCTGGCCGGCCTGCACTCCTTTCAGCGGCTCAGCGACGAACGATTCCTCTCGGAGCTGCTGCGGACGCTGCAGGAGCAGCATGGGGGCGTGTTCGTGGATGTGGGGCTGGTCAACCGCGAAGGCAGGCAGGTGGCCTACGCAGGGCCCTTCAAGCTAGGGAAGGCCGACTACGCCAACGCCGAGTGGTTCAAGGAGGTCGCGGGGAGGCGGTACCATGTCAGCGACGTCTTCCTCGGCCTGCGCGGCCTGCCCCACTTCATCGTCGCGGTCAAGCCGGACGCGCAGGGGAAGCCGGGCGGGGATTGGGTCCTTCGCGCGACCATCGACTTTGTGGCCTTCAACCGCCTTGTCGAGAACCTCCGTCTAGGCAATACCGGCCTGGCCTTCATCATCAACAGAGAAGGCCGGTTCCAGACCCGGCCCCGGATCGACCTAACCTCCTACGTGAACGTGCTCCAGGACTTCATCTGGAAGGACGCCCCCGCGGGGGACGGACAGCCGCCGGCGCAGCCCAAAGGCGCCCCCTCCCACCCCGCCGACCATCCGGAACCCGCGCGACGGGTGGGCATCTTCACCGGCACGAACCCCGAATACGGGAGGGCGGCCATCTACGTGACCACGCGGCTCAAGAACGGCGGATGGGCCCTCGTCTACCAGCAGGACAAGAGCGACGCCTACGCCAGCCTCTATCGGGCGCGAAACATCTCGATGGCGGTGGCGCTCCTGGCCGGCATCGCCGTCCTGCTCATCGCCTCCATCCTCTCGAAGCGGTTCGTCGGACAGATCGCCGAGGGAGACCGCGCGAAGGAGCTCATGAACGAGAAGATCATCGAGGCCGGCAAGCTGGCCTCGATCGGGGAGCTCGCGGCCGGGATCGCCCACGAGATCAACAATCCGGTCGCCATCGCCGTGGAGGAGTCGGGCTGGATCGGGGACCTGCTGGAGGAGTCCGAGTTCGGAGACACGGAGAACGTGCGAGAGATCCGCCGCGCCTTGGAGCAGATCAAGAAGCAGGGCAAACGATGCAAGCAGATCACGCAGAAGCTCCTCAGCTTCGCCCGCAAGACCGACCCGGTCCAGGTGAAGATCCAGCTCAACGACCTTGTCCGCGAGGTCCGGGACCTCTCCGGCCAGCGCGCCAAGTACGAGAAGATCAAGTTCAAGATGGACCTCGCCCGGGACCTGCCCCCCATCACGATCTCGCCGTCCGAGATATCGCAGGTGCTGCTCAATCTCATCAACAACGCCATCGACGCCATCGACCACAAGAAGGGCGGCACGGTCACCATCTCCACCCGCACGGAGAACGGGGACGTGGCGCTCAAGATCGCCGACACCGGACAGGGCATCCCCGAAGCGAACCTGAAACGGATCTTCGATCCCTTTTTCACGACGAAGCCGGTGGGCAAGGGGACCGGCCTGGGCCTTTCCATCTGCCACGGCATCGTCGCGAAGATGGGAGGGAAGATCACCGTGGACAGCGCCGTGGGCGTCGGGACCACCTTCCACATCCGGCTCCCGCGGGAGGGGAAGATTCCCGGGGCCGGTCCGGAGCCGGCGTAGGATCATGGTAGACGAGAAACCCCCGCCGCCCGGAGCCTTGCGAGTGCTTATCGTGGACGACGAGCAGGGATTCCTCCACGTCATCCGGAAGCGGATGGTCAGGCGGAACATCGACGTCACCGCCGTCTCCACCGGGACCGAGGCGATCGGCATCCTCCGGGGAAGAGATTTCGACGTTGCCGTGGTGGACCTCAAGATGGAGGACATGGACGGGCTCGAGGTCCTCAAGATATTCAAGAAGATGGTCCCGGCTCTCCCGATCATCATGCTGACCGGACACGGCTCGGGAGAGGCCGCCAAAGAGGGCATCCGGCTGGGCGCGTTCGATTACCTGACCAAGCCATGCGACCTGGAAGAGCTCATGACGAAGATCAAAGAGGCTGTGCGGAAGGGAGGAACGGGCAGTGGATCCCTTTAGCGTTTTGCTGGTCGACGATGAGGTGGAGTACCTAAACACCCTGGTCAAGCGCATCAAGAAGCGCGGGATCGACGTGCGCAGCGCCGGGAGCGCCGAAGAGGCGATCCGGCTGCTGGAGCAGCGGCCGGTCGACGTGGTCGTCATGGACGTGAAGATGCCCGGCATGGGCGGCATCGAGGCGCTCAAGGAGATCAAGCGGAAGCATCCCTTGACGGAAGTGATCATGCTCACCGGCCACGCGAACGTGGACGTGGCGATGGAAGGCATGCGGTTGGGGGCGTTCGACTACCTGATGAAGCCCCTGGAGATCGACGAGCTGTTGTACAAGCTCGAGGACGCGCACAAGAAGCGGTCCATCGAACTCGCGAAGATCAAGCGCGGCGAGGCGGACCAAGCGGAACGATAGAGGAGCTCCATCGAGATGGGATTCTTGAGACAGTGGGGAAGGTTCATGATGGCGGGGGCCGAGGCCCACGCCAGATGGGAACTGGACGTATCGAACACTATCCTGCGCGACAAGAGGCGTGTATTCCTGCTCATCCTCCTCGTGCTTCCCGTCATCTTCCTGGGCGTCGCGTTCGCCGACCAGATCGGCGGGGCCCTCCCCGACGTCCTCGGCGGAAAGAAGGCCTACAGCCCGGCGTCCTACTCGATGGGGATACTGATGGTGTCGGTGCTGATCGGTTTCGCCGCGGGCCTCATCACCGGATGCATCGGCGCGGGCGGCGGGTTCATCATCGCCCCCGCCCTGATGAGCGCCGGGATCAAGGGCATCCTGGCCGTGGGCACGGATCTTTTCCATATCTTCGCCAAGGCCATCATGGGCAGCGTCATCCACAAGAAGATGGGGAACGTTTCCGTACCCCTTGCCGCATTCTTCCTGATCGGGGCCATCATCGGGGCGACCATCGGCGGAGTCGCCAACCGCGTCCTCTATGAGATCAACCCCGTGCTGAGCGACGCGTTCATCACGACCATCTACTCCCTCATGCTGGGCCTGCTCGGAACCTACGCCATGACGGACTTCCTCAAGGCCCGGCGGGCCCTGGGCGCCCCCGACGAGGGGCAGGGCAGGCCCGCGGCGAGGGCCGAGGGGGCCGACATGGGCGGCCTGCCCCAGAGGCTCCAGTCCGTCAGCCTTCCTCCCATGGTCGAGTTCGACCACGACTTCACGCCCGGCGGACGGAGGATCTCCTGGATATTCCTGGTGCTCAGCGGCTGCCTTGTGGGGCTGGCCGCGGGCATCATGGGCGTGGGCGGGGGCTTCCTCACCTTCCCCATCTTCATCTACATGCTGGGCGTCTCTTCCATGACCACCGTCGGGACCGACATATTCCAGATCATCTTCACCGCGGGCTACGCGTCCATAAGCCAGTACGCGGTCTACGGCTTCATCTTCTACACTCTGGCCATGGGGATGCTCCTGGGCTCGCTGCTGGGCATCCAGATCGGCGCCATGGTAACTAAAGTCGTGCCGGGCATCACCATCCGCGGCTTCTACGCCATGGCGGTCCTGGCCGGATTCGCCAACCGGATCTTCGCCCTTCCGGCGAAGCTCGGGGCATTGGGCGTCGTTCCGGTCCCCGCGGGCGTCGGCGCCGCGCTGGAGGACATCGGGGTCTACGTATTCTTCCTCGTCATCGGCGGGTTCGGGGTCTGGGTGGTGGGGACCTTCCTCCGGAATATCCGTGCCCTCAGCGGGGAGGCGGCATGAGCATCATCGCGAACAAGAAGAGGTTCTTCCTCGGCGCCGGCCTGCTCCTGACGTTCTTGATGGTGCTGGCCCTGATGTTCTGCCCCATCTTCGAGGGGCAGAACGCCCTCCAATACTCCGACGCCCTGTACAACTCCATCTCCAAGGGGTCGGCGTACTACGTCCCTCAGGCGGAGGGGGAATGCGCGAAGTTCGCCGGCGAGCCGCTCGCGGTGTCCCTGACCATGGACGACGAAGCGCAGGCGGAAAACGCCGCCCGCCTATTCAATGCCGGCGGGGCCGAGACGACCGTGGATGGGGCGACGCTCCGCGTAAGCGGCGATCTCGGCCGGATATTGAAGAACTCCCTCGGCGACGCCGACGCCATGTACCGCAACGACGCGGTGAAGATATCGGAGAAATACCGATACGACGCGAGGCGGGTCCTCTACGACTGGTGGACGGCCCTCAAGATGATGGACAAGGAGCTCAAGCGCCAGCGGAAGTTCGCGCAGGCGAAGCTGGTCGCCTTCGTTCAGCAAAAAGCCGTGGAAACGGCCTACAACTACTACGGCATCACGCCGCAGAAGATCACCGAGCGCGTCGGGGTCGTCATCTTCTCCCTGATCTTCTACGTCGTCTACACGGTCTGGTACGGCTTCGCCATCCTGTTCATGTTCGAAGGGCTGGGCCTCAGATTCAAGCATTGACATACCGGCCTCCCCACTCGCCTCACCCTCTTTCCCCCGCGGGATCCGTATGGGTTTTGCGCGCGACCTAATAAGAAGGCTGTTCGGATGCGGCGAGGGCCCGGGTAAAGCCGACGTCGAGGCGCTGCGCATCGCCTTCCAGGCCCGCTACCACCAGTTCAAGCTCCTCCTCAACGCCAACAACAAGGCCCTAAACGTCATGGCCGAGATCGAGCGGGCCCTCACGAGCGCCCAGCCCTTCGGAATGGCGTTCGTCCGGGAGCGCTGCACCAGGGCATCCACCGACGTCTACCAGATAGTCAAGCATCTCGACGAGCTGGCGCCGGGCAAGTACGCGAAGCTCCCGGCCGTATTCGAGGACATCCGAGGGAAGATCGTCCCCTTCGTGCTTCCCGTGAGCCTGGAGAAGAAGGGCCCCTTGGCCATCCCCCTGGCCGAGGTGGACAAGAGCCTCGCCGACCAGGTGGGCGGCAAGATAGCCAACCTCGGAGAGATCGCCAACCGCCTCCGGCTGCGGGTCCCCGGCGGATTCGCGATCACGGCGGCAGCCTACCGGCGGTTTTTGGAGCATAACGACCTCCAAGCCGAGATCGACCGGCGCATACAGGCCGCCGAGGTGGAGCAGCTGGACCAACGCTACGCCCTGAGCGCCGGTCTCCAGCAGCTGATCATCCGCGCATCCGTGCCGGAAGACATCGAGCGGGCCGTGGCCGAGCAGTACCGCCGCTTGGAGAAGGAGGAGGGAGCGGAGGTCGCCCTCGCCATGCGCAGCAGCGCCCTGGGCGAAGACGTCTTCGGGGCGTCCTTCGCCGGCCAATACCGGTCGGAGCTCAACGTCAGCCGGGAGAGCCTTCTGCAAGCCTACAAGGAGATCGTAGCCAGCAAATACAGCCTGCCCGCCATGTCGTACCGTCTCAATCGGGGCATCCGGGACGAGGACGTGGCCATGTGCGTGGGCTGTCTGCGCATGGTGGACGCCGTCTCGGGCGGGGTAATGTATTCCCGCGATCCCCTGAACATCCGGGACGATGCGATCGTCATCAATTCGGCATGGGGGCTCCCCAAAACGGTCGTCGACGGCAGCGCGGCTACGGATACGTTCTATGTGAGCAGGGCCGATCCCCCGGCCGTCCGCCACAAGCAGATAGCCCTCAAAGAGAGGAAATACGCCTGCGATGCGGGTGAGGGAGTCCTGCGCGTGCTCATCGCCGTCGAGGAGCGGAGGAAGCCCTCGCTGACCGAAGCCCAAGCCCTCGCGCTCGCGCGCACGGCCGTCAGCCTGGAGCGGCACTACGGGATCCCTCAAGACGTCGAATGGGCCCTGGCCGAGGACGGGGCCGTCACCGTGCTTCAATGCCGCCCGCTGCGGCAGTCCGATGCGGGGCGCGCGGCGGGCCCCGGGCAGATTCCGGGCAAGGACCCGGGGCCAGTCATCCTGCGCGGCGGGGTCGTGGCCAGCCCGGGCGCCGCGGCCGGCCGTGTCTTCGTCGTCAAGAAGGACGCCGACGCGCTCCGGTTCCCCCAAGGAGGCGTCCTGGTAGCCGCGCAGGCCCTTCCCCGCTGGGCCTCCCTGCTCGACCGGGCCGCCGCCGTGGTCACCGAACAGGGGAGCCTCGCCGGCCACTTGGCCAACGTGGCCCGGGAGTTCGGCGTCCCCGCGCTCTTTGGAGCGAGCGGCGCCCTGGAGAAGCTCGAAAATGGCCGCCTGATCACCGTGGACGCGGACGGCCGGACGGTCTATGAGGACAGGATCGAAAGCCTGCTCGCGACATGCGGGAGGCGGAAGAGCCTGATGGAAGGCAGCCCCGTATTCGAGGCTCTCAAGGGCGCGGCCGAGCACATCGTGCCGCTGAGACTCCTAGACCCCGACGCTGTCTCCTTCAAGCCCGAGAACTGCGGGACGTTCCACGACATCACCCGGTTCTGCCACGAGAAATCGGTCTCTGAAATGTTCCGTTTCGGCAAGGACCACAGCTTCCCCGAGCGCTCGAGCAAGCAGTTGATCGCCGAGGTACCCATGAAATGGTGGGTCCTCAACCTCGACGACGGATTCCGGGAGGAGGTGGACGGCTCGTGGGTCGAATTAGGGAACATCGTCTCCATTCCCATGCTGGCCCTTTGGGAGGGCATCACCAGGTTCCCCTGGGAGGGCCCGCCGCCCATCGACGCCAAAGGCTTCCTGTCGGTGATGTTCCAGGCCACCGCCAATCCCGCCCTAACGCCCGGCGCCCGCTCGTCCTACGGGGACCGCAACTACTTCATGATCTCGAAGAACTACTGCAGCCTGGTCTCCCGGCTGGGCTTTCACTTCTCCATCGTCGAGGCCTTGGTGGGCGACCGCCCCCGCGAGAACTACATCAGGTTCCAGTTCAAGGGCGGGGCGACCGACTTCCAGAGGAGGCGGAAGCGGGTCCTTTTCGTGGCGGATATCGTCGAAGAGCACGGGTTCCAAACGGACGTAAGGGAGGACAACCTGATCGCGCGCGTGGAGGATCTGGAGAAGGACCTGATGGAATCCCACCTCAAGATCCTCGGCTATTTGAGCATCCACACCAGGCAGCTGGACATGGTCATGACCGACGAGGCGGCGACATGCCGCTGCCGGTCCAAGATCGACAGGGAGATCAAGGAGATGCTGGGGCGATCACCCTAACAGTCCGTGTCACAAGTCTTCCGGGGCCTGTAATCGTCTGGATGCGGCCTGCGCCTGCGCTGCTCCTTGGTCACGCCGGGCCCCGGCAGGGGCCCAGTGCATCGGCTCGCCCCAGACGATTTCGCCATCCGCGATTCATGACGCTGGCCTCGGCCGCATATCGCGGGTCAAGCGTTTTTGGAAACGTCCGTGATTCGGATCGCTCGCCGTCCGGGCGACCTACAAGAACGCGGCCGCGGACATACTCATCACCGAGCTCGCGCGGACAGGCCGCTTGGTCTTGGTGGAGCGGGAGCGGCTCGACAAGGTGTTCGACGAGCAGAAGCTGGCCGCGGCCGGCTTCGTGGAGGCGGACACCGCGGCCGAGATGGGCCGCCTACTGGGTCTCAACGCGGTCGTGCTGGGGACCATCTCGAACTTCGGAGCGGCCACCAAGGGCTCGGACTACATCATCGGCCGGCGCAAGAATCTCTCGGCCTCGGCCACCGTGGACGTCCGGGTCGTCGACGCGGAGACCGCCGAGGTCGTCTACGCGGACAGCGGGAGGGGAGAGGCCTCGAGCTCCACGGGGGAAGTCCTTGGGATGGGCTCCAGGCAGGAATACGACGAGGCCCTGGAGGGCGACGCCCTGCGCGCCGCCATCAGCCAGCTGGCGAAGAACATCTCACGCCGGATAGACCTGCAGCGATGGTCCTGCCGGGTGGCGGACCTCGAAGGCGGGCGGGTCCTCCTCGACGCGGGCAAGACATCGGGCCTGCGCAGGGACCAGAAGCTCGCGGTCTACCGCCTGGGCCGCGAGGTCAAGAGCCCCGCGACCGGCAAGGTCATCGGACGCACCCGAGAGAAGATCGGGGAGCTGCGCATCGTTGATTTCTTCGGCGCGGACGGGTCGGTGGCGACGTTCACCGGCAAAGAGCTCCCCAAGCGCGGGGATGTCGTCCTCCTCCCCGAGTAATCTTCATCTCCACCCTCCGCCGGCGATACCGGTCTCCGGTGAAAATCCACATAACCATACGGCCGAACCTTCAAACATCAACTTGAAGGCTGGATCGCTGGCCCACCCATCCCCCGGCAAGTCCCCGCTGCTATGATAGACGCGATTCGCCGACTTGCCACGGACAGAGCGCTGACAATCGCACAGAAATAGATATTTAAAAGCAACGGCTTTCGGACCAGTCAGCCGCGCCGCGGGAATGGGACGTAAGCCGTGTCACTCTCCGCATCAGTTTGACGCGGAACGGGATGTGGGTGCCAGGAGCAAGAGGCCTCTTTTCTTCTCACGCTTTCATATCATCTTTCGATTCTCCCGCCGATGACGAGGTGACCCGCCAAAGAGTTTCGGCTTTTGGCATTCCTTTTTTATGGATTGTATGTATTTTCTAATTGTTTTGTGAACCACAGGTTGGTATTGTCTCCTGACCGTCCGGTTGCTATAATATATCACGAGGCAGCGAGGCAGTCTTCGTTTTCTTTCCGCCCTTTGTGCCTCGAATCCCGAGAACCATTCCAACGAGGAGGTCGTTCCATGAGGAAGCTTCTAGTCTCCGCCGTCTGTTTGACGTTCCTATTCGGCATCTTGGGCGTCAATGCGCCTGCGCAAAAAATGAAGGATAAGAATACTGGCCCGAGCGGACAACCGTTCCAGAAGATCGACGGCGAAGTCGATGGATTGAACGACGACGTCAAGGACTTGAACACCAAGACCGAAGAGCTGGACACCGGGATCGCTGACCTCCAGTCGGCCGTGAACACTCTGCGAACAGACCTGGAAGAGATCGAGTTGACTCCTGGTCCAATCGGTCCGATCGGCCCGCAGGGCATTCAGGGAGTGAAGGGCGATAAAGGCGACCAGGGCATTCAGGGTGTGCAGGGCGAGGTCGGCCCGGTCGGCCCCCAGGGTGAGATTGGCCCGATCGGCCCGCAGGGTATGCAGGGCGATAAGGGCGACAAGGGTGACACCGGCGAGCAGGGCATTCAGGGCGTGAAGGGCGATAAAGGCGACCAGGGTGACACCGGCGAGCAGGGCATTCAGGGCGTGAAGGGCGACCAGGGCAATACCGGCGCGACGGGCGCCAAGGGCGCGACGGGTGCCACCGGAGCCCAGGGCTATCAAGGCCCGGTAGGCCCGCAAGGCCCGACTGGTCTGCTTGATAACGCCACGCTGAACATCCTCGTCAACTCCATTTGCGACAACTGGGAAGCAACGGGAGCATCGGGCGCGACCGTGGTGGATATGTGCGCTCCTAAGGCGGCGACGGTGGCCCAGAGCCAGGCCCCCGCGATTCCCAGTGGGCAGAAGTTCAGCTGCTACATCAACGGCTCATACAGCTACACCCACTGCCGGGTCATGCAGTGGAAAGGCTATACGTATTGGGCTTTCAGCTACACAAACAACAGTGGAGCGTTCAACATCGTCGCAGCCAAGGGGAAGACGATCGTGAAGCAATGGTCTCGGGGTGGAGCGAGGTACAGCAACGACGTCATCATAAACATGGCGGCCCAGTCCACGTCGTTCGTGGGGCAGGGTGGCGCCAAGGTCACGATGACCTGGGCCGAGCTTCGCATCTAGTAACCGTTCGTTCCTTTCGATTGAAAAGCGAAGGGGGGCTCTGAGAGCCCCCCTTCCTTTTCATCCAATTTCTCTCCATCCCGTGCCGCCTGCTTCTGTCTGTTGGGATGCCCTCAGGATTCCATCGGCGATGCGCGCCCCATTGATTCCCGCGCTCGAATGAGCTATCAATTGCCATGCGCCTGAGAGCGTCGATCCTCCTGATTTCTTGCCTGTGCGCGGGGGCCTCGCTGTACGCGGGGGAGTTGCGCGTCGGCACATGGAACATCCACAAGGGCAAGCGTCTCGACAGGGTCCTGGAGGAGCTCAAAGAGCCCCCCCTGTCCGATTGCGACGTCCTGGCCCTCCAAGAGGTGCTGACCGGGGAGGAGGGCCGGCAAGCCAAGGAGATCGCGGAGGCCCTCGGGGCTCGAAGCGTGAACGCGGGGAGGGACGTCATCGTCTCCAGGCTCCCCATCCTGGACTCGGGGGAGATCACCCTCCGCCGGGGGCGCAGCGCGGCCTGGGCGGACCTCCGGGACTCCGCGGGCCGCGCCCTCCGCGTCTACGACGTCCACCTAACCTACAAGGTCGGCTGGCATCCATTCATCCCCGAAGTCAGGGCGGGCGAAATGCGGACGCTGCTCGAGCACGCCAAGACCTTCGACGGCCCCGTCATCATCCTCGGGGATTTCAACACGGTCGGCTGGTTCGTCTGCTGCCACCGCGACGCGCCCCTGCTCGGCCTCCTGCGCGACGCGGGCTTCCGCGAAGCCGGGATCGAGGGCGGGACCCAGCGCCTGGTGGGCACGGTGGACTGGATCTTCGCGAGGGGTCTCGTTATCAAGGATGCCCGCCGCGGGGACTACGCGGGCTCCGATCACCGGTGGATCACCGCCACGCTGGAGACGCCCGCCGCAAGCCATTAGCACCCGCCGCGCGCCCCGGGCGGCGCCCCGATGGCCGCGCCGGGCTCGGCCTTCGGGGATGACCGCGCCGGTCTTCCCGCGGGCCAAGCCCGACGCCGCGACACTTTCTCGCGGACGCGGGCGTCTAAATATGGAGTCCGCGGACGAGCGGTAGCCGGCGGATTCCCAAAATGGCTATACTCCCTAGCTTCAGGACGGCGCATGGACCAGACCCGACACGATAGACCGCCCGAACCGCCTCCGCCGATGTCCGAGAGGTTCATCGCCTATTTCGCCGGCAGGCATCTGCTGACCAACCTCACCTTCCTGGTCGTGCTCCTGGGCGGAGCCTACGCCTGGCGGCAGACCCGCAAGGAGGAGATGCCGTCGGTCACCTTCGACCGCGTCCGCGTCTCCGTCCGGTATCCGGGCGCGCCGGCCGAGGACGTGGAATACTTCGTCACCAAGCCCGTCGAGGAGAACCTCCGGGGGCTCGACGGGGTCTACCGGCTCGAGAGCACCAGCAGCGTGGGGCAGGCGAGCGTCTCGATCGAGCTGGAGCCGGACCTCCCCAACATGGACGAAGTCGTCATGGAGATCCGCAACGCGGTCCTCGACACCAAGTTCCCGGACGACGTCATCGACGACCCCTCCATACGGATCTTCAAGACCGCGAAGATGGCCATCCTGGACATCGCGGTCTACAACAAGGACGTCCCCATGCTGGACCTGGAGAAGCGCCGCGAGCTGCAGCGGTACGCCTTCGCCCTGGAGAACCAGCTCCTGAACCTGCCGCATGTGAACAGCATCAATAAGAGCGGCTACCTCCAGGAGGAGATCCAGGTCCGGGTCCACCCCGACAAGCTGGTCCGCTACGACATCCCCTTCAACGCCATCCTCAGGGAGATACGGGCCAACCACCTGCGCCAGCCCGCGGGGACCATCGAGGCCAAGGGGGAGCCCAAGGTGACCTTGCTCTCCGAGCTGAACACCCCCGCCCGTCTGGGGGATCTCGTGGTCCAGGGAGGCTTCGAGGGACAGGTGATCCGCCTGAAGGAAGCCGCGGACATCGAGTCCGGCTACGAGAAGAACATGCAGGTCATCAAGGTGAACGGCCGCGAGGCCGTGATGCTCAACGTGGTCAAGAGCCCATCCTACGGCATCCTCGATTCGCTGGACGCGGTGCGCAAGGTCTTGGAGAGCTACCGAAAGCGGAACCTCAAGGGCACCACGTTCGAGGCCGTTATGCTCGACGACGAGTCCATCGACGTGCGCAACCGGCTCTCGCTGATCGGCATCAACGGCTCCATCGGCTTCCTCCTCATCCTGGCCACCCTCTTCATCTTCCTGGACAAGCAATCCGGCTTCTGGGTGGCCATGGGCATCCCGTTCAGCCTCTGCATGACCATGATCGCGTCCAATTGGCTGGGCTACACGATCAACGGCACGACCTTGGCCGCGGTCATCATCGTGCTCGGCATCGTGGTGGACGACGCCATAGTGGTCGCGGAGAACATCACCCGCGAGATCCAGAAAGGCGTCGCGAGAAACGTCGCGGCGGTCAAGGCCACGGCCTACGTGATGCTGCCCATACTCGCCAGCATCACCACGACCTGTGTGGCCTTCATCCCCCTATTCTTCTTCTCGGGCCATTTCGGCCGCTTCGTCACGTTCATCCCCCCCATCATCTTCCTGATGCTGGGCGCCAGCCTCTTCGAGTCCGTGCTCATCCTCCCCGGCCACATGGCCATGAAGATGCGCCTCCCCTGGTCCAAGCGCATCGAAAACGGGGTGATGGACGCGCCGGGCCATTGGTTCGGGCGGGTGGAGGACCGGTACGGCCGCTTCCTGGAGAAGGTCCTGCCCTACAAATGGCTCGTGTTCCTGGGGCTCATCCTCCTGCTGGTCCTCTCGGGCTTCCTCATCACCAAACGCATGAAGTTCGTCATGTTCCCCGCCGAGGAGACCCGCGACATCACCCTGACCGGCCTCACTCCGCCCGACTCCACCCGCTACGACACAGCGAAGATGACCCAGAACATCGAGGACATCATCGTCCCCATGATCGGCAAGGAGGTCGTGGGCTTCAGGACGATGATCGCCCGCGGCCGGAGGGGCGGGGCCGTGCAGGAGAACCAGTTCCGCACCTTGATCGAGATCGTCCCCAAGGAGAAGCGCGAGCGGTCCGCCGATGAGATCGTCTCGGAGCTGGAGGAGAAGATCGGCCGCCTCGAGGGCTTCACCAAGATCCAGTTCCGCAAGAGCCGCTGGGGGCAGTCCTCCGGCAGCCCCATCGAGCTGCTCGTCCAGCAGAACGACGACGCGCTGCGCCGCGAGATCGTCGACGAGATGAAAAGGAAGTTCCAGGAGCACCCGGCGCTGGCCAACGCCGAGATCGACGAGGGCTTCTTCACCCAGGAGTACCGCATCTCCCTCGACCGCGAGAAGATCAAGCGGCTCTCCATCACCCCGACCGACGTATCCTCGACCTTCCGCGCCGCGCTCGAGGGCATCGTGGTCTACGAGTTCTCCAACGGGGACGAGGAGGTCCGCGTCCGCCTGACCACCGTGGACTCCGCGAAGGACGACATAGAGAAGGTCCTCAGCATCCCGGTGGAGAACACGCGCAACTACCTGGTCCCCCTGCGCAATATCGTCTCGATCGAGAAGGTCGTCTCCCCCACGAGCATCTCGCGGCGCGACATGAAGCGGACGACCCGCGTCTACGCGGACATGGCGGACGGGGCGAAGATGACGCCTTTGGAGGTCGCCGACGACCTCGAGGCCAACGTGTTCCCGGACATCCTGTCGAAGCATCCCACCACCACTCTGGCGTTCACGGGGGAGGTGGAGGACACCCGCGAGTCCAAGAAGGACTTCCGGAACGCGGTCCTCCTGGCCGTCCTCCTCATCTACGTCATCCTCGCGATCCTTTTCGACTCCGCGGTCAAGCCCCTGCTCATCATGCTGGCCATCCCCTTCGGCGTCGTCGGCGTGGCCCTAGCCTTCTTCCTGCACGGCAAGGTCCTCTTCGGCTTCTTCGCCGCGGTCGGCGCCCTGGGGCTCTCGGGCGTCGTGATCAACGATTCCATCGTCATGCTGGTCAAGCTCGACGACGAGCTCAAGGACGGCCCCTCCCCCGCGGACTGCGACCGGCGCATCGCGGACGTGGCCAAGACCCGCCTGCGCGCCGTCGTCCTGACGACGCTGACCACCGTCGTCGGAGTCCTTCCCACTGCCTACGGCCTCGCCGGCTACGACGCCATGCTCGCCGAGATGATGCTGGCGCTCTCCTGGGGGCTGGTATTCGGCACCGTGATCACTCTGGTGCTCATCCCGTGCCTCTGCAGCCTGGAGCAAGGCATCCGCGCACGCCTAAGAAGGGAGGATGCGGGATGACGGCCGTCCGCCGGATCCTTCCCGCCATAGCCGCCGCGGCGCTCCTGGCCGCGACGGCGCTCGCCGAGGAGGCCAAGCCGGCCGAAGAACCCCCCACGCTATCCATGGAGGAGTTCCTGCGGCTGGCGGCGCGCAGCGACACGGAGTTCGAGGAGATCCTGGTCTCGGAGCTGGCGCTGCGCTACCGGAAAGACCTGCGGATTCCGGCGCGGGACCTCGTGCTGTCGGTCAAGGAGGATTTCACCGTTTCCCTGGAAGAAAGCGACCGGGACGCGCGCACAGCGGCGGGCCTGAGCAAGCTCTTCCCCATGACGGGAACCGAGGTCTCCGCCGCCTACAGCGTCACCCCTGCGGCCGGCGCCGGAGACGCGTCCTCGGAGCTAGCGTTCACCCTGTCGCAGCCCATCGCCGAGAACGCCTTCGGCCGCTCGACGCGCCTACTCGATAAGATCGTCGGCATCGAGACGGACGTGGCCCGCCACCAGATCGTCGAGGCGTATGAGGATTACCTGGCGGCCATACAGGTCTTCTACCTGGACTGGTACGAGGCCTACGAGAACCTGCAGGTCGGCCGCTCATCCTACCAGGAGAACCTGAAGCTCCTCGAAAACATGCGCCAGCGCGAGAATGCCCGGATCGCCAAGCCCATCGACGTCAACAAGGCCAGGCTGCAGGTCCTCGGCAGGAAGGACAGGCTCGTGGCTCTGGAGGAGGCCTACGAGAGCCGCATGAACCTCGTAAAGCGCGTCCTGCGCCACGCCGGGGAGCGGCCCCTCGTCCCGCGCGCCCCCGCCCCCCCGGCCGCCCCCGAAGAGGCGCTCGACGCGCAGGTCGCGCGCTTCCGCGAGGCGAGCCGCACCAGCCGGATGCTCCGCATGCTCGAGGAGAAAAGCTCGCTCGACGCCGCCCGCGACGCCGACGACCTCCTTCCGTCGATCCGGCTCCTCGTTGAATACCAGCGCGAAGGCAGCAAGGCCGGCATCCGGCAGCCGGACAATCGCGTGCTCGCCGGGGTCTCGCTCGAATGGCCCTTCTCGGACCAGAGACAGGAAGCCGAGCACGAGGTATCGAAGATCGCCGAGCGCCGGACGCGGCTCTCCGCCCAAAACACTCTCGTGCGCCTGCTGACGGAGATCCGCAACCTTCACCTGCGCCTGGAGCGGGAGCGGCGGCTCAAGGAGATCGCCGAGGAAGAGATCGGGCTCGCCGGATCCATCCTAAAAGACGAGTCGGAGAACTACACCTACGCCAAGGCATCGCTCAACGACTACATCTCCGCGGTCAACATACTCGACAACAACCGGTTCAACCAGATCCAGCACGAGGTACTCTGGCTGAAGCTGCGGGTGGAGTGGCTGCGGATAACGGACCGGATGGTGAGCGCGGACGATATCCGCCGGCGCCACGAGGACGCCTACCCCGCCTTCGGCGATTGATGAAGGATAGCGCGCCGCTGCCCATAACGCCCTTCCGCGACCGGATACTCCAAGCTCTGAAGAAGACCGGAAGCCTGATCCTGACCGCGCCCACGGGGAGCGGGAAGTCCACGCAGGTCCCGAAATTCCTGTTCGAGAGCGGACGGGATTTCCCCGGCACGATCCTGGTGCTCCAGCCCCGCAGGCTCGCGGCTCGGGCCCTCGCGAGCCGGGTGGCCCATGAGACGGGCAAGCGTCTCGGCAGGGAGATCGGCTACAAGGTCCGCTTCGACAGCCGCTGCGACCGCCACACGAGCGTCGTCTTCCAGACCTACGGGGTCTTCATCCAGCAGCTCATGCAGGACCCTTCCGTCAAGAAAGCGGGCGTCGTCATCCTCGACGAATTCCACGAGCGGACCCTCGAATGCGACCTGGCGCTCGCGTGGCTCAAGGCGGTCCGAGATAAAGTCCGCCCGGACTTGAAGATGGCCGTCATGTCCGCCACTCTGGACGTGGGCGGGCTTTCCCGCTATCTCCCCGGCTCGGAGCACGTCCACGTGCCGGGGAGACCCTTTCCCGTGGACATCCGGCAGATGCCTCCCCTCAACCGGGAAGGACTCGCGGAGAACGCCCTCCGGGCTCTCAGGCTCCTGCGCCAGGAGGGGCTCTCCGGGGCGGCCCTCGTATTCATGCCCGGCATGAGGGAGATACGGCGGACGGTTTCCGCGCTCGGTCCGTTCTGCGGGGAGGCGGGGTTCGCCCTGCAACAGCTCCACGGGTCCATGGGGCTCGAACTGCAGAACAGGATCATGGAGTTCCCGGCGGACAAGCCCCGGGTCATCGTCTCGACCAACGTGGCGGAGACCTCGCTCACCATCCCGGGGGTCAACGCGGTCATCGACAGCGGCTGGCACCGCATCGCGGGCTACAGCCCGGCGCGCGACATCAACACCCTCTATCTCGCCCGGATCAGCCGATGGAACGCCACCCAGCGCGCGGGGCGGGCGGGCCGGACCGCTCCGGGCCGCTGCCTGCGGCTGTGGTCGGAGGCGGAGGACCTGTCCATGCACGACTCCGTCGCCCCCGAGGTCGCGCGGCTGGAGCTGAGCTCTCTTCGGCTGAAGGCCGCCTTCCTGCCGCACGGCCTGGATTGGCCCACTCCGCCCAAGAAAGAGGCGCTCGACGCCGCCGGCCGGACCCTGGAATCGATCAAGGCACTCGACGGCAAGGGCCGGATCACGGCCAAAGGCCGGACGCTGGTCCGCTATCCGGTCGCGCCCAGGCTCGCCTCCGTGCTGGAAGGCGCGGAAAGCCTCGTCCGGGAGGACTATGAAGAGGCGTGCGCGATGGTCGCGGCCCTCGAAAGCTCGACGGATCGCCGCAAGGACCGTACCGTGGACCTGCGCGCCGCGGCCGAGCGCCTCTCGGCCGGAGACGACGAGGACCTGCCCTGGGAGGCCTCCGCGCTCTTCAGGCAGCTCAAGCGCCTGGGCGCGGACGAGCGTCACGCGGTAAGGAGAAAGCCCGGCGAAAGCGGCCTGGGCGAGCTGTGGCTCGAGGCCTTCGCCGACCGGCTGGCCGCGAGGCAGGCGGAGAGCCTCGTCTACAGGCTCGCCGACGGCCGCAAGGCGCTTCTGCCGGTCGAGAAAGGCCGCACGCCCCCGAGCCTCATCCTGGCTATGGATATCCGCGAGACGGCCGGGGCGGGGCAGGCCCGCCAGGTGGCCGTCACAATTCATCTCCCGTGCGAGCCGGAGGCGGTCCAACGACGCTTCCCGGATGAATGCCTCTGGAAGCACGTCGTGGAATTCGACGGCAAGCGCATGGCGGTCGTGAAGGAGAAGAGGTTGATGTTCCGGAGCCTCGCCATCGTGAGCAAGCCCGCCGAGATGGGCCGCCCGGACCGGCAGGCCGCGGCCGCGCTGTGGGCCGAGAAGCTCGCGAGCGGGGAGGTGACGCACGCGAGCCGCGACAAGAACGTGGAGCAGCTCGTCACGCGCATCCGCCTCGCCCATAAGTTCTATCCCGAATACGGGTACTCGAAGCTGGACCAAGACGACTGGAGGCTCATCTATGAAGGAGTCTGCGCGGGGAGGAACACCCTAAGGGAGATCGAGCAGGTCTCCCTGACGGCGCATATCGGCCGCTATCTCGGCGCCCAGGCCATGGACTTCCTGGATAAGACGCTCCCCACGCGCAGGAAGCTCCCCTCCGGAAGGATGGGCAAGCTCGCTTATTTCGAGAAACAGCCGGCCGAGCTTTCGGCCAAGATCGGGGACCTGCTGGGGATGAGCGGCGCCCTCAGCCTCTGCGAAGGGCGCCTGCCCGTGCTCTTCGACATCCTCGCGCCCAACTTCCGGACCGTGCAGAAGACGCTCGACCTGACCGAGTTCTGGAAGAACGCCTACCCCGCCCTCAAGGTTGAGCTCCGCCGCAGGTATCCCAAGCACCCCTGGCCCTAACAGTGCCTAACGGATTCCGGTGCCGTGACCCGCAATAAATTGACAGCGCGGGCCGTGAACCGTACTATATGGCATCATGCGGGAAGGACACGAAGACCCGATCGGCGAGAGGGTCGTCGTCGCCATGAGCGGGGGCGTGGACTCCTCCGTGGCGGTGGCCCTGCTCAAGAACCGGGGATACGAGGCCGTCGGCGTCACCCTGGACCTGAAGCCCCCCGTCGCTGGCCGCGGGCCGTCGAACGAGCGGGACGCCAAACGCGTCTGCGCCCTCCTGGGAATCCCGCATCACACGCTGGACATGCGGGACCTCTTCGACTCCCGCGTGGTCACCCCCTTCGTCGAGAGCTACCTGGAGGGCCTGACGCCCAACCCATGCGTGGAATGCAACCGCCACGTCAAGTTCGGACGTTTGCTGGACATGATCTCCACCTGGGACGCGCGATATCTGGCGACCGGACATTACGCCCGGGTCGAAGAGGCGGGGACATTCCGCCGCCTGCTGAAGGCGGCCGATGCGGGGAAGGACCAGAGCTACTTTTTGTATCGCCTGAGCCAGAAAGAGCTCGGCAAGGCGATCTTCCCCGTGGGCGGGATGACAAAGACCGAAGTGCGGGCCGAAGCCAGGCGGCTGAAACTGCCCACCGCGGAAAGGCCGCAGAGCCAGGACGTGTGCTTCATCCCGCGGGGGGATTATCGGAGGTTCTTGGCCGTCCATGCGGGGCGCCCCCATGCTCCGGGCCGGATCCGGGACGCCGGCGGACGGATATTGGGTACGCATCGGGGGCTATCCTCCTACACGATCGGCCAGAGACGGGGCATCGGGATCAGCGCCAAGGAGCCGATGTTCGTGATCGAGCTCGATACCGCGACCAACACCCTCGTCGTGGGACCGGAGAATGAAGCCCTGGCCTCGTCCTGCCGGGTCCGCCGGGTCTCATGGACCCGGCCCATGCCTGAGCGTCGCTTGACCGCTTCGGTCAAGATCCGGCACCGCCACAGGGGTGAGGAGGCGATCCTCGACGTCTCCGGCGATGGGCGGGAAGCGGCCGTCCGTTTTTCGGCTCCCCAAAGGGCCGTCACGCCGGGGCAGTCCGCTGTATTCTACGAGGGAGACGAGGTCCTCGGCGGCGGCATCATCAGCCGGCCCGACCCGGCGCGCGGGAGCGTCCCGCCTTCTCCCGACCCCTCGCGCCGCGGGCGATAGCGGGCTCAAGAAGACGCCTCTTCAATAAGCGAGAAGGGCTCCTTCGGCGGATGGGCCTCCTGTTGTGGTGAAAGCGTTGCTATTCATACAATGAACCCTGGAAACAATGACTATCTCTCTGAAAATGGGCGAGAATATCAGCATTTTGGAGACATGCGAGGAGAGGCGATGATCCCGCCGCGGGAAGCCCTGGGGCGGATCATCGAAGCGGTGCGGCCCCTCGGCTCGGAGGAGGTCCCGCTTGCCGCCTGCGTCGGCCGGGTGTTGGCGAAGGATCTCTCGGCCTCGATCGAGAATCCGCCTTTCGACAACTCGTCCATGGACGGATACGCCGTGAAGGCCCGGGATACGGCGGAGGCCTCTCGGTTAAGGCCCGTGCTGTTGGGTCTATCGGGCGAGATCCCCGCCGGCCACCCCTCGGCCTCCTCCCTTCCTTCCGGGAAGGCGGCCAGGATCCTCACCGGCGCGCCCATGCCGCGCGGAGCCGACGCTGTGGTCATGCAGGAACAAACGGACCTATCGGACGGGCGGGTCAAAGTCTTCTCCAGCGTGGACCCGAAAGAGAATGTCCGATCCGCCGGCGAGGACGTGCGCAAGGGAGATCCCCTGCTTCCCGCGGGCCGAACGCTCAACCCCCTCGAAGTCGCCCTGCTCGCCAGCCAAGGAGTGGTCCGGGTCCCGGTGGCGCGCCGTCCAAGGACCGCCATAGTGGCGACCGGCAGCGAACTCGTGCGGCCCGCTGAGGCGCCCGCCTTCGGCCAACTGAGGGACAGCAACGGCCCCTGCCTGGCGGCCGCGGTCCGGCAAGCGGGCGCGGAGCCCGTGGATCACGGGATCGTGCGGGACCGGCCCGATCTGCTCACCGACGCCTTCGCCAAGGCCCTGGACGGCGCCGACCTCCTGCTGGTCAGCGGGGGCGTCTCGGTCGGCGACTACGACCACACCCGGAAGGTCCTCGAAGAGCTCGGCATGAAGACGCTCTTCTGGAGGGTGGCCGTCAAGCCGGGAAAGCCCCTCCTTTTCGGGATGCGCGGGTCCACCGCGGTGTTCGGCCTCCCCGGAAACCCGGTCTCGGTCTGGGTCAGCTTCGAGGAGTTCGTCCGGCCGGCGATCGGGAAAATGCTGGGCCGGCCCGCGGAAGACAGATGGCGTTTTCGGGGCAAAGCGGTCAACGAGTTCCGCCTTCCGCCCGACAGGCAGCAGTATCTGTTCTGCCGGGCCAGCCAAGAGGGAGACGACGTCGAGCTCCGCATCATCCGTCCCCAGGGCTCCGGCATGCTCGGCATGGCGTCCAAGGCCAACGCCCTCGCCATGAGCCCCCCGGGCGCCCGGCAGGTCGGCATAGGAGAGATCCTCCCGTTCCGATGGATAGGATGATTGCACCCGCCCTCAAAGGCCGCGGCGCCTTTCGACGCGGACACGACGGAGGACCCGCGAGAGGCGGAGAGCCCGCTATGAAGCGACTCCTCATCGATTCATTCGGCCGCCGGATCACCTATCTGCGCCTCTCGGTCACGGACCGCTGCAATCTGAAGTGCGTCTACTGCGTGCCCGCCGGGGGAGCCGGCGAAAGCCGCGGCCGCGCGCTCTTGAACGACGACGAGATCGTCTCGCTGGTCCGCTGCTTCTCGGATCTCGGCGTCAGCCGTGTGCGGATCACCGGAGGCGAGCCCCTTGTCCGGCGCGGGCTCCCGGAGCTCCTGGGCAGGGTAGCCTCCGTGGCCGGGATCGAGGAGGTGTCTCTCAGCACCAACGGACTCCTTCTTGGGGCCTTGGCTGCC